>JAHFGV010000038.1 GCA_023247255.1 Candidatus Omnitrophota bacterium | reverse complement strand
CTAGAGGGGTTGACGGCTTCCGCGTTAGAATACGCGGACTATGCCGATACCCTACCAACACCTGAGTAGCCATGAACGAGACGTCTTGGCAGTCCTTCGAAGTCGGGGGCAGTCGCTGCGGCAGATCGCCGCAGTCCTGCGGCGCGCCCCCAGCACCCTGGCGCGGGAGCTGCGACGGAATGCCCCGCCCATCTACAGCGGCTACTACCTGGCGCACAAAGCCCAGCACCGCGCCGAGACGCGCAATCGCGTGGCGCATCAGCGACCGCGCCTCAAGTCTGCCCGCCTGCGCCGGTACGTGGCCACGCGCCTGCGGGCGGGCTGGTCGCCGGAGCTCATTGCGGGCCGTTGGACACGGCGGCATCCGTACGGGGCCATTAGTCATGAAGCCATCTACCAGTGGGTCTACGCGGAGGCCCGACACCTCGTGCCCCGGCTGGTCCGCGCGCATCGGCAGCGCCGGTATCGCGGCTATGTCCGGGGTAAACACCGACGGGTCCACATCCCCCAGCGCGTCTCGATTCGGCAGCGGCCCGCGGTCGTCCAGCGCCGCCGCCAGTTCGGGCATTGGGAGACGGACACCATGATCTCGCGCGCCAGCGCCGTCGCCCTCCAAATTACGGTGGAACGCACGGCGCGCTACACGAAGCTCGCCACGCTGCCGCGCAAGGGGGCTGCCGAGATGCGCCGGGCGCTGACCCGACGGCTCAGTCAGTACCCGCCTGGCTTGCGGCGCTCGCTGACCTACGACAACGGCTCGGAGAACACCGAACACGTCCAGACCAACCGCGCCCTCGGCAGCCGCTCCTACTTCTGCGAGCCCTTCCATAGCTGGCAGCGGGGCACCGTCGAGAACACGATTGGCTTGGTCCGGCGCTTCTTCCCGAAGCAGACCGACCTTGCGCAGGTCTCGAAGACCCAGGTACAACCGGTCGAACGCTGGCTCAATCATCGTCCGAGGAAGTGCCTCGGCTTCCAAACACCGGCGGAAGTCTTCAAGTCCGCGAGTGTTGCACTTGCTGGTTGAATGCGGCATTGTCGATTTTGGATTGTCGATTAAAAACCGCTGTTCAATCGAAAATCGACAATCGTCAATCGACAATATCGTGATGCAATCGTCGATGTTGGACGACAGCATCCTGTTGTGGGCGCAATGGCGGGGTTGCATTTCATCCACCACTCACCGGGGGAATCAAGGCCAGCTCATCTCCCTCGTGCACGGAGATCTCCCAAGATTGGTAGTCCCGATTCACCGCAAGCCGTGCAGAATCGATAAGACCCGCCAATCGTGGATAGCGTTTCACGAGAATCGTTCTTGCATCTTGCCCTCGCGAGCCTGGCTCCAAGGCCAACCCACACTCCTCTGTGCCAGCGGCATCGCGTAACGTTGCAAAGAATTTCACCCTCACGAACATTCGGTCACCTTTTGCCCGGTTCGGATGGTGTAGGTCGCCTCGACGGGACTGATGAAGATTTTGCCGTCTCCAGGCTGTCCGGTTTTCGCTGCTCCTTCAATCGCCGCAATCGCCCGCTCTACCTGAGCGTCCTCAACGACAAGGAGCAACTGGAGCTTCGGGATCTCATCGTAGACCGTAGCACCCACTTGGATGCCCCGCTGTTGCCCTCGGCCGAGCACATCCGTCTTCGTAAGCGATACGATCCCGGCCTGTTCCAATTGCTTGACCACTGTTTCTTCACGATCGGGTCGAATAATCGCACGGATCAACTTCATGGCAATCCCTCTCAGCGTTGTGACAACTGACACCTAAGATTGCTTTATCTTCCAATCGAAAATTCTCTCAGCCTGCGGGTTTGGGAGCCTGTTAATACAAACGAATTATCTAACGCGACAATGCCAGAGGATAATTCGTTTGTATTAGCTGTCACTGATTACCCCGCTCACATTGGCATCAACCCACACCACGCCATCCAGAATGGATGTGGGGTACCTATTCACTTTCAAATCCGGTTCGGTCTGACACCGGCCGCTGGCCAAGTCAAACTTGTAGTTATGCCAGGGGCAGACGATGCAGCCTTGCTCGATCATCCCATCCTGGAGCGGTCCGCCTTCGTGCGGGCACTGGGCATCGATCGCGACGATCTGGCCGTCGACGCGAAACACAGCCAGTTGCTGGCCACGCACGCTGACTACTCGACAGCCACCTTCGCTTAATTCATGGACGCCACACACGCGGACCTTGGCCGCCTGCGCCTGTGCCATTCCAACGGCTGTGGCACTCCTCGATTCCGTAGAAGGACTATCCATGGAAGTTCTGTCTGCGAAGGTACCGGCTTCATCTTTTGAGGCCAGGGACTCTTCCGAAAATTCCTCAGGCGGACCCGCAGGGACCATCAGGATTCGATCCTTCAATCCCGCTCGAAGCGGCTCGACCTGTTTGAACAGCTCCACATGCTGAATGACCGTCGCCAGCATATCGGGCAGCGCCTCATCGCAAGGAACCATTTCCATGATCTGTTTTCCTTCGCGGGCATTCGGGCCGGTCCTGCCACCGACATAGATCGCGACGGCATCCACCGATTGTCCTGCAACGTTAACCTTCATACCCCGCAGCCCGATATCAGCCGCCTGATGGTTGCCACATGCAGCCGGGCAGCCGGACCAGTAGATCGTCAGTGGCGTACCCTCGGTTCCCAGGCGTTTTTCCAACGCTTGCGCGATCCGAACGGCACGGGCTTTGGTTTCAATGACGGCGAGGTTGCAATACTGAACACCGGTGCAACTCACCAAGCCTCTGACGAAACGGGAAGGTTCCGGGGGCAGCTCTTTCAATAACGGCTCCCGAAGCAAACCCTCCAGACGCTCCTGAGGGACGTTAATAAGCACGGCGTTCTGTCCTGTCGTGAGGCGGATCTGTCCCGTGCCATAGACTTCTGCCAGACGGGCGAGTTCTCGCAGACTCTCCTGATGGATTCGCCCCACGGTGACGCTAACACCCACAGAGTAGCGGTTGGGTTGTTTCTGAGGATGGACGCCCAGATGGTCTGTGTGACATTCCCTGCGTGCGTCCTGGCCGGCCGAGCGGGGCATCCAGCCGAGCCTGGTCCCCAGTTCCTTTCGAAAACGATCCAGTCCCCATTCTTCGAGTAAGAACGCTAACCGACTTTTGGTTCTGGAGTCGCGGGGGCCTTCGTCGCGGAAGAGTTTGATGATAGCAATCACCATTTCAACCGCCTGGCAGGGCTCGATGAACCATTCCAGATTCGAGGCGATGGTAAAGCCACCGGATCCCATCTTGCCTCCGACGAGGATGTGGAAGCCGGCATGGATCGTCCCATCGACGATCTTTGTCGCAGGCACAAGGGCTATGTCCTGGGATTCGTTGTGCGTGCAGTTTTCCAAACACCCCGTCACCGTCACGTTCATTTTGCGGGGCAGGTTGGTAAATTCAGAATTCCCATCTGTACCCACGATAAACCGGTCCAGTTCCAGCACAATGGACGATGCGTCCAAGAGTTCATCGGGCGTCAGGCCGGCCAAGGAACAGCCATTGAGGTTGCGGATGTTATCCATCCCCGTCTGCAGCGACCTTAGGTTAACCCCACGCAGCTTCTCCCAGATCTCGGGAACACCCGCTAAGGTGTAACCCCGCAGCTCAATTTGCTGACGCGTGGTGATGTCCAAGGTTCCGTTTCCCACTCGCTCGGAGAGATCCGCGATCGTCACGAGCTGCTGGGCCGTGGCGAATCCATTGGGCATGCGGATGCGCATCATAAACTTGCCAGGCGTGGGCTTGCGAAAAAACACCCCGACCCATTTGAGCAATTCCTTATCTGCAGGGCTCAAGGCTTCATGACCCTGAGCGATGAGCTGGGGTAGATCCTCGCGAATGCGCAGGCCATCGCCGCCCTTAGCTGCCTTGTAAGTTTCGATGGGATTATTCCCGGGACGCATATCCAGTGACCAGTGATTAGTGACCAGTGAAATCATCAACGAGAAGATGGGGACAATGACGTTTGATCACGGCTTGCGGGATGTCCTACGAGCAGATCAAACGACGGCTGCGCGCGCAGCGCCTCAACTCCACGTTCTCCGGTTCGAATGCGACTTGCCCCCTCCATGGGAAGAATGAAAATCTTTCCGTCACCGAGTTGGCCTGTTTGATTGATTTCGATAATGGCCTTAACGAGTGGCTCCACCTGAGCTTCTTCCACGATCCACGAAATCATCCGTTTGGGCAGATACCGGATGGTGGCCGGATGACTGGCTCCCTGTCGTGGCAAGTATCGCAAACCCCGCTCCCGACCCCTCCCCAAAACCCGCTGCTGGGTAAAGGCCAGAACACGCAACCGCTGCAGTCGGATCTTCGTCTGGCCCCAACGCTCAGGGCGAATGATGGCGATGACTTCTTTCAATGTGTCCGTCCTCTGGGTTTGGGGCATGCCCCACGCTGCCAGGTTCCCGGGAGCCATCGAACGTTTGTGCCCGAACTCCCACATCAGCTCTGTGCGCAATTCAACCTCTGTAGAAATTTTGCGAAGCGAAATTTCTTTTAATTCAACCTACCGATGCCGCCATCGGGCCTCGGCCGAAGGCATCGGCCCAGTCGGTTTGCTTCAACAATATGGGTGGGCGGGATGTCGCCCCACGCGGTACATGTTCTTAGGTACCGCAGGTTCATCCTGTGGGGCTCCACAATTTTGATTCGCAGAAATATAAAAACGGTGCTCGCGCTTGCGAACACCGTTGTCCTTACGATTCGTCGTTGAACCGCACTTGACACAGTATAGCCTTTGGAACATTCTTGTCAAGATTTTTCTTATTTTTCATTCTTTCCCTCTCATTCCTCTCAGATTTTTATTCAGCTCGTGCGCAAGAATCATCGCCTCCGCGATCGGGCGCATGGGCTTGCGTTTCTCCATGCTCTGTTTCTGGAGTAGCCGGAAGGCTTCCGCTTCGCTAAGCCCAGCCTCAGCCATCAAGATTCCTTTGGCTCGCTCAATGCTTTTTCGGGTTTCGAGCGCCTCGCGCGCGTTCATCGTTTCATCCAAGAGCCGGGTACGCTCAATCACCACCGCTGCCTGGTTGGCGATCGTCGAAAGGATCTGGATCTCATCCTCGCTGAAGCGATGTTCCTGTGAGGTGTAACAGTTGAGAACCCCAATGGCACGATTCTGGATGACCATGGGCACCGAAAGCAGCGAACGCAGTCCTTCCCGCTTGGCGAGTTCCGGATACATATACCCGTTGTCTTTAGTTACGTCCAAGACGCTGATCGACCGTCGCTCATTCAACGCTTGCCCACTGATGCTCTGGCCCACACGGATCGGCGGTTTGTTGCGATAGCTCGGGCTTAAGGCCTGCGTCGCTTGGATCGTCAACTCTTGTTTGGCCTCATCCAGCAACATGAGCGAGCAGATCTTCGAGCCCATGAGTTGAGCAGTCACGGTCACAATGAGATGGAGGATCTCATCAAGGTATCGTGTAGAGACCACAGCCTCGCTGAGCTGCGCCAGGGTTTCGAGTTCCCTACGACGCTGTTTGGCTGCCTGGTACAGACGGGCGTTTGCAATCGCCCCTCCCACAAGACACCCGATCGTTTCTGCCAATGCCACGGTTTCGTCATCGTAGCGATGAGGATCGCGGTGCTGGACGTTAATGGCTCCAACCAATCGATTCCTCATGATGATGGGCACTGACAAGAACGCTTCGTAATGGTCCTCCGGCAGTTGCTGAAAAGCCTTGAACCGAGGATCATCAAAAGCCCGGCTGCTGATAACCACAGGGCGACGTTCTTTCGCGACCCAGCCGGTTAGACCTTCCCCTATCCGAAGGGTGATTTGACCATGGTCTTTAGGATGGGAAGGTTTTGATGCTTGAAGCACCAACGTCTGGGCCGATTCATCGAGCAGATAAAGCAAGCAAGCATCCGCCGCTGTCACCTGACAGACCAAATCCAGAATCTGTTGGAGGACCGCCTGCAGGTTTAGGCTGCTGTTGACAGTCTCAATGATCTGGCGCAGGACCTGAAATTCCTGGGTGCGCTCGCACAACACGCGCTGAATCTGTTTCAGCGACATCGCCATGGGATAGGATCCCTGTTTGTGTTTGGGTTATTCACAATGCCCACTTCCGGTTGCGGATGATCATATCCGCAGGCTGCGGAAAAAGTCCCGCAGCGCTCAAGGCTCATGATACGGGGCATGGGGCAAGACGCGGGGCGTGGGAAAGATAAAAGATGCTTGGGTTCTCCCTTGCCCCATACTAACGCCTGGAGCCAAAATGGGTTTTCAGCATCTTGTTAGTAAACAAGAATGTTATTAAGAGCACATTACACCTGTGTTAATTAGGTGTAACAACCGGAAGCGGTTTTCATGTCTGCGCGATTCTGTTATCATGAGACCTGCTGCAATGGCAAAAGCCAAGATTCTCATCGTCGACGACGAGAAATCAATCGTCGCGGCGGTGAAATACAACCTGGACAAGGAAGGTTTCCGAACGGTCGTTGCCTACGACGGCGCCCGGGCATTGGAGATGGCCCGTCGGGAGTTGCCGGATCTGGTTCTTTTGGACTGGATGCTCCCGGAAATGGATGGCCTGGAAGTCTGTCGGACGCTGAGACGTGATGAGAAGACTCGCCACATCCCCATTATTCTGTTGACCGTGAAATCGCAAGAGCTCGATAAAGTGGTTGGACTGGAGATGGGCGCCGACGATTATGTAACCAAGCCGTTCAGTTTCCGTGAGCTGATCGCAAGGATCAAAGCCATTCTTAGACGCATCCAGGCACCGGATTCTCAAGAAGTCGTCCAGATCGATCGTCTTCGCGTGGATTGGGCAAAGCATACGGTTTCTGTCGCTGGCAAGCCAGTGGAGCTGACCGCCAAGGAATTCTCCCTCCTCAAGACCCTTTGGGAAGCCCGAGGGCGCGTTCTGACCCGTGAAATGTTGTTGGACAAGGTTTGGGGATATGAGCAGGCGCTGGAGATCGAAACGCGAACGGTGGATCTGCATATCAGCCAGCTTCGGAAAAAACTGGCCGGTGTGAGTCAGCGCATCCTGACGGTTAAAAATGCCGGCTACCGTTTGGCGCTCGATGAGTGATTACTCGCCCCGGCATCCTGCGCGATTTTAAACAACGATGCACACCTTTTTTCGTCGGCTGTATCCTACGATACTAGGCACTCTCCTCTTTGTGATCCTGAGTGGCTTTCTCGTCGTCGGTGTCATCGCCATCCATCTGGGGAATCGACAGGTCATCCGCCAGAAGACGTCTTCGATGGAGTCCTTAGCGAGAACCCTGGCTCCCGCAGCACTGGATTTGCTACGCTCCCAAGCAGAGCCCAGCCAGCTTCAAGCCCTGGCAGAATCCCTGGGCCGACAAACAAGCGGCCACGTGACGTTGATGACTCCAAGTGGCGAGCCGATCGGCGATTCCGAGCAGATGCCGATAGCGATGGCATCTAGGGATAACCCCGCAACTCACCCGGATGTGGTTCAGGCCCGGCAAGGCCGAGTGGGTTCTGCCATGCGTTACAGCACGACGCTGCGGATGCCTTTATTGTACGTAGCAGTGCCCTTGGAAGAACGGGGACGATCGTATGGAGTGCTTCGTCTGGCAATCCCTATGATCGAAGTCCAATCCCTTCGAGTGGCTATTCAGCGGGTGGTGCTGGGCGGTCTGCTGATCGGTGGAATCATTGCCCTCGTGCTCGGCCTGTGGCTGACCCGACGCATCAGCCATCCGATTACACGCATGACCCAACTCGCCGGATCGATCGCTGAAGGACGGTTCGACGTTCCGGTTTGTGCTGCGTCGATCACCGAGGTGCATCAGCTGGGCCTTGCCCTGAATGCGATGGCCCAATCGTTGCAGCAATCGGTCGCGAGTCTTTCGGCTGAACGTAACCAAGCACGGGCCATCGTTGAGAGCATGGCCGAGGGCGTCGTGGCACTGGATCGGCAAGGACGCATCCTCCTCATTAATCCTTCCGCGAGGGTGCTCTTGGAACTCTGTGGCCATGATGCCGTTGGCCAGTCGCTGGTCGAAATCGTCCGACATCCAGAGTTTCACGACATGTTACGCAGCCTGCTTGAGCAGCCCCGTCATCTTACCCAGGAAGTCGCCCTGTTCCATCCCAAGGAACGCATCCTGCGCTTCCACGGCGTCGGTTCTCAGGACGGTGGCACCAGCGGAGCCTGTGTGGTGTTCGTGATTCAGGATGTGACGGAGCACCACCGTTACGAACAATTGCGCCGGGAGTTCGTGGCCAACGTTTCTCATGAGTTGAAGAGTCCCCTGACAGCCATCCGCAGCCTGACCGAGACGTTGCTGGGCGGCGCGCTGGAAGATCCGGCCAACAATCGCAAGTTTGTTCAGCTCATCGATGAAGAAGCCACGCGTCTGTCTCAACTCATTAATGATCTCCTTTCCCTGTCACAGATCGAATCGCAAGCGATCCCCCTGCGCCTGGAGCGCGTTGAGCTCTGCCCATTAGTCGAGACGGTCATCGCCTCACTCCAAGCAGCGATTGAGCAACGCGGGCTTACCATCAGCCTTGGGCTTGCCCCCGGCCTGTGCGTCCAAGCCGATCCGGACAGGATCCGGCAAGTCTTTGCGAATCTGATAGACAACGCTATTAAGTACAACAAACCCCGAGGGGGAATCACCATTACCGCCATTCAAAAGCAGGCTTGGGTGAAGGTGATTGTAGCGGATACCGGCATGGGTATTCCGACCCAGGATCTACCGAGGATTTTTGAACGGTTCTATCGCGTGGACAAAGCTCGCTCCCGAGAGCTCGGGGGTACAGGCCTTGGGCTTTCCATCGTCAAGCATATTGTGGAAGCCCACGGTGGACAGGTCTCTGTGGAAAGCCAACTCCATCAAGGCTCCGCTTTTTCCTTCTCCCTTCCCCTCACATCCAACCTTTCCTGAGTAGACTTCTTCCGGAATTGTTTAGACAATATGGCGTGACCTACCGAATTCGTGGTATCGTGGGTTACCACTGAGGTTTTGCAAAATGCATCGAGGTTAGTGGCAAAGTGGCCCATGGCCAAGAAGAAAGTAAATCATGATCCTAAGCTCCAGTACTTACGTCTGTTTCATGAGTCATGTGTTATGTGTCATGAAAAAGCGGAAAATAAACAGGCGTCTCAGGCATGGCCAAAGCGCTCCTTTTGCTTTCCATGACTCATGACACATGAAACATGACACAACACTCGGTCGACGCGTTGGCTATTTTTGCAAAAGCCCAGTTACCACATACGAAAGGAGGCCAGCAACAACGCTTGTGCATCGCCCGTGCGCTTGCCGTTGAGCCGGAAGTCTTGCTGCTGATGAGCCTGTTCCGCGCTCGATCCCATCGCTACGGGTAAGATTGAGGAGTTGCTCTACGCGCTGAAAGAGCGCTACACTATTGTGGTTGTGACACACAATATGCGGCAGGCCGCCCGGGTTTCTGATTATACGGGATTCATGCTTCTGGGGGAGGGGATCGAGTTCGGTAAGACGGAACAGATAGTCACCGCGCCTACAGACAAGCGGACAGAGGCCTACATCACGGGACGTTTTGGATAGGATGGAACGTCACTTCGATACGGAACTGAAACACCTGCGCCAGCAACTGGTGAACATGGCTGGTCTTGTGGAGGAAGCCATCGGCCGGGCCATCCGTGCTTTGGTTTCTCGAGATGCCACGCTGGCTCGAGGCGTCATTGCCGGTGATGAGCCCATCAACATGGCGGAGATCGAGATCGACGAGCTGTGTCTGAGGTTTTTGGCCTTGCACCATCCGGAAGCCAGCGACCTGAGGTTTGTGACCATGGCATTTAAAATCAACAACGATCTGGAGCGCATGGGGGATCTGGCCGTCAACATTGCACAGCGCACGCTAGATTTGCTGAAAGAACCCCTCTTGAAACCCCTCATCGACATTCCCCGCATGGCCGAGCTGGCTCAGGCTATGGTCAAAGACAGCCTGGATGCCTTTGTGCGACACGATGCGGAATTAGCCAGGGAGATTTGTCGTCGGGATGACGATGTGGATCGTCTCAACGACCAGGTGTTCCGCGAGCTGTTGACTTATATGCTGCAGGACCCACGCAGCATCGAACGGGCTGTCGGGTTGATTTTAGTCGGCCGTCACCTGGAGCGGATTGCCGATCACGCCACCAACATCGCCGAGGATGTCGTGTATTTGGTGCAGGCAAAGACAATCAAACACCACGTTGCGGACGAGTAGTGTTTTGACTCTGGCTGAGAGAATTTTCGATTGTAGATTTTTGATTGTAGATTAGAAAACATCAATAATCCAGGGCCCGATTACGTCCGCTTGAAATGGCGCTCGAGCTCGGTGAGCGAATAACGGATCAGGGTCGGACGTCCGTGGGGACAACTAAAGGGCTGGTCGCACTCAGATAAGCGAGTCAACAGCGTGTGGATCGCCTGTGGGGTTAACGGTTCATGGGCCTTGACCGACTCTGTCTTGCAGGCGATCAGCGCCGCCAGTTCCTGCAGGGTGGTATCGAGTGCGGTTCGTGAGAGTCCTTCTTCTTTCTGATCTAGAAATGTCTTAAGCACGCGCGCCGGGTCCTGAGTCCCCAGGATCGCGGGATGTGCCAAAATCCGCACTGTGGAAGGTCCAAAGACTTCCAGATCGAAGCCCACTTGATGTAAAAACTTTAGGGATTCCTGAAGCAAATCCGCTTGTCGGTGGGATAACTCAAGCGTTGGGCTCAACAACAGCCCTTGCCGCTCGACGGATTGAGCCTGCCAATTCCTCAGCAAGCCTTCGAACATCACCCGCTCGTGAGCCGCGTGTTGATCCACGAGCAATAATCCGTCTTGCGTCTCAACCACCAAGAAGACCTGGTGGACCTGACCCAAAATCTGTGTGATTTTAAGCTTGTCCCGAAACTGCACAGGTTCTTGGGAAACGGAAAGCCCCGGTGCGGGTTGGTAAGTACGCGCCGGCTCAGGGATGACGAAGGTGCGTTGGGCCGGGAGCATTTGACGGCTGGGGGAATGGCGAGTCGCTCGGGTGAGGATGTGCGTCGGGTGTTTCAAAGGACGTGACGCTAGATCTGGGGCTTGCCGCAAGCACCGGGCTACCGTTTGGGTGATCAAGGCCTTCACGGTCGGTTCATGGGACAGACGGACCTGTTGTTTGGTGGGATGGATGTTGATATCCACGCGCTCAGGATTGATCTCGATGAACAGAACGGCGATCGGGAATTGAGAGTGTCCTAACGTTCCTGAAAAACCTTCCTGCAAGGCATAGCTGATCGGCAGCGAACGCACCCAACGTCGGTTGACGAAGAAACTCTGGGCCGTTCGTGAGGCACGCGCCACCGACGGTTTTCCGATCACGCCGGATAATTGCACGTCTTCAACTTCTCCCCCGATTTCCAGCAGATCCTCAGCGATCGCCTCACCCAACAGTTGCTTGGCCCGCTCCAGAGACTTAGAAACGGGCAGAAACTCAAGAACGGTTTTGTTCAAGGAACGTAACACGAATCGCACATCCGGCGCAGACAAAGCCAGGTTAGAGAACACATCGACGATATGTCCCATCTCTGTAGCGTCCGATTTCAGGAATTTCCGACGGGCAGGGGTGTTGAAGAATAACTCACGCACCTCAACCATCGTGCCGCAGCGCAGGGCGCAGTCCGACAGGCGTGTCTTGCGGCCTGCCTCGAAATGAAGCTCTGTTCCTACCGGATCGTCCTGCCTTGAAGTCACAAGCTGCATCCGAGAAACCGCCGCGATACTCGGCAGGGCCTCCCCTCGGAATCCGAACGAGCGAATCCGCAGAAGGTCTTCCGCTTCCATGATCTTGCTGGTTGCATGACGCGCGAAGGCAAGCCCGGCATCCTCTCTGTCCATCCCACGACCATTGTCCGATACCCGGATGAAGTTTTTACCTCCGTGGGCGACTTCCACTTCAATGACCGTCGCATCGGCATCGAGGGCGTTTTCCACCAGTTCTTTAACGATAGACGCTGGCCGCTCGACCACTTCCCCGGCTGCGATCTTGTTGGCGATAGCCTCAGGCAGAACGCGTATGATTCCCATAATTTTTGCTTCGCAAAATTTATCCAGTCACGGCATCTATGGGTGAGCCCCTTGACAGTTTTGTGTCAAAGGATCCATCCAGCAGGTTCCCCAAAAACCCACGGGATACTTAGTGCCTAACATAATGATCGCGGCCATGTGCTCATTATGTTAGGCACTCTTAGGCTGCTCAAAAAGGTGCGAGATGCAAGGCGCATGCTGAAGCGGCTGAGGAGGCGCGTACTTTCAAGTACGCTGACGAAGCCGCAAAGTATGCAACTTGCAGATGCGCCTTTTTCAGCATCCTGCTAGATGAGCCTTCCACGCAGCAAGACGGTTGAGGGCTGCAAGCGGAGTGATCTGATCAATGGAAAGGCTGCGCAGCTCATCCAACAGTTGACGCATCAGTTGCTGATCGAACGAGCCTAAGGTTGCTTCCATCGAAGCCACTGTCTGTGCAGACACGTCAGTGGAGTTTTCCCAAGAAAGATGCGTGGCGGCTGTGTGCTCGCGCTCCAGAAACTTAAGGATGTCCGATGCGCGCTCGGTGATGGAAGAGGCGATGCCGGCCAGACGCGCCACATGGATGCCGTAGCTGCGATCCGAAGCGCCCGTGATGACCTTGCGCAGAAACAGGATGCCTTCAGGGGTTTCTTTCACCGTGATGTGGTAGTTCTTAACCGAGGGATGTTGCGATTCGAGTTGGGTGAGTTCATGATAATGGGTGGCAAACAAGGTGCGTGGACGAACGGCTCCTTGCGTGAGATGTTCGCAAATCGCCCAGGCGATGCTCACCCCGTCAAAGGTCGAAGTGCCTCGACCCACTTCATCCAGAATGAGCAGGCTGCGTTGGGTGGCATGACGCAAGATTTGGGCCGTTTCCACCATCTCGACCATAAACGTGCTTTCGCCTCCAGCCAGATCGTCGCTGGCCCCGATTCGAGTGAAAATGCGATCCACCAGTCCAATACGCGCTGAGCGCACAGGCACAAAGGACCCCATCTGGGCCAGCAATACGATCAGGGCGACCTGACGGAGGTAGGTCGACTTGCCGGCCATGTTCGGTCCTGTGAGCACGATGAGCTGATGATCCGACAAATCAAGGAGGGTGTCGTTTGCCACAAACTGTCCGTGAGGAAGCATCCCTTCAACGACCGGATGTCGTCCGGCTTGGATCGCCAATTCTTGAGACTCGACGACTTCGGGGCAACGCCAGTCTTTATGGGCAGCGACCCGGGCGAGGGATTGCAAGCCATCCAAAATACCGATCGCCTGGGCCATCTGCTGCAGAGGCTCCAGAATTTCCAGCACCTGGGCTCGGATGCCGTTGAACAATTCGTACTCTAGGGCTTTCATGCGTTCCTGAGCCCCGGCGATTTTCTGATCCCACTCGATGAGTTCAGGAACGACGAACCGCTCCGCGTTGGCGAGGGTCTGGCGTCGCACATAGTCAACAGGAACCAAATGCAGGTTGGATTTGCTTACTTCAATCGTATAGCCGAAGACCTGCGAGTATCGAACCCGCAGCGACTTGATTCCCGTTAGGGCCGCCTGCCGTCGCTCGAAGGCCAAAATCCACGAGCGGCCATCCTGAGAGATCCGTCGCAGATCATCCAGTGCCTCGTCGTAGCCACCCTTGACGATGCCCCCTTCTTTGATTCCGATAGGAGGCGTATCGACGATGGCCCGTTGGATGCGGCCATGCAGTTCTGGAAACGCAACGAGGCGGTGCGCGATATCCGCAAGGAATGGATTCTGAATCTGGCTGAGCGCGTTTTGGATCTTCGGGATCCTCTCGAGGAAATGATCCAGGTGCAAAAGATCCCTGGCATTGGCGACTCCATAATTCAAACGGCTGAGGGTGCGTTCGATATCCTTGATTCCCTGAAGCTGCAAGCGGAGTGTATTCATCTGCCCGGGCTCATCCACCCACGCCTGAACGGCCTTTTGCCTTGTGTGAATGTCATTCAGCGCCAGCAGCGGATGGGTCAGCCAGTGACTCAACAAGCGGCCTCCCATCGGGGTGAGTGTCTGGTCGATACAGCCAAACAGCGTCGCGCCTTTACGTCCGCTGAGACTGCCCAGCAGCTCCAGACTGCGTTGGGTCGAGCGGTCCAGGATCATGAACTCGCTTGCATCCAACAACTGTGGCAGGCGTAAATGCTCCAGGCTGCAATGAAAGTGATCGCGCAGGTAATACAGAATCGCGCCACAGGCACGGACACACAGGGGCTCATCCGCAAAAGCGCACTGCCTGAAGGATGCCAGCCGAAAGGTCTCCTGCAGTTGTCGCAAGGCCTGGGTTTCGTCGAACACCCAGTCTTCATAGACGGTGAGGCTCGATCGCAACGTCTCTTTGATCCAACGGGAAAACCCTTGTGTCGCTGAAAGCTTCTGGGGCAGGATGACTTCTTTTGGGCTAAGCAAGGAAAGCTCACTCAGCAAGCGATCTTCCCGGATCGGGCGCACGCAAAACTCTCCGGTGCTTAGTTCCAAATAAGCCAAGGCTGCCGTCATGCCATGAGTGATGACGGCTGTCATGTATTCGGCAGCCGGTGTTTTCGTTTCTTCGTCCAAAAACGTCGCTGGCGTGATGATGCGCGTGACCTTGCGCTCCAAGAGCCCCTTCGTTGTCTTCGGATCCCCGATCTGCTCGCAGATGGCGACCTTGAGATTGTGATCCAGCAAGCCGCGCACGTATCCCTGAAAGGCGTGGAAAGGAATCCCGCACATGGGGACCCTTCCCATGACCCCACCCTCTCGCCCGGTCAGGGTGATGTTCAGAATCTCGGAAGCGCGGACGGCATCCTCAAAGAACATCTCATAGAAATCCCCTAGACGGAAAAAGAGGATAGTGTCTTTAGGAAGGCTCTTCTGGATGGAGCGGTACTGCTCCATCATCGGGGTGAGCCGTTGGTCCGTTGCTGTGGAAAGGGTTGAAGCCATCCGTAGGTGAAAACTGATGGGTGGACGAAATAATCGGGAACGTCGATTTTCCAATCACCACCCATTTTCGATAATGGGTGGCTGTCCCCAATTCCTTAGTCAGTGTTTTTAGGGAGACTTTGCCAATACACTTTGCCGACGAAAAACGGGCCCATGGATTGAATGTACTTTGCGGTCTGCTGCGTCTTGCGCATGTCCTGAATCAAGCAGGACAAGGGCAGTAGCGTCGGACCGACCAATCCCAGCACAAACTCATTGTCGTTGCGATCCAATCCATAGCAACAGAGTCGGATGTCTGTTGCCAATTCCGCTTCTCCATAAGTACGGCCCAGCTTGGCGTGTTCTGAAAGAATCGCCCGCTGTTCGGAGGGCTCCAAGAGAGCAAATTCTGGCTTGCGACGAAGCGGATACCAAATCACCCAGGGCCACTGGGCATTGAGAAGGATGCGACGGGGTCGTGCCAGCAGCCAATCGTTCAAATCAGACTCATGTCCGGAAGGATAGGTCATCCCCACTAGCGTCATTTCCTGTTGATGCCGCAGTCCTGCGCAGGGCGAACGGGATAGGATGGCGCGCGCCTCGTTCATAAGGACAGTAGGATCCTCGCTCATCAGTAAAAGGCCCACGCCTTGGGGATCATGCAGATTAAGATACAAGACACTCTCGATGGAGCTCGCCTTCAGAACTTCCTTGAGCCCTGCAGGGTCGGTGACGTTTCCAAACACCTGTAATTGTACAAAAAGTCGGCGTTCCTTCGTTAGCGACCGAAGATCGGCTTGGGGCTGACTCTGTACCGACTGAGACTCTCGAATGGTGGGTGGCATGCGCCAACGCCTTCTGTCACTGGATGGCTGCTAGTCTTTGCTTGGACGATCATCTACCATGATAAAGGGCTTCTCGACGCAGGTCAAATGGATGGTGGTATAATGACACACCTATCAGGCTGCGGAAAAACACCCCTTTGCTTAAAGCTCGTGATGCGGGGAACGGGTCAAGTTTTTAATTTCGGATTTGGGATTGCGAATTGCGGATTGGAAAGAAATCAAAAATCCACAATCGAATATCGACAATTCCAATACCCCCTGTCTCATGCCCCTTGCCCCCTAATGCGGGTTTTTCAGCATCTGTTAGGATACTGCCGAATGCGTTCCTATTCGCTCAATAGGCTCAAGGCTGATGGCACAAACGACTCGCGATTCTCATAAGAATGGCGGATTCGACGGCGCCAAGGTCGTGACATTTGAAAGCCGCATGGCTCCGATCATGGCGCAGCACATCACGCAACACGGAGGCTTACCCATCCAGGCTCCGGCGATGCAGGAACTCGCTTTGAAGGAGCAGCCAGCGGTCGTCAGCTTCGGTGAACGGTTACTCTCTGGCAAAATCGATGTCATGATTTTTTTAACCGGCGTGGGAGCCAAGCTCCTCATCGAGAGTCTCATTGGCCGTTATGATCGAGGACGAATCGTCTCAGCCCTGAGCCGACTGACGATTGCGGCGCGAGGGCCGAAGCCCATCCAGGTGCTAAAGACCTATCGCTTGCCTGTTACCCTCAGCGTGCCAGAGCCCAACACGTGGCAGGAGATCGTGGAAGCCCTGGATTTGAGCAGCCGAAGCGTGAACCTCCAAGGCAAAACCATCGCGATTCAGGAATATGGCGTTTCCAACGAGCGTCTCATCCAAGCACTCCAGAGTCGCCAAGCCCAAGTGCTTCCGGTTCCGGTCTACCAGTGGGTATTGCCTGAGGATACCCACCCGTTGCGACAGGCCATACAACAGATCATTGCAGGAGAGGTTTCCGTCATCCTATTCACCAACTCGACCCAAGTGCGTCACGTGTTTCAGCTTGCAAGTTCTCAAGGACTCCGGCGATCTTTCCGTGAAGCCTGCCACAGGATTGTTGTGGCATCCATCGGTCCAATGACGACAGAAACCCTCACCCATCTTGGAATCGCTGTGGACCTTGAGGCGAGTCACCCGACGATGGAGTGTCTCGTAGCAGAAATCGCCCAACAGGCCAGCCGACTCCACCGTGAGAAAAATGCCTCTGCGGATCCCCACGGGATGAGCCTGTGGCAGCGGCAAGGCCGCCCCGATGGCGGGGTCGCTTCTTCAATCGACAATCGACAATCGACAATCGAAAATGCCAAACGCCCCCAGCCTACAGCCGTCCCTATTTCTGAAAGATCCCTAGCCCCTCGATCCTCGCCCCCGGCCTGGGTAGATTCTGACACAAGTTCTCGGCGAGAGTCTTTGTTTCTGAAGGCTTGCCGTCGAGAGCCGACCCCAATCACCCCTGTGTGGCTGATGCGCCAAGCCGGGCGGTACATGAAAGAATACCGTCAGATCCGCGATCGCGTGCCGTTTCTTGAACTGTGCAAGAGCCCTGAACTGGTCGCTGAGGTGACCGTGACGGCTGTTAAAAAGATCCAGGCCGATGCAGCGATTGTTTTTTCTGACATCCTACTGGTGGTCGAGCCGATGGGATTGACGCTGGAATACGAAACCGAAGAAGGCCCGATGATTTCAGGCCCAGTTGCAAACGCCGCCGACGTGGAACGCCTCGCAGAAATCCATCCCCAAGAGTCCTTGGCCTTTGTCTTTGAGGGTGTGCGCGTGAGCCGTGCGGCACTGGCTGCTTCTATTCCCCTGATCGGGTTTTCCGGTGGTCCCTTCACGCTGGCTTCTTATGTCATCGAGGGGGGAAGTTCTAAGGCCTTCGTAAAAACAAAACGGTTGATGTACACCGATCCGGGACTCTGGCATGCCTTGATGGAAAAAATCAGCCGAGGCGTGATCGCCTACCTCAACGGCCAGATTCAAGCCGGCGCCGATGCGGTGCAGCTGTTTGACACGTGGGTCGGCTGCTTGGGGCCGGAAGATTATCGTCGTTTTGTCCTGCCACACACAAAAGCCGTCATTCAAGCCCTCACGCCGGGCGTTCCGGTGATTCATTTCGGCACCGGAACCGCTTCTTTCCTGCGGGATATGCGCGAGGCGGGCGGGGATGTCATCGGCGTGGATTTTAGGGTCGCGCTGGATCAGGCCTGGCAGACAATCGGGACCGACGTCGGTATCCAAGGTAATCTGGACCCGGTGATCCTCTGTGGGCCGCGCGAGTATCTACGCGAACGCGTCCAGCGAATCCTCGAGCAAGCAAGCCTCAGAGCCGGCCACATCTTCAACCTCGGCCACGGCGTGCTACCACAGACCCCCGTCGATCACGTCAAGGCCCTTATCGATTGGGTCCATGAGATCAGCCAACGTTGAGGACACATCAGGCTGCTGAAAAAGGCGCATCTACTGCGTTGCATACTTTGCGGCTTCGTCAGCGTACTTGAAAGTACGCGCCTCCTCAGCCGCTTGCGTATGCGCCTTGCATCTGCACCTTTTTGAGCAGCCTGGGCTTTTGTCTTAAAGCCCAACGTATCGTCGATTGTCAATCATCGATCGTTGATTGGGAAATAAAACAAATCGACAATCGAAAATCTACAATCGAAAATTCTCTCAGCCTAGAGCCAAGATGGGTTTTTCAGCAACCGGATATGTTACTGAGGTTTTGCAAAATGCATCGAGATTAGTGGCAGCGCTCACGACTGTATCATGAGTCATGTGTTATGTGTCATGAGTCATGGAAAGCAAAAGGCGTACTTTGGCCGTGCTTGAGATGCCTGGTTATTTTCTGCTTTTTCACGACACATGACTCACCCAAGTTCAATAAGTAAGTGCAACAGCTAGAGGGGTTGACGGCTTCCGCGTTAGAATACGCGGACTATGCCGATACCCTACCAACACCTGAGTAGCCATGAACGAGACGTCTTGGCAGTCCTTCGAAGTCGGGGGCAGTCGCTGCGGCAGATCGCCGCAGTCCTGCGGCGCGCCCCCAGCACCCTGGCGCGGGAGCTGCGACGGAATGCCCCGCCCATCTACAGCGGCTACTACCTGGCGCACAAAGCCCAGCACCGCGCCGAGACGCGCAATCGCGTGGCGCATCAGCGACCGCGCCTCAAGTCTGCCCGCCTGCGCCGGTACGTGGCCACGCGCCTGCGGGCGGGCTGGTCGCCGGAGCTCATTGCGGGCCGTTGGACACGGCGGCATCCGTACGGGGCCATTAGTCATGAAGCCATCTACCAGTGGGTCTACGCGGAGGCCCGACACCTCGTGCCCCGGCT
>JAHFGV010000004.1 GCA_023247255.1 Candidatus Omnitrophota bacterium | reverse complement strand
ACTGCCAAGACGTCTCGTTCATGGCTACTCAGGTGTTGGTAGGGTATCGGCATAGTCCGCGTATTCTAACGCGGAAGCCGTCAACCCCTCTAGCTGTTGCACTTACTTATTGAACTTGGGAATCGAAAATTCAAAGGCAAGTTCATGATTCCTTGGCAGGGGAGAAGTTATCAGTGCCACAGGCTCATCCTGTGGGGTTCCACTGTTGAGTCTCGCAAATCAGATGGAATGTTGAGAGTGTGCGTATCTGATGGCAAGCTACTTCATCGTATCTTGGGTGGATCGAAGGATGTGCATAGTTATTAGGGGGCCGTTAGCTCAACTGGCAGAGCTGCTCCCTCTTAAGGAGATGGCTGCAGGTTCAACTCCTGCACGGCCCAGTGTTTTCTATGATCATGGGTGAGATACCCTATTGGTCACATACGGATGCCCCCGTAGATTTGTTGCCCTTCGGGTTCCGGTGCTTAGGCTCAGGTTTGGAGGAACACCCCACTTGTTGAACAAACAGGCGTTGCTCTAAGTTTTTGGCTGGCCGTTGTTCCGAGAACATAGAAGTTTCGGAGTCGGGTGGGGAAGAGGTGTTGGCGGATACCCTGCTCGTGTTCCAGGCTCTGGCGGAGGGGATGCAGGTGGCATTTGGGGAATAGGCTACGTGAGATGGCTGGAGAAACAGAGATGATCCGACGATTGGTTGTGCTCTTCGTATTGAGCCTCGGGATCGTCCAAGCGGTGGCTGCAGCAGAGTTGTCTAAAGACGAGCTGCGCATGAAAGAGCACTTGATCGCCTTGGGCCAAGGAGCGGAGTCGCTGGAGGGGCTACGAATTGAGGTGGCAGACGGCAGCGCCATGACACCAAATTACGGCAGCTATGACATCGCAGATGGGAAAGTCGTGAGTCAGGAATGGACGGAGATCGGGGGCGAAGAGAAACGAAGCGAGCGGGCGGTGAGCGATGAGCAAGTCCGTGGCCTGCTTCGGGAACTAGCCGAGCGGCAGTACTGGACGTTTCAGGGGACCAGTTTTATTCCCGATGCTGATACCTTCTTGTTTCGGTTTTACTACAAAGACCTGAAAGACGTCACGTATCGTTGTGATGCCCAGGAATACCAGCAATCTGAGCCGCGCTCGGCGATCAGGGATGTGTTTCTGAAATTTGTCTCCAAGAATTCTGTGCAGACAGAGGCGCCCGGCAAATTAATGATAAAGTGAGGAGAGCAAGGGGGATGACTCCAATCAAGGTATTCGGGGTTGTGGTGAGGAGTGTTGGCTTAGTGCTGCTGGTGTATTCGGTTTGGTATCTTCTCTACGGCGCGGCTACGATTCTGGGGATGGAAGGCACGCAACACGATTGGAGAGTCGCTTATTTCGTTTCAGGGGGCCTTTTCCTCAGCCTTTCCCTCTATCTTTTAAGGGGCGCTCGACATCTCGTTCGATTTTGCTATTCCGAAGAGAACTCATAGCAAGTCCTGCTCATTCAACGCCGAGTCGGCCACAGTACCCGCATGAGTAAAGCAGTTTTCGTTCAGACTTATGGATGGCCATAGTTCCGGAAACTTAAAACTTTCCAGCGTACCCCAGGACGCCATGCCGGAGGGCTTGGAAGACCCCGCTGAAGTGTTTCAGGCGCTGGCTGAGGCGTAACCAGTCGTACCAGGACATGGGATGACCGATGACCGAGAACAAAAGGACAGTTGGACGATACATGGATGGCTTCAGGAAGTCCGACCACGCCCAGATTCTTTCGTGTCTCACCGAGGATGTGGAGTGGGAGATGGCGGGGATGTTTCGTCTGGTAGGACGGGATGCGTTCGACAAAGAAATTGAGAATCCTGCGTTTGTCGGCCGCCCGGCCATCACCGTGAGCCGGATGACCGAGGAGCATGATATTGTTGTCGCAGAGGGCGCGGTTCGGGCACAGCGGAAGGCCTGCGGTGTGCTCAACGCCATCTTCTGCGATGTATTTACTATGGAACGTGGGAAAATCAAGCAACTGACGACGTACCTGGTCGAAGTGAAACAGCGGGATTCTTGAGTTGGAAAGGAGATAACGGATGTCAACCAGCACCATTCGACTTCACCGTGTGCTTCGCGCAGCGCCGGAAAAAATCTATCGGGCGTTCCTCGACGCCGACGCGATGGCCAAATGGTCACCGCCGCACGGATTCACCGGCAAGGTGCACCAGTTGGAGGCGAAAATTGGCGGCACGTACAAGATGTCGTTCACGAACTTCACCACCGGCAAGACCCACTCCTTTGGCGGGAAGTATCTGGAGTTGGTGCCGCACGAACGCATCCGCCACACGGACATATTCGACGACCCAAACCTGCCGGGCGAAATGCAGACAACCGTCACCCTGAAAAAAGTGTCGTGCGGCACTGAAGTGAGCATCGTGCAGGAAGAGGTGCCCGCTGCCATTCCTCCCGAGGGGTGTTATCTCGGCTGGCAGGAATCGCTGATCCTGCTTGCGAAACTCGTCGAGCCAGAGATTCTGGACTGATGGCCACGGGGAAGGTGAGAGTCGCGGCGTTCTCCGTCTCGCTCGATGGCTACGGCGCCGGACCCCGGCAGGATCGCAATCATCCGCTCGGCGTTCGGGGACCGGAGCTGGTTCAATGGTTATTCGAGACCGAAGTTTTCAAGACCATGTATGGCCAAAGCGGCGGGGCGACCGGCATCGACAACGACATGGCCCGGCAATCATTCGAGCACGTCGGGGCGTGGATCCTTGGGCGGAACATGTTCGGCCCGGTCCGCGGTCCGTGGAAGGACAACTCGTGGAAAGGATGGTGGGGCGACACGCCTCCTTACCATGTGCCGATCTTCGTCCTGACGCACCACGCACGCGCTCCGCTGGCCATGAGCGGCGGGACCACATTTTACTTTGTCACGGATGGCATCGAGTCCGCCTTGAGGCAGGCCAGAGAGGCGGCTCAGGGAAAGGATGTGCGGATTGGCGGAGGTGTCGCCACCGTGCGCCAGTATCTCACCGCCGGCCACATCGATGAACTGCATCTTGCGCTCTCGCCCGTGTTCATGGGAGCAGGGGAGCATCTGTTCAGCGGGATCAACTGGCACGAGCTGGGGTATGCGCCGTCCAGGACGGTGAACGGTGAGCGTGCCACCCACATCTTCATTGAGCGGGCGCGTTGACGGAAAATAGGGGACGGTTCTTATTTTTCTGAGATGTGACTGCGGATGAGCAAGACCATCTTTGTTCAAACTTACGGATGCCAGATAAATGATAGAGTTTCCGAGAAGATAGTCAGAATGCGGATGGCACAGGCTAAGCAATCCCGCCATTGCGCCCCCAACCCTCGACGGTTGCATCACGATATTGTCAATTGACGATTGTCGATTTTTGATTGAACGGCCGTCTTCCAATCGAAAATCCAAAATCGACAATCGAAAATCCCAAGGCAGTTTCTTTGAACGTCCTAAGGAGATCGAAGGAAGATGAGCTTTCAATCAAGAGAGCCGAGGAAATTGTCGATTGACGATCGTCGATTTTTGATTGAACAACCGTCTTCCAATCGACAATCCAAAATCGACAATCGAAAATCCCAAGGTGTGGGAGTGCCTGTGCCACAGGCTCATCCTGTGGGGCTCCACGAAATTTCTTGCCGCGTGCCGTTGGAGAAGGACGAGTGGAAAAACAGGCAGGCGCGTCCTGCCGGTTATGAAGTACTTCAAGAAGATTCGGGCGAGTGGCGGAACTGGCAGACGCGCAGGCCTTAGGAGCCTGTCCCGAAAGGGGTGGAGGTTCAACTCCTCTCTCGCCCAGTTTCGTAAAGGAGAGGAGTTGAAAGGAGCCGCGACTTCGAATAACGTCGATCCGACGGATAGGAGGATTGACATTCCTTAGGAGCGGCGGGTGGCCGACCTGAAGCGAGGAGCGCAGTGACGAGCGGAAGGCGCCAACTCCTCTCTCGCCCACGCAGACAGTGACTTGTTTCTTGTAACGTGTTACTCGTTACGGTTCTTGATGCGGGTGTAGCTCAGTGGTAGAGCGTCACGTTGCCAACGTGAAAGTCGTGGGTTCAAATCCCATCACCCGCTGGGTTTTAGACTCTTGTGATGGGATTTGAAGGGAGCCGAGCCTTCGGTCAATCAAGAGAGCCGAGGAAATTGTCGATTGACGATTGTCGATTTTCGATTGAACGGCCGTCTTCCAATCGAAAATCCAAAATCGACAATCGAAAATTCCCAGGTAATTTCATGATTCCTTAGGCGAGACGGGTGGCCGACTGGGAGTTCCGAGCGTAAGCGAAGGATGGAGAGCGCCAAATCCCATCACCCGCTCTCGATTGATCTGGAGCTGAAGGATACTGAGGCGTTGCGAAGTATAGAGGGGTGACGATAGGGCAAGGAGGGTGATGGGATTTTTCACCGGAGGGGATCCGCCTTTGGCGGAGAAGGCGGCGGGTGAATAGTCATTCGTAAAATTCACAGAACATTGGAGATTAGACAAGACTAATTAGATTTCCATGTACGGTGGACTTGCCACGGAGTATAGCGGGAAAGGGGGCCGCTCCTTATTCTTTATAGAATAAGAAGCGGTGAAAATTTTAGGTGAACCTATGAACATTATGGGGTTTCTCAACGAACGCGCGATTTCATGTGATGTCAAGGCTCAGACAAAAGAAGAGGCTATTCGTGAGTTGGTTGGCTTGTTGGTGAAAGCGGGAGCGATCAAGTCTAAAGATGTGGAACGGCTCATTCAAGTGCTTATGGAGCGGGAAGCATTAGGATCTACCGGAATTGGGCAAGGGGTTGCGATTCCTCATGGAAAATCCGATTGCGTAGCTGAATTGATCTCTGCGTTTGGGGTGTCTCGATCGGGACTGGATTTCAACGCCCTTGACGGGGAGACGGTTCATTTGATTTTCCTCCTCGTTGCCCCAGTGGATTCCGCGGGTCCCCATCTGAAAGCACTGGCTCGGATTTCTCGGTTACTTAAGGATCGGCACTTTCGGGAAGGTCTACGCGCCGCTAAAGATGAAAAGACCCTTCTGAAGATTCTTCGTGAAGAGGATGAGCGTCGCCACTAACAGGATGCTGAAAAATGCCAGTCGGTTCAGGGTTCGGGGTTCTGGGCTGGGGGCCAGGACCCGTATCACCGACGAGCGGTGGTGTATTTGCCCCGAACCCTGAACCCTCAACCCAGAACCCCGAAGGGTTTTTCCGCAGCCTGCTAAGTCAGTGGCCAGTGATCAGTGACGAGTGAAACGCTCGACGTCAAACACGTAGGAATATAGCCCCAGCCGTTCGCTTAAGCAAACCAACTGGGTCTATGCCTTCGGCTGTTGGCCCGATGGCGGGGTCGATTCCGGATTTTAGATTACGGATTATTTCGTCTGAGAGTTTTTAAGGAGCAGAAGCTGTGATGCGATTTCTGAAATGGCTTTATCCTGGAATGCAGGTTAAGCGCTGGGTTCTTCTGGCGTTGGGTGGGGTGTTCTGTTTTGGCATTGGTTCTGCGCTTTTGCCTGTGGAAAATAACATTTTCCAGCGTGCCATCAGCTTGGGGATTCTAGTGATTGGGTTGACTTCGCTCAGCATGGGGGTGGTGCTCATTGTCCGTTCGCTGTTGGACGTGGTTTCCCCGCGACCGCAACAAGATCTGGTCGAAAGGGTGTTTCAACGGCGGCATCTGGAGAAAGGGCCCCGGATTGTGGCTATCGGGGGTGGAACAGGACTGTCAACCATCCTTCATGGATTAAAACAATACACCACGAATATCACTACCATAGTCACCGTTGCTGATGATGGAGGCAGCTCCGGACGCCTTCGGGAGGAGTTTGACATATTGCCTCCAGGAGACATCCGCAACTGTCTGGTTGCGTTGGCAGATGCCGAACCCCTCATGCAGCAGTTGTTCCAGTACCGATTTGGCGGCAATTCTCCTTTGCGCGGGCACAATTTCGGTAACCTTTTCATTACCGCTATGACACAGATCACCGGAGATTTCGAGCAGGCGGTGCAGGCTTCGAGTAAAGTGTTGGCCATTCGAGGACGGGTGGTGCCTGCGACAAATGCGAAAGTATGTCTGATTGCCGAGCATGAAGATGGCAGCGTCACCCGTGGAGAAACTCAGATTTCCAAAGCGCCGGTGCCCATCCGCCGAGTATATCTGGAACCTGCCGGATGCCAACCCACTGCTGAGGCGTTGGCCCAGATCCGTGATGCCAACGCCATTGTGCTCGGTCCCGGATCGTTATACACCAGCATCATTCCTAATTTGTTAGTGGATCGGATGGTGGATGCGATTGTAGCATCCAAGGCCTTGAAATTATATATCTGCAATGTGATGACCCAAACTCGTGAGACCCATGCGTATAAGGCGAGCGATCATGTCCGGGCTTTGGTGTCCCACACTAATCCGGGTATCATCCAGGTGTGTCTGGTCAATACCGGTCCGATTCCGGATGCTTTTCTGGATCGGTATCGACAAGAAGACGCATTTCCAGTCGAGTCCGATATTCAACGGATCCGAGCGTTGGGCTATCAAGTGGTTGCCGACGATTTGGTGAGTACCGATGGGGTGGTTCGTCATGATCCCGAAAAAGTGGCGCGGAGCATCATTAACCTCATCGTTGGTTCACGGAATCGAACCGTGACTACGAATGGACCGCCGACCGATCCATCGATTTTGCCGTCGGCCATCTCGGTTTAACAGATTGCTGAAAAACCCACGGGATACTAGAGTGCCTAACATAATGATCGCAGCCATGTGCTCATTATGTTAGGCACTCTTAGGCTGCTCAAAAAGGTGCGAGATGCAAGGCGCAGCTCGATTCGGCTGAGGAGGCGCGTACTAGAAAGTACGCTGACGAAGCCGTAAGGGATGTAACGCAGCAGATGCGCCTTTTTCAGCAGCCTGTTAAAGGACCGATCTAAAGATGGTGCGGGTGCAGCGTACCGTTACTGTGGTGCATCGCCAAGGCTTGCATGCCCGTCCCGCAGCCATATTTGTGCAGATGGCCAAGCAGTATTCTAGCCGGGTGACTGTCAAGAAGGGACGGAAGATCGTTGATGGAAAATCGATCATGGGGCTGTTGACGCTTGCTGCCCACCCGGGCTCGCGTATTGTGGTTATGGCAGAAGGTTCCGATGCGGTCGAGGCCCTTGAGCGGTTGTGCCAGTTAGTGAGTGAACCCCTACCTGACATTTCATCTTCTTCTCGCACGACATGATCGCACTTAAAGGAATTCCAGCGGCTCCGGGTATCGCTATGGGCAAGGCCTTGCTCTTCAGAGAGGAGCTGCTTGTGCCTAAGCGATCCATCAGTGATGGTGAGATTCCCGCTGAGGTTCTCCGATTGGAAGAGGCTTTGATTCAAACCCGCCATCAAATCAGTGGCATCCAGAAACGGCTCGCCGAAGAACTGGGGCAGGAACAAGCGGAAATCTTCAACGCCCACCTTTTGGTCCTCGAGGACCAATCCCTTCGAGAAGAAATCATCACTGGTTTAAAATCGCAGCACCTCAATGTCGAGACCATTTTCAATGAGGTGGTCTTGCGTCACCTCAAAGCGTTTTCTCGAACCAACGACGAATATTTGCGAGAACGAACGGCTGATGTGGAAGATGTCCGCAAGCGTGTGCTTCGAAACCTCTTGGGCAAGCAGACGGATGTTCTGGAGAGACTCAGCCAGCGGGTCATCCTCGTGGCAAGGGATCTGTCTCCTTCTGAAACGGCTCTGATGCACAGGCACA
Organism: Candidatus Omnitrophota bacterium; assembly: GCA_023247255.1. GTDB lineage: Bacteria > Omnitrophota > Gorgyraeia > Aquiviventales > Aquiviventaceae > JAHFGV01. The sequence goes on along the minus strand of JAHFGV010000004.1, from coordinate 77,940 downwards.
ACATCCTGGCTTTTGTCACCGATGTCGGGGGACGCACCAGCCATACGGCCATTATGGCTAAATCCCTGGAGATTCCAGCCGTCGTGGGGCTGGTTTCAGCGACAAAACGGATTTCTGAAGGATCGTTTATGATTGTAGATGGTACGCATGGGGATGTGCTCATTGATCCCGATCCCTCCACGGTAGAGCGCTACGAGCTGGAGCACCGACGAGCCCAAGAGATCAACCGCCAGTTGCTCCATTTAAAGGACCTGCCGGCAGAGACGCTCGATCATCATTCAGTGACCCTGTCGGCCAATATCGAGCTTCCCGACGAATTGCCATCGGTTATCGCCCATGGGGCCCATGGCATCGGACTTTTCCGCACGGAGTTCCTTTATCTGAACCGGTTGGATTTGCCAACCGAGGAGGAACAGTATGACGCCTACCGATCGGTGGCAGAACGCCTTAAAGGACAACCAGTCGTTATCCGCACCATGGATCTGGGTGGAGATAAATTTCTTTCTCCCTTGCAACTGCCTTCCGAGATGAACCCCTTCATGGGTTGGCGTGCCATTCGGTTTAGCCTGGCCCGCCCGGAGATTTTCCGTGTGCAACTGCGTGCCATTCTTCGAGCCAGCATCCATGGCAACCTCAAGATGATGTACCCCATGATCTCAAGCCTTGAGGAATTGCAGCGAGCCAACGAAATCTTCCGGGACGTCCGCGAGGAGCTCTCGCGAGAGGGTGCACCGATGGCTGAACGTTTTGAAGTGGGAGCGATGATCGAGGTTCCCTCCGCGGCTTTGACCTGTGATCTGTTGGCGAAGGAGGTGGATTTTTTCTCCATTGGAACCAATGATTTGATTCAATATGCCCTGGCCGTTGATCGGGTCAATGAAAAAATCGCCTATCTCTACGAGCCTACCCATCCGGCCATCCTGAGGCTCATCCAGCGGGTGATTGAAGTGGGGCACTCGGCCAATCTCTGGGTGGGTATGTGTGGAGAAATGGCCGGGGAGCCCGTTATGACGCTGCTGTTGATGGGAATGGGGTTGGATGAGTTCTCCACCTCGCCGGTCCAGTTGCCGTTGGTCAAACGTGTGATTCGATCGGTCGAACACTCCTTTGCCCGTTCGGTGGTCGAACAGGTCCTGACGCTTAAAACAGGCAAGGAAGTGGAAGCGTTTCTTACGGCGACATTGAAGCAGATAGTCCCAGACCTCACGGAGTGAGGGATATGCCGGTGACGGTAGTTTTGCTGGCTGCAGGATATGGGACGCGGTTGTATCCTTTAACGAAAGACACCCCCAAGGCGTTGCTTCCCCTGGGTGAAGGCGTGATTTTGGATGCCATCATCCGTACCCTCCCCGACGTGCCTGAGGGGAAGCGGTGTGTCTTGGTTACCAACACGCTTTTTGCCGATCGGTTTCGCGCCTGGCAGCGCGCACGCGATGTCAATATCCAGATCGTCGACGATGGGACGCGCAACCCCGAAGGTCGTTTGGGCGCCGTGCGCGATCTGGAGCTTGCCAGGACACAGACAGGGGATCTCAACGATTTGCTTGTGATTGGGACGGACAACTTATTTGACTGGTCCGTTGCCGAGTTTGTGGCTACGGCCAAACGGTATTGGCCGTCTGCGAGTGTGGCTTTATGGGAAGCTCCTCGCCTGGAGGCGGCCAGACAGTTCGGGGTCGTCAAGAGGGAACCGTCGTCGCGTATTATCTCCTTCGTCGAGAAGTCACCCCAGCCGTCTTCCAAGGAAGTGGCCCTTTGCGTCTATTACTTTCCACAGCCCATGGTTTTCAGAATCCGGCAGTTTCTTGACGAGGGACAAAACGGGGATGCCCCAGGGCATCTGATTGCGTGGCTGCTTGAGCGCGAATCCGTCTACGGCGTGCCGATGACGGGTGCCTGGTATGATATCGGTTCTATTGAAGCCTATCGGACAGTGGTAAACATTTGGGGTTCACCCGCTGTTTCCAAGCGTTTGAAACTGCAGGGATAAGCAATTCTATCGAGATTAGTAAGGAGGTTACTCATGAAACGTTTGTTCTTCACGTCGGAATCGGTTACTGAGGGGCATCCGGACAAGATGGCGGACCAGATTTCGGATGCTGTGTTGGATGCGATCTATGAAAAGGATCCCAACGGCCGCGTGGCCTGTGAAACATTAATCACCACTGGATTCGTCTGTGTTGCTGGAGAAGTTACCACTTCCTGTTACATTGAGATTCCCCAGATCGTCCGTGAGATGATTCGCATCATTGGCTACGAGGAGCCACAGAATGGGTTCGCCCATGAAACCTGCGGGGTGGTGACTTCCATTCAAGCGCAATCGCCCGATATCGCTCTGGGTGTGGATCAGGGAGGGGCGGGCGACCAAGGGATGATGTTCGGATATGCCACGCGCGAGACGCCCGAGTTGATGCCGCTGCCCATTATGCTTGCCCATCGCCTGGCCCGGCGCGTTGCAGAAGTGCGCAAGCAGCATTTACTAAGTTATCTGCGGCCGGATGGTAAGACGCAAGTGACGGTCGAGTATCACGATGGGCGGATTGCGCGAATCGATGCGCTAGTCGTCAGCGTTCACCATAAGGCAGGGGTTCCGCTGTCACGGATTCGCGCGGATATGAAACGATTGGTCATCGCTCCCATCGTGCCGAAGGAGTGGTTGGATAAGCGGACGAATATCTTTATCAATCCGACAGGGCGTTTTGAGGTTGGCGGTCCCATGGCGGATACCGGTCTGACGGGAAGAAAAATCGTCATGGACACCTATGGGGGTGTGATCGGCCACGGGGGTGGGGCGTTTTCGGGGAAGGATCCGACAAAAGTGGATCGTTCCGCGGCGTACATGGCCCGGTATGTGGCCAAGCACTTGGTAGCGGCAGGGGTTGCGGATCGCTGTGAAATCCAACTGGCCTACGCAATTGGGATTGCCGAGCCGGTTTCTGTCATGGTCAACACCCATGGAACGGGCAAGGTATCTGACGAGCATATAGTAAAGGTCATCCGCCAGGTGTTCGATCTGACCCCAAGCGGCATCATCCAGACCTTGAAGCTGCGTCGTCCCATCTATCGCAAGACCGCCGCCTATGGGCATTTTGGGCGTGAACAAGAAGGATTTCCATGGGAAGCCCTTGATCGTCTGGATCAGGTGAAGCGAGCGTTTAAGCACCACTAAGCTATTTTCAAATGAGTGTCTTTCACAATCTGCAATCTGTAATGAAAAAAGGAGGGTGTTGTGAGTCCATCTTGCGACATTAAAAACCGAGCCCTGGCCCCGTCAGGAAAGTCTAAGATCCTCTGGGCAGAACGTCAGATGCCGGTGCTTTTGAGTATCCGCTTGCGAATGGGACGTAGCCGTCCGCTGAGGGGTTTGCGCGTCGCTTGCTGCCTTCACGTTACGACGGAGACCGCTCATTTGATGATCACCCTGAAAGCAGCCGGTGCCCAGATTGCCCTCTGTGCGTCGAACCCACTCTCCACTCAGGATGATATCGCAGCGAGCCTGGTGACGGATTTCGGGATTCCGGTTTATGCCATCCGTGGAGAGAATCGCAAGACGTACTATAGGCACCTTCAGCAGGCGCTGGACCTATCGCCCCATGCCACTATGGATGACGGGGCGGATTTGGTCTCGATGATCCACAAAGAGCCTCACTGCTTTGGGAAAAATATCGTCGGGGGAACCGAAGAGACTACCACAGGGGTGATTCGCCTTCGAAGTCTGGAAGCACAGGGAAAGTTACGTTACCCGGTGATCGCCGTCAACGACGCCAGCACCAAGCATCTTTTTGACAATCGCTACGGGACGGGACAATCCACCATCGATGGCATCCTGCGAGCGACCAATCAGTTGCTTGCGGGATCCCTATTCGTAGTCTGCGGCTATGGTTGGTGTGGCAAGGGCTTAGCCCAGCGGGCAAAAGGGATGGGAGCCCGTGTGATCGTGTGTGAAGTGGACCCCATCAAGAGCCTGGAAGCCGTCATGGATGGTTTTCAGGTCATGCCACTGACCGAGGCTGCTCGAAGTGGAGATCTGTTTGTGACCGTCACCGGCTGCAACCAGGTTCTCACCGGCGTTCATTTTGCGAGGATGAAGGATGGTGCGATCGTTGCGAATGCGGGTCACTTTGATGTTGAAATCGACTTAGCTGTATTGAAAAAGATGAGCCGTCGGCACGCAGGGATCCGCAATGGCATTCACCAGTACGTGCTGAACGATGGCCGGCGGATCAATGTTCTGGCAGAGGGCCGGTTGGTCAATCTCGCCTGTGCCGAGGGACATCCTCCAGGAGTGATGGACATGTCTTTCGCCAATCAGGCCCTGAGTTGCGAATATTTGAAAACCCATGCCCATCGGATGGATAACCGCGTTTACCCGGTGCCTGTGGAGTTGGACCGGCAGATCGCTCGATTGAAACTTCAATCCCTGGGGGTATCCATCGATCGTCTGAGCGCTGCCCAGAAACATTATCTTTCCAGTTGGGAGCTGGGTACTTAGCAGACGGTTGGGAAACCCCTTTCGACTCTGGGCGTCAGTATGGGGCAAGGAGCAAGTTTTTAATTTCGGATTTGGGATTGCGAATTGCGGATTTTAAGTCGCCCGACGAAGAATCCGAAAGCACTTCCACAGGGCAATAACATGTGGCAGTATCGCAGTGATAAAGATGGGTACGTCCCACGCTTTGGCCATTGCGATTGCTACGTGGACACCGATAAAGTAGAGTGTTCCCCACCCAAGGCTGACACCCAGTCCCTTCAGATTTCCACGCAGGTTCTTTGAGCTGGTGCCCACGAAGGCGATCAAGCAGATAACCACATTCATAAACGGCACAGTGACCTTCGCCACGAGTTCTACGTAATAGCGCCTCAAGGTAGTGATCCCCATCTGTTTTAAGTGAATGATAAACAGACGCAATTGCCCGTACCGCATAGTCTCCGTACGTGTCTGGGGTTCGCTAAACGATTGGAGATTGACCGGGTAGGGGATCAACCGTTCCATAAAGGGTTGTGGATTTTCTTTCGAGATTTCCGATGTCCCCTCACGATAAAACGTTCCATAAAGCAGTAACCAGCCATCCTTCGTCCAAATCGCGCGGCTGGCGTGCAGGATACTCGTGGGGCGGTTGGCAGAATCGTGTTCCAGCACGGTCAACTCATGCAGTTCTTGAGTCTTCACATGCAGCTTCCGAGCGTGATACAGACGGTTGGCGCTATCAATGATGGCCACGTTTTCAATGACGTTTTCTTTGTTCTGCTCACGGAAGGCCTCCCGCTGGATATGCTCTTGAATACGAGAAGTATGCGGGATCACACGTTCATTGACAGCGAATACACAAAGCCCAACGCACCAGCCCATAAAGAGAAAGGGAAGGCTGCTTCGCAGTAGGCTGGTTCCACTGGCGCTGAGTGCCAAAAGTTCATGGTTGCGGGTGAGGCGGCTAGTCACGAAGGCCGTGGCCAAAAGCGAGGCAAAGGGAGCGGCGTGCACGAATACCAATGGAGAAAAGTTAACGTAGTATTGGATGAGCGTAAGTGCGGCAATACGATAGCGGAAGATTTCATCCAAATGTCCGAACAAGTCCAACAGGCAACTGAGGAGCAAGAAGATCGCTATTCCCCAGCACCAGGCGGGCATCCATTGTCTGACGACATAACGGTCGAGGATACGCATGTCAGCGATTCAGCGTGCGAAAAAGCAGAACTCCGCTGATGAGGATTCCCGCAAAATTAGGTATCCACATGGCTGACCAGGGACTCAACCAACCTTTGAGCGCTAGGACGTCCATTCCAACGCTGCCCAGATAATAACAAAGGAATACTCCCAGGGCCCAAAGATAGGGGGTCAGCCGTTCTTGATGGTTCAATCGCAGCCCGAAGCCCAGTCCAAACAGGATGAATGTCAGGGGTGCAAAAGAAGAAGCGATCTTGCGATGGAGTTCCAAGCTCACTGGGAGGGTTTCGATATCTTGCGCGGCCAGACGACGGCGTTCTTCCAAGAGTTCCTGGAAGGTAAGCTCTTTAATTTTCTTTCCGATTCGCTCGGCGTCTTGCTGGTCTGATTGGAGATTCATGGTGTAGGTGGCGAATGAGACTTTCTGTAACGATCCCGGATGAATGGGGTCCCATTCATCTACAACCCCGTTGAATAGCGTCAACCGCACTCCCTGCTTTTTGTTGGATAATGGGTTGAACTCTCCACGATCAGCGATGACCGTGCGCGTCGGACCATTGGGCTGCGGCTCATAAATCCGGACATTGTGAAGCATCTGTCCATCGACTCGATAGACGAACATAACGTAGGGCGAAAAGTCTTTGATGAATGTTCCCGCTTCCAGATACGCTGTGGGTTGTTTGATGCCGAGCGCCTTGAGTTGTTGGCGGAAGGCAAGATGAGCCGATGGGACGACCCGATCGTTAAGAGCGACCATGAAGACGCTGATGAGTAGGCCCAGGGTTAGGAAAGGAAAAACCAGGCGAATGGGTGCGATTCCCGATGCGCGCATGGCGATCAGTTCGTAATCCATATTGAGTCGGCCAAAGGCTAGGATCATAGCAACCAGGCAGGCCATGGGAACGGTGAAACTCAGCATGTAAGGAATGAGGTAGATGAGCAATCGTAACAAGTCAAAAAAGCTGACTCCCTTGGCGATGACTAGATCCGCGAATTTGACCGTGTTGCCTAGCAGCAAGACGCCAGTCAATCCTCCCAGGGTAACGAAAAATGGGTTCAGATGTTCACACAGCACGTAGGTTCGCAAGATTTTCATTGGAGGCTCAAGGGTGTTCTGGCAGCGGTGATGACAAAGACCTGTCTGGCACCGGCTTCTTTGAGTGCCTTCGCACAAGCGTGAGCGGTTGCCCCACTGGTTAGCACGTCATCGACCAACAGAGGGATCGAGTGAGGAACCGATCTTGCTCGAAACTTCCCTCGGACGTTTCGAAATCGATGAGTGAACCCCAGACGGGTTTGGCTTTTCGTCCATCGGATACTTTGAAGCAGCTGTGGAGCAAATGGTTTATTTAGGATTCTCGCCACCGATCGGGCCAAAAAGACTGTATGATCGAAACCCTTCAGGCGTTTCTTAAGCCAATGCATCGGGACAGGAACGACGAAATCAATTTGCTCCATCGGCAAATCAGTCAGTGCCGAACGGGCCATACCTTGGACCAGCCAGTCCGTCAAACGCCAGCAGTGGTTATATTTGAACTGCTGAATCGCTTGTTGCACAGGGCCACGATAGCACCAGGGGGCCCTGGCCATGTCAAACGCCGGTGGTTTTCTTCGGCATCCGGTGCACAACAGCTTTGCGTCAAAAGCCCCGGAGAGCCCCAGTCCGCATTGGGTGCAGACCGGCGGGCTATTGCGTGACATGTCCATCCTGCAGTCATGACAGATGATCTCAGAGGGGCAGCCAAGATGTGCCCGACAGAGGCTGCACATAGGAGGGTAGACCAGCTCGGCCATTGCCCAGATGTGACGAAGCATGGGACAGGCAAGATAGCATGAGATGACTTTGACTGTCAACGTAAGGAATCACGGACGGGGATGCACGCTGTTTCGACTTACCCGGACCGAACATAGATGGTGGGATTTCGAATGCCTCACCCGAGTGTCGCATATCCCAAGGTAGATTTAGCAGGCTGCGGAAAAACCCTTCGTAATTCTGGGTTGAGGGTTCAGGGTTCGGGGCAAATACACCACGGCTCGTCGGTGAGACGGGTCCTGGCCCCCAGCCCAGAACCCCGAACCCTGAACCGACTGGCATTTTTAAGCATCCTGTTAGAATAGATGGAGGGACCACGACCGTAAGCCCCACCCTTTTGGGAAAGCCCCAGAAGGGCGGGGTAAGGCCGGGGGGCATCCATAACTTGACGAATGGGAGAAGGTGAACTACCCTATCGAAAGGGCGAAGAGGTTTTTATCTCGAATGTGTTCGAAGCCATCGAGGGTGATTGGTTCTATCTCTGTATTCGCCACAGTTCTATTCCAAAGCAGAGTGCTTGCGCAGATTCTCATCGTATCGTTCCTGACGGTATCGCTTATCGGTTGCCCACACGCTCCATCCAAAGTTTCCGAAAGAGGTTCGGAAGATAAAATGGATCACGCCCAACGTAGTCCAGCAAAACCGAATAGGCTCATCCAAGAGAAAAGCCCCTACCTGTTGCAGCACGCCTACAATCCCGTCGACTGGTATCCCTGGGGGAAAGATGCCTTCGAAAAAGCCAATCAAGAGGACAAACTTGTTTTTTTATCCATCGGTTATTCCACCTGTCACTGGTGTCATGTGATGGCACACGAATCGTTTGAGGATGCTGAGACTGCCGAAATGCTGAACCGTTGGTTTGTATCCATCAAAGTCGATCGAGAAGAATACCCAGACATCGACCATATCTACATGAGTGCCGTGATGCTGATGACAGGCGCCGGCGGATGGCCTTTGACGGTGATTCTGACTCCGGATGGAAGAGCTGTGTTTGGAGGTACGTATTTCCCACCGCAGCGTCGGGGCGATCTCATCGGGCTTCAAGAGCTCCTGCCTGCTGTGGCAGAGGCTTGGAAGAATCGGCGTGAAGAGCTGCTGAGCTCCGCTGAGCGGCTGACCACAATCCTGAAAGAGCGGCTATCCACCCCCCACGCTTCTGGAACACTCACCATCGATCCGCTTCATCGAGCTTTCAATCAGGCGGTGGCGTGGTTCGATTCCACCTACGGCGGATTCGGTAACGCTCCGAAGTTTCCCAGGGGTCATGAGCTTTCTTTTCTGCTTCACTATTGGCTTCGGACTCAGACTCATCAGGCGCTTGAGCTAGTGACAACGACCCTCGATCATCTTTCCCAGGGAGGGATTCACGACCATTTGGGAGGAGGTTTTCACCGCTATTCGACCGATGCGCAGTGGCTGGTTCCTCACTTTGAGAAGATGCTGTATGACCAAGCCTTGTTGGCAAGGGCATTCCTTGAATCTTATCGGGTTACCCAACGTCAAGAGTACGCGAGGGTGGCTCGTGGGATATTGGATTATGTCCTGAGGGATCTTTCCGATGCAGCAGGCGCTTTCTATTCGGCTGAAGATGCTGACAGTGAGGGACAAGAAGGTAAATTCTATGTCTGGACGCCTGCAGAAATCACCGAGCTATTGGGGGAAAAAGATGCCGAGTGGTTTAATCGGTATTACGGGCTCACACCGGAAGGAAATTTCGAGCATGGCAAGAGTATTCTGCATGTCACACAACCTTTGGAGATGTTCGCCAAACGCAACGGTCTAAAGGCAAGGGCGTTCGATGAGCGCCTTGCCCAAAACCGGGTGCAGCTTCTTGCCAAACGTGCCAGACGCAAGCGTCCTCATCGAGACGACAAGATCTTGACCTCGTGGAATGGGTTGATGATTGCCAGCCTGGCTTACGGGGCTTCCACCCTTCATGAACCTTCCTATTTGATAAAGGCCCGCCAAGCGGCAGACTTCATCTGGCAGCACCTTCAACAGGATGGATTGCTGCTCAGGCGCTACCGCGAGAAAGAGGCCGCTTATCCCGGGACACTGGAAGACTACGCTTTTTTCGGCTACGGCCTTCTGGAGGTGTATGAATCGGGATATGACGTGAAGTACTTGGTTTGGGCCAAACGACTAGTCGATGTAATGATCGAGCGGTTTTGGGATCCGCAACAGGAAGGATTCTTTCTAAGGGATCGGACAGAGCCCGAGTTGATTGCTCCCGTCAAAGAGTTCTACGACGGGGCAACGCCATCCGGAAATTCCATGGCCATTGGGCTGCTGTTGCGACTGGGACGCTTGAGGGCTGATCCTCATCTGGAAGATCTCGGTCGTCGGGCGCTGGAGAGTGTGGTGGCGCTAGTGGAATCCGAGCCCTTTCGATATCCCCAACTTTTGATTGACTGGGATTTCGCACTCGGTCCAATACGAGAGATCGTCATCGTCGGTGATAGAGACGATTCCAGAACGAAAGAAATGATTGAAGTGATCGATCAACGCTTTCTACCCAGGACGGTGACGGTGTTACGTCCTACAGGCTCGGAGGCGAAGGAGTTGGAGGGTTTCGCTCCTTATGTGCAACATCAGGGTCCTGTGAATGGACAACCCACGGCTTATATGTGTCAAGGATATGTCTGCACTTTGCCGACTACCGATCCCAGGATCTTAGCCGAGCGATTGGATGAAGGAACATCCACAAGGCCGGATCGATAAGAAAAATGGATAAGAAAAAGTTGTCGCTGGGGGCCTAAGTGGTTAAGATGAAAGATGCACAAGTAGAAATCAATGGAGCGGAGGATAAACATTAGGAGAGTAAGATGCCACGGATGGGTTTTTCATCGGGATCGAAGCGAAGCGGTGTCACGCTTGCAGAGACAGCCCTGACTCGCTCAAAGCCTACGTCAAAGTCTACGGTATCGCAGGCTCAGGGGACCATCAGCAATGAAGAGGTCGCTCAAGTCGCTTATGAACTGTTTGAGCGTCGGGGCAGGCGGGAGGGTTTCGACCAACAAGACTGGTTTGAAGCAGAACGTATCGTTCGTCGACGACGCCAACAGCCTGGAAACGGTCGGTAACGCTTTAGCAGGCTGCGGAAAAAGCCCCGCAGCGCTCAAGGCTCGAGGAAAGAACAGGCTTCTCGACGATGACCGAATCGTTCCCTGGAGCCTCCAGCCTTGAGCCTAGAGCCAATCGAGGGTTTTTCAGCATCCTGTTAAACCATCAACCCCGCCATTGCGCCACGGCTGAAGGCTATGGGCCACAGGGTGGAGCAAGACTTAGGGGGGACGACATCCTGTCGTCCCGATCGGGGTGGGGCATCCGTTCTTAAAAAATGAGATTGCTCATCACCGGAGGGACGGGATTCATCGGTCAGGCATTGTGTTCTCATTTAATCCGGCATGGCCATGAGGTGTTTGTACTGACCCGTCAGTCTCGGAGATTGAATGTGGAAAAAGGAGATTCGCTTTCTCCCATCCGGTTTCTTGAGTGGGAGGGTTCCGAATGGCCACACGTTCTTGAGACCTGTGATGGCCTGGTTAATCTTGCCGGGGAATCGATTGCATCCAAGCGCTGGAGTCGGAGGCAGAAGATTCAGATTCGGGAGAGTCGCATTCAATCTACCCATCGGTTGGTCGATGCGATGACTCGTCTTAGCCGAAGACCGAATGTTTTGATCAACGCCTCAGCGATTGGCTATTATGGTCCCCACTCAGACGAGTTGTTGGACGAAAGCGCTCCCGCAGGAAAGGGTTTTCTAGCCCATATCTGCCAGATGTGGGAGAACGAAGCTTCTCGTGCGGAGTCTTTAGGGGTTCGTGTGATTCGACTTCGCATCGGTCTGGTTTTGGCTGCGGGGGCAGGGGCTCTGGCAAAAATGGTCGATCCCTTTCGATTCTTTGTAGGGGGTGTGTTGGGCAGCGGGCGTCAATGGGTATCCTGGATCCATCGGGATGATCTCGTCGCTCTTATAGAGTGGTTGTTGAGTCATGCCCAGGTGACTGGTGCAGTTAACGCCACCGCTCCAGAGCCGGTGACGATGCGTGCGTTTTGCCGCAGCCTTGCCGATCGGATGCATCGTCCCTGTTGGGTGCCGGTGCCCGCCGTGGCATTGCGTGTTATGCTTGGGGAGATGGCGACTTTATTGCTTACGGGACAACGAGTCTTCCCACGCGTTTGCCTTCAAGCGGGCTATCGATTTCGCTACGGGCAGTTGCTCCCAGCCCTTGAGGCTTGTCTGTCTTCCTCAGTCGGACATCGCTGATGGCTCAAGAACACAGCATGGATCTGGTTTCGAAAGTCAATCTTCAGGAGTTTCGCAACGCCATTCAGCTGGCGCAAAAAGAGATTGGCACACGTTTTGACTTTCGAAACAGCAGTGCCAGCGTGACTTTTGAGGAAGCCTTACTGAACGTCAAAGTCACGGCTGACCATCAAGCACAAATCAAGAGTGTCATTGATGTGATCGAGACCAAGCTAGCCAAACGTGGAGTTTCGCTTACAGCCTTAGCCTGGAAGGCCCCCGAGCTTTTGCCTGCAGGGGGGGTGAAGCAACAAGCGGTTCTTCAGCAGGGACTTTCTTCAGAAAAGGCTAAGGAGATCGTAAGGGTGATCAAGTCTCTCGGATTGAAGGTACAGCCACGAATTGACGGAGACACGGTAAGGGTCTCAGGCAAGCAGGTCGATGATTTACGGATGGTTATTCAGACTGTAAAATCAAAGGATTTCGGGGTGCCTATCCAAGCGGAAAACTACCGTTAGGATTCGTTAAGAAATGACTGCACTATTTGGCCGTGGGGATTTTGACTCAGGGCAAGGCGCGAAGAGCGAGCATCCTCGATGAGGATGTAAGCGATGAGCAACGCAGCCATGGGTCAAAAGCCCCCGGTCAAATGGATGCAGTTATTCCTTAACGAACCCTTAGGTTGACAAACAATTCGCAAAACAGGTACGCTTTAACTACCATTAGCAAGATTTATCGTTCTTTGGACAGTGTCAGCTGAATCAACCCCCATTGAGGGGCCCCGCACGCTTTGCAATTTCCAGGGACAAAGCGAAGCATGCGGGGGGCAAACGGTCCGAGAGGATCGGGCGCAAAACCACTGGTCCCACCATATGTCTGGCCTGCCAAAGGCAGGCGGCTGGCATACGTCAGCCGTCCCACCTAGCGGCGGGAACAGACTGGTGTGGGATAGCAGGGTTGCCAGCATGAAGTATTTCGTGAAGATTTCACAGCCCATCCAGTTCGGTTGGGCTGTTTTTTTTTGAAGTGGCAGCGGAGTCAGCATCGATGGCTCAAGCTTACTTGAGCGTTTCAGACGTGGCCAAGCGTTTTGGTGTGACTATGAGCACCGTCTATCGCTTGGTGCAGCAAGGCAAGCTGCCCGGTTTTAAGATCGGAGGACAGTGGCGATTCAGAGAGGACGTGTTGGATTCTTGGGTTCTTGACCAAATTACCCTTGAGCGTTTTAGAGCCAATGAACAATCTTCGTAATACCATTCATGGTTTGTTGATCACACCCAACTCCAGTGATGGCTCGACGATTCAAAAGATAGCGGGCAACGGGGGATCGTTTCAAGTGACGCTTGAATCTGTGTCCGAGCTGAAAGAGGGTGTGAGACGTCTTCAAGGAGGAAATTGGGATGTGGTGCTGCTGGACTGGGTCTTGCCTGGAATCCGGCCATTGGAGGTCTTTATCAATATCCGTCAATCTGCCCCCCAGACGCCGATTATTATCCTCATTGACTCTAGCCAGGAGGCCCTGGCGATAGAAGCGATGCAACAGGGCGCCCAGGACTATCTTTTGAAATCCCCGATGGACCAACATGCATGGGCGCGTGCGGTGCGCTATGCAGTCGAGAACAGATGTCTCGATCGACAGCTGCAACAGCTACAGTCTGAGAGTGAACAATTTCTGTCCTCATTGACGTCTATTCTCATCGGTGTCAATGTGAGTGGTTTGATCACGCATTGGAATCGAGTCGCCGCGGCCACCTTTGGGGTCGCTACTGCAGAAGCCATTCATCGGCCACTAACGGCCTGTCGGATTGTTTGGGATATCCAGACTGTACTGGCGGGACTGGTTGAATGCCAGAAATATGGCCGTGTGACCCGATTGGACAACATCCGGTTTCGGCGATCCAACGGAGAAGATGGAGTGGTGGCCTTTACCATAAATGCGATTGGGGAAAGTCAAAACGGGTACTGGGATTGCCTGATGCTTGGTGCCGATATTACAGAACGCAGGAAATTGGAGATCGATGTAAAGCAGAAAACGAATGAACTGGAACGATCCAATACAGAATTGGTGCGTCGGGAGCAGGACATGCGCCGACTGTTGGATGAGCTGCGGCTATCCAAGACCCGCTTGGAAGAACAGCAGAAATCCTTGCAGGAAGCCAATCGGAGACTGCTTCAGCTTGGGGTTTTGAAAGACGAGTTCGTCGCCACTGTGAGTCATGAACTTCGCACTCCCCTTACAGCCATTGAGCATGGGATCAGTCTGATGTTGGATGGGATCCTGGGAAGCTTAAATGACGAACAACAGGAATTTCTGAAAGGTGTGGAGCAGAGCATCGATCGTCTCACCGAACTCATCACGAACTTGCTGGATCTATCGAGGATCGAAGCGGGGCGTATGCACCTGTCTCGTCGGAAATTGCGCTTGCAGGAGGTAGTCGATTCCACACTGGAAAGTTATCGTATGATGATTGGAACGCGACGCATTGTCCGTGACTACACTCCCACCCCTGCGGTGTTTGCCGATGCTCATCGAATGATGCAAATTTTCGGGAATCTCCTTTCCAACTCGGTTAAATTTACCCGAGACGATGGGACGATTACCTTTCATATCAGCCATGAGGCGGAACAGATCAAGGCTTCGGTAGAGGATGATGGAACGGGAATCGCTCCCGAGGATCTTTCTAAGCTTTTCCAGAAGTTCTCACAGGTGGGCCAACAGAATAACCGACGCATTCAAGGTACAGGTCTTGGGTTGGCGGTGTGCAAAGAACTGGTTGAACTCCATCATGGAAATATTTCTGTCGTCTCTGATCTCGGGCGTGGAAGTACGTTTACCGTTTCGCTTCCCGTTTATACCGATGAATTCGCGCTGATAGAAAGTTTCAAGGAGTTGTTAGATGTCGGCCCATCCGATAACAATCGGTCCATCGGATTGATCGCTATCCAACTCGGAAGTTTCACCGATGGTAGTCTGATGGAAGATGACCAACGACATGCTGCTTACGACCGCTGGGTTGAGGAAGTGCGACGTCGGCTTCACCGGGGAGATTTGTTGATAGTAATGAAGCATGACTGGATCGTTGTTCTAGCTTCCGTTGATGCCAAGGGGCTAAAAGCGATTATCCAAAGGCTCCGGGAAGCGTTTAGAGGGGAGTCCGTACAATTGGGAGCCGCCTTGTACCCCATTCATGGCATCCATGCGGTCGCTCTGTTTGATTATGCGCGTAAACATCTTTCTGGGGAACCGGTGTTGGATGGATCATCCGGGTAGACACTGGATATATCACCGTCCATCGCGGGTGTGGAAAAATCATCTGGCGGACGTGGAGGCGTAGAATGGCTGAAGATTCAGTGCACCAAGAAATTTACCGGAGCTATTCACTTCGCAGACGGCTGGATCTGGTGTTTGGCGCGCTCTTGGTTTGCACGGTTATCGCAGGGACGCTGGCATTAGGATTGACTGTGCAACAGCGGCACGATGCAATGGTCCTCTATGCCTTACATGAGCAAGAACGCTTAGCCGATGAGATTGTGATTTTGAAGCAACGGATGTTGGTGCAACAGGTTCAGGGAGGAAAGATTCAGTTGGAATCCCTCAGCAGGTTCCATCGCCAATTAACACAGTTGGGGCATAACCTGACGACATTCAAAAGGGGTGGTGAGGTTTTGTTAGACGATGGCCGATTCGTTTCTGTTCCGGCTGTCCGTGGGGATCTGTCTAGAGAACATCTCGATGCAGCCTTGGCATGGGTCCAGCGCTCTGGGTCCCATCTTGAGCAAGGATTCGAGCAAGCTGCGGTGGAGGGTTCGGGTGTTTACGGCGTCTCTTTTGTTCTGGAACGGGATGAGGTCGCAATTAAGACTTTCCTGCGAAGCCTTTCCGCATGGGCTGAGAGCATGGCGTTGAACCGTTTGTTACGGGCGGGGTGGTTGTTGTTGGGATGCATGACCAGTGGGCTTGGGGTGTTTTTCTTCGGTATCTGGCTCATCCGGCGTTTCCTAACAGTTCCGCTTCATCGGATGGCGGAGGGGATTCGTGCAATGCGAAAAACAGGACGTCTAGTGAAGCTGCCAGTGGCGTTCTCGAACGAGTTGGGAGTCGTTGCCTCTGGATTTAATGAGTTGGCGCAAGAGGTGGAGGGACAAAAAGCGCGATTGCGGGAGCATGTGGTGGAATTGCAGCGCGTGAATGAGCAACGGGATCAGCTGACGCACATCAAAGATGAGTTTCTGGCAACGATCAGCCACCAATTCCGGACCCCATTAATGGTCATGGTGGAGAGTTTAATGCAATTGCGTGATGGAATTGTGGGGCCGCTGAGTCAGCAGCAACAAGTCTTGGTAGCTGCCATGGAGAAAGGTGCGACCCGACTCAGTGAGCTTATTGAAAACGCCTTGAACCTGTCGCTTGTCCGGACGGGACGACGACCCCTGAACTGCCGAGCCGATGATTTGGAGTCTTTGTTGCATCAGTCGCAAACCGATTGGCAGCTTGCGGGGTCACACACGATCCGGCTTTCCTGCGGCCCATTGCCACCGGTCTACATGGATGCGAGAGCTATCCAGGAAATGATGGGCCATCTGCTTCGCAATGCCTTTCGCCACGCACCGAGACAAACTGAGGTGTTGGTCTGGACACAACTGCGCGAACGGGAGGTGGAGGTGTCGGTTCGTGATGATGGACCCGGGCTGACTGAAGATCAGATCGGCCACCTCTTTCAACCTTTTGTGCATGTACACACTCCGGAAGCGCCTGGTTCTCAGGGAACCGGTCTTGGGTTAGCCTTTTGCCGTCAACTCGTGGAACGCCACCACGGAACCATCCGGGCTGAGTCCTCCCCAGGTCATGGGCTGACGGTGACATTTTCGTTGCCGATTGCAAGTCCACAGTTTCTTCTCGAAGAGTCTTGCCGTTTGGCCCAGGAGGAATCTGAATATGAACAGGAGCAGTTTGGGTTGGTCCTAGTGGTTCCTGCGGATCCAACCGTTTCCGATGCTTCCCAGCTCGTGCAACGCACAGAAACGTTATTGCGCAGCCACACCCATCGCGGAGATCGATTTGTGAGGGTGGATGGACACACCCTGATCATTATCGCCGTGACTAATCAACCGGGTCTTTTGGCAATGATGGAACGCTTACAGTGGGTGTTGCATCGCGAGCAGTTGCCCGTGCGACTGGGAAGTGCCTGTTTTCCCGAAGATGGTCGTACACCGGAGGAATTGTTATCGTCCGCCCGTGGCATTGTGTCCCGTGAACCATCTGGGATTGTGCCCGCTCGTTGGGGAAAGAAGGAGGTTGTGGATGTCTGAAAAAATACGCATTCTGCTCGTCGATGATGAACCTTTAATTGTGAAGATGCTTGGCCGGCGCTTGGAAGCCGAAGGTTATGAAATCAGCATAGCCTCAGATGGTCAAGAAGCGTTGAAGAAGGCTCAAATGGATCAACCCCATTTGATTATCCTTGACCTGATGCTTCCCAAATTAAACGGTTATGAAGTATGCCGTCTGTTGAAATTCGACCAGAAATTTAAGCACATACCCATCATGATGTTCACAGCAAGAACCCAAGAGCAGGATGAGAAACTCGGAATCGAATGCGGGGCTGATCTCTATATTCGAAAGCCGTTCAAGGCTCATGAATTGTTGAAACAGATCTATTCTTTAGTTCCCAAGGAAACTCCTGATCGCTCGCCAAACGTTTGAAGGACAGATTCAGAACATCATGACTGAGGCATTGGTGCGTTTGAAAGAAGGTTGGCAACGTCAGGCGCTCAGCAAGGGGTTCCTCAAGGAGACCGATCTTCAATCGGCGCAAGCCAAATCCCGGCAGACCGGCCAGGATGTCGTGGAAGTGTTGATTCATTCCGGGATTTTGACTGAGGAGGCGATTGCGCAGCTGAAGGCGGAATCGTCCGGTGTCGTTTATCTTGAAGTCTTGGACTACCAGATTGATTCCAAGGTACTTGAGCTAGTCCCTGAGTCTGTGGCGCGTAAACATACCCTGCTGCCCCTCTATCGGATTGGTAATTCCCTGACGGTGGCCATTACTGACCCGTGGAATGCCATTGCGATCGATGAGGTGCGTTTGGCCAGCCAGGTACCGGTGATCCAGCCTGTGGTGAGCAATCCCAGTGCGATTCGTAAAGCGATCGATCGTCATTACGGACATCGGGTTGTCGAGCAAGCGGCTCAGCACTCGGTGAGTTCTTCCACACTCACGGGGGTTTCGACTCCATCGAGCGTTGGGATTTCTGGGAAAGAGAAGCTTGTGGCCGTTTCGTCCGTGGCTGAAGAAGTCCCTGTGGTAAAACTGGTTGATGCTTTGATGAGGGAAGCGATTGAAGCGAAGGCTTCAGATATCCATCTTGAACCCGAAGAAAACAACCTGCGGATTCGGTATCGGGTGGACGGTGTGCTCCTAGAAGTGAAACTGCTTCCTGTCACGTTGCATGAAGCGATGACCTCGCGGATAAAGTTGCTGGCTAAACTGGATATCACCGAACATCGCTTGCCGCAAGACGGTCATTTCCCATTGACTGTTGAAGGACGATTGATCGATGTTCGGTTGTCCACGTACCCGACTCTGTTTGGGGAAAATCTTGTGCTTCGTCTCTTGGACCATCAAAGCCTTCTCCTAAGCCTGGAGGCCTTGGGGTTTTCGGCACAGGTCTTGGCCCAGTTTGCTGACCTTATCCAGCGTCCGCATGGAATGGTCTTGGTCACCGGGCCAACAGGATCCGGCAAGACGACGACCTTGTATGGGGCTTTAACGCAGATCAACTCAGTGGCCAAGAACATCATGACCATTGAAGACCCGGTAGAGTATCGACTGCCACTGATCCGGCAGACGCAGATCAATCTGAAAGCGGGGGTTACTTTCGCTACAGGGCTTCGCTCGCTCCTTCGGCAAGATCCCGATGTGATCATGGTCGGTGAGATCCGGGACCGTGAGACTGCCGAAATCGCGATCCACGCTGCACTCACGGGTCATTTGGTACTGTCGACTCTGCATACCAACGATGCAGTAGGAACCGTTGCCCGGCTGATTGATATGGGTGTAGAATCCTATCTTTTGTCCAGCACCCTCCTGGGGATCGTGGCGCAACGATTGGTCAGAAAAATTTGTACGAGCTGTCGTCAAGAAGAAAAGCCTCCGCTTCAGGTTCAGCAGCGCCACCCCCATCTTCAGAAACTCTTTCGTGGGCGAGGCTGTCGATTTTGCCGCCAGACGGGATTTTCAGGACGCATGGGTGTCTTTGAATTGTTTCGCATCGATGAGCGAAGCAAGGCTTTGGTAGCCGAACGTTGTCCCACGCATAAACTCAAAGAGATGGCACTTTCTGCGGGGATGAAGACTATGCGCATGGATGGATTGCGCAAAGTGCAGGAAGGGTTAACGACGTTGGATGAGCTGGATCGCGTGGTTCCTGAAGAGATACAGCCAATACCCACAGCCTAGGAAGAGATGTTTCGGAGACTGAAATTCTCGCAACGAGTCAGCTTGGAGGATCGTTATCTGTTCGCTCGGCAACTTCATGTGTTGCAGCGCGCAGGGGTGCCTATCCTTTCCAGCCTTCAATCTTTGGAGGAGCAATTGCCATCCAGTCGTCTACGACAAGTCCTGGAAGTCATTTATCAAGATCTCACGAATGGTCATACCCTCTCCCAGGCCTTTGCCCGGCAGTCCGGTGTATTCGATCCTCTATTCGTCGGGCTGATCCGTGTTGGAGAACAGGCTGGGGCGCTCGATGATGTCCTGAAGCGCATTGCCGATCTAACGGCATGGGAGATTGAGCTGCGGTCTAAGATCGCTCAAGCCTTGCAATATCCCATCATCGTGGTGGCCACTTTACTTGTCGCTCTGTCGGTGATGATCGTGTTTGTCCTGCCTCGATTTACTGAATTTTTCAGTTCGATGAAGATTCAGTTGCCGATTCAGACGCGATTGGTCATGGGACTCAGTCGACTGTTGGTTGGATATGGATGGTTGTTAGGACTCGGGCTGCTCGCAGCGGGTTGTGCTTGGTGGCGTTTGCTGCGTACCGAGCGAGGGAAACTCTGGTGGCATCGCAATCTTCTACGTCTTCCGATCATGGGAAAGTTGTATATGGAATTGTTGATGTCTCGTTTTGCCCGCATGGTTTCCACGTTGACTGCAAGCGGAATGCCGATTCTGGATACCCTCGCGCTGTCTGGGGACAGCATTAATAACAGGTATATCCAAAAAGGATTGTCAGGGGTACGCGAACGAGTGAAGGGAGGTGAGACGTTGGCGCGCGCCTTAGCGGCCGATCATCTGTTTCCACCCATCGTCCTTCAAATGGTCAGGACGGGGGAAGAAACAGGTCGTTTGGATGAGTTGTTGGGGAGCATCGCCGACTACTACGACCAACAGGTGACGTATCTGGTGAAGAGGTTGATCACTTATATTGAGCCGGCCCTGTTGATTGTAGTGAGCCTGGGTGTTTTGCTTATGGCCACGGCGGTATTAGTTCCCATGTGGGATATGGTGAAGTTGTTCAAACAGTCAGGAGGTTGAGAAATGAACCGCATCAAGAGACGTTCTTTAGGTTTTACATTGATCGAATTGGTCGTCGTCATTTCAATCTTGGGGATCCTTGCGGCAATTGCTGTTCCTCGATTCATTGACATCCGGACCCAAGCCTACACGGCTCAGCGGGATGGGATAGTCGGATCCCTCAGGGCTGGGATCATGTTGGTGGCGTCAAAGAATCAAGTCCAAGCTACTCCTGATTCGGATACCTTTCCGGATGATCTGGAAGCGACATGGGGAGGGACTACGGGTGGAACACAACCGGGTGCTGGGGATTTTCCATCCAGTTGCAGTACAGGAATGGGTAGTCCTTGTTTTGAATTGGTGCTGACCCAGCCTCTATCCGATGGGAACTGGAGTCAGGAAAGCGCCAATACCTACAAGTTCGATGCCCCGGTTGGCACCGACGTCACCTATACCTACACCCAGGCAACAGGGAGGTTTGAGTGATTGGGTTGGGAAAGGTATCATGTGTGACGGCAGACAGAGCGGGGAAGCTGCCAAAGGGGTCCCTGAGCAAGGCTGGGTGTTGGTGGGGCTGATTGTCATCTTGAGCAGCGTCTTTACTGCTATGAGCGGGGTGTCTCTAACCTTGGCAGAGAGCCGACGGGTCTTGAGCCTTCGAGAAAACGAGATCGAAGCCATCAGCCTCGCCCAAGCCGGCGTCATGCAGGCACTCTATGATTTCAGACAGGGCACTGGCGTGAGGCTTGGTCTTCAGCCAGACTACACAGTAGACGCAGGATCCTTGTCAGGCCAGAGTGATGATGATGTATTTATCCTGGGCAACGAACAGGCTAACGGTCCAATGGCTGATTTCTTGCTAGTTAATATGAAACCTGGTTCGTTTGCCACTACAGGTGGAGGGTCCTCTGTATGTGGGTCGCGCAATCGCTTCCAATCGTGGGTTGTTAGGAATGTCTTGGCTAACGGTGGCTCTTCCTTGGTTATAGATCGCATGGCCATTAGTTGGTCCCCAAATTTGGGTGAAGGAGTTCTAAGCATCAGGTTGCAGAACAACAATACAGTCTGGACGACGCCGAGCTGCACGACACCACCCGGAAGTGGCACGTCCATCAATATCACGGATAGAGCGATTTCACCAGGGCAACGCTGGACCGATAACCGCATCTACTTCACTCTAGACATGAGCAGCAAGGAGTGGATACGTGTGGATTTTACGATGAGCGATGCCTCGACACGGAGCAGTCGCTACGAGCCGGGCATATCCAATCGCTCCGCTGACTTCACGATCCGATCCATAGGCGAGGTACGCAAAGGGGCTTTTCCATTTGTCCTTTGGCGCCGGCTCCAGGCTGAATATCGAGCTTGTGCCACGATTAGCGCGACAAACCAGTGTGACAGTGACGCAGAAGAGCGAACAGGGATAGGTCGGCTACTCTCGTATCGGGAGTTGGCTACTAAAAGCCCATGAGACGTGGCTTGACGATGGTAGAATTAGCACTGACGATTGGGCTTCTGGGGATTATTGGCATTCCGACAGGGCTGTTGCTGCATCAGCACATGTGGGCTGCCTTGGGATCGCAGGATTCAGTCGTCGCAACCCAACTGGCTCAGTACGAGATGGAGTATCTCGATAGCTTTAATGATTTCTTCACTTCACCAGCTATTGATTGTCCTAGCGGAAGACCGGTGACGACGGTTATTCCTCTCTATAAGGGCTATCCGTACGATCTGACGCGGCAAGTAAGTTGTGTGCTCGGTGAATGCTGTTCCACGGCTACCACGCAACAAGGTGTGAAACGCCTTCAAGTTACTGTAACCAAAGCCGGTTCGAGTGATCCGCTGGCTAGGTTAATCAGCTATCGGACGAAACACGTCTTGTTCGGTATGTGACATGAGTCGCTTGTCGCCGTCGCATGTTGTATCAGGATATTGCCGAGGGTTGACGCTTGTCGAATTAGCTCTCGTGATAGGCTTGGTGGGGATTCTTGCCATCAGCGTACCTCCATTGGTATTGCAGGGAAGCCGTTCGTTTATGTTTTTGCCACGCTCGCAACTCGTCAATCGTACGGCGCTTGAAGTCATCCATGCCTGTGTGGAGGGGAGTTTCTCAACGCTTACTGGGCAGGCCCTGCCTGGTTTACGGTACGCGGCTAGGCAATCGAGCCCCTTACAAAACGCCATCTGGATTGCCGAAGATCAAAGAGTTGGGTTTCTCCTTCCGCACAACCCTGCTACGACGGCTGATAATCAGTACGTTCTCCTTCGTCTGGACGGCGAGTCGATTAAACGGAGCATTTATTCCAACAATGCCTGTTCCCCTCCGTCGCCATCATCAGAGGAGGTTATCCCCTATGATGCCGTAGGGGTTGTGCGCGTGTTGGATTCTCCATCGCGTCGGTTATTCCGATATTACGATACAAATGGTATGGCGATGACGGCACCTGGCTGCGGAGCAGGGCTTTCGTCGATTCGTCGGATCGACATCGCCTTCGTTGCTCAGACAGGTGCTGGGAATTTTGATCGCGCAGATGCCCGTGTGGATGTGACTTCCTCTATAGCGATTCGCTTTCCTTAAGAGCCCCTAACAAAATACCAACGCGGTCGCGCTGGGTTTTAGGTGTAAGCTGCGCACGGAACGAGGAGGAAGACGGATCAGTCCTGAGCGATACGTCGACGACGATTCCACCACTTGCTCTCTCGCCACAGGTAAGGAGCACGGCTGCCGTTCGCGTTGCGTGAACCCAGCCGGTGGTGGGACGAGCGATGCCGATCGGCGAAGCGCATCAGCCCAGTCTTTTGTGTGTACTCAGACTTGCCCTCACGAGCCTTGTTCCGGTATTATGATGCCACGGGAACCTTAGATTGCAGCACCCGGATATGGGCCGGCTACAGGCAGTATTCGACGAGTCGACGTTGCGTTTGTCGTTCAAACGGGTAATGGAGATATCGATGAAGCAGAGGCGCGGCGTGACGTCAGTTCTTCAGTTGCCATTCGGTTCCGATAGGCCAGCGTTCTTGCGGGTGTTCAAAGAGTGAGGTTGACTGATGATTCTCACAATGATTGCAGGGATCATTTCGGTGGTCGGCGGCATTGGTCTGCTTTGGTTTTCCAAACAATTCCAGAGACTCAGTAAGTCTACCAGCCGATCCTGGGGTAAGCTGGATCAAGTAGTGATGCAGTACCGTATGAGTGTCGGTCTGTGCCTTTTAGGTTCAGGGGTTTTTTGCCTGGCCTCCGCGCTCTATGTGTGGCTTAGGTTGCGCTAACAGGTTACGGGAAAACACCTATTTGTTCAGGGATCGGGGCTGTTAGCGGTTGGCTGGAGGCGGAGGCCCAACGAATTGTCGATTGTCAATCGTCGATTGCCGATTGAAAAACACAACAAATCGACAATCGAAAATTCTCTCAGCCTTGAGCGCTGCGGGACTTTTTCCCAGCCTGCTAACACCTCCTCGCCACTGGATTGAGGGCACGCGATTGCTCCCACCGGCATTCTTGGTAATTGGATGAATCGTATTCGAGTGGGTATTGAGATTGGTGCCCATACCGTCAAGGTGGTATGGGTCGGTTCTTCACGGACACAACCTGCCCAGTGGCATTTCGATCAGAAGCCTCGACTGAGTTCTGATTCATTGGAAGATGTGGCCAGGAATTTGCGCCAGCTTCTGTATCCGCTGAGGCGGTTGCGTTATGAGTCTCAGGTGGTGATGGCTGCTCCTCAAAGCCATCTGCGTGTGCTCAAGCTCTCTGTCTCCTCCACGGATCAGATTCCTAAGGCCTTGCAAGATCGTTTGCCCAGCTTGTTTCCATTTGAGGCACAGCGGCGTCATGTTCGTTATCGGTTGTTGAGCAAGCGCCCGGTCAATGGGGCTTTGGAATGTACGATTCAAGCTGCAGCCTGTGATGTCCAGCATCTACAGGAACAGGTGCAGATCCTTTGGCAGGCGGGATGGATTCCAACCCATATCTATTCGACGGCTGAAGCCCTCGTCGCACTCGCTCAGACCCAGGATTGGTTTGAGCAGGATCCAACCCTTTTGTTCGAACTGGGAGCCCGACATTCCACTTTGGCGATCGTCGCTCAGCGACACTTGCTTTTTGCTCGAGAGCTTGCGCTTGGGTCAAACTCCCTCACCGAAGTATTAATGACTCAAGTCGTGGTATCCGATGAACAGATGCTAAAGCTTTCTTGGGAACAGGCCGAAGCGCTCAAATGTCAGGTGGGATTGCCCGAAGATGATGCCGCGATTTCTCTTCTGGAAGGTCGCCTTCCGGTAGCGACTTATCGGGCTATGCTGCAGCCCGTGTTGGAACAATGGCTGGGAGAGATTCAGCGGACGATAGCCTTTTGCGTCCAGAGCCATCCTGAAGTAGAACCGCAACAGCTATTACTCTGCGGCGGTGGATCTCAGCTTGCTGGGTTTGATCGCTGGCTCTCACGGCACTCGGGCCTTGCCGTGAAACGATTGACCGTTCATTCCTTATTGGGACAGGATCTTCCCGCCTATAGTCCGACCTGTGGATTGCTTCTGGCAGAGGAAGCTTCGACCGTAAATCTTTTACCTCAGTCGTCTCGAGTCATCCATCGCTGGATTCGATTCGAGCGGATCGCTATTCAAGGCTTGTGTCTTGTCCTTTTGGGATTGTGGCTGGTGATTGGCACTACCCTATGGCAACAGTCCCAGTATCAGCGACAGCTTGCTCAATGGCAACAACGCTGGAAGGTCCTGGAGCCGATGACCTCGGTTGCCAACACGGTTACCGAGCAAACTCAGGTGGTCCACCAGTTGAGTGAAACTGAGGAATCGCTCTCTGCCGAATGGTTAAAACGACTTGCCCGCAAGTTTCCCAGCCCTGTGCGTCTCAGGAAGTTGTCGATTTATCCTGAAGGAATCGAGATGAACGCTGAAGCCCAGACCCGTGAGGAATCTCCCGAAGGCTACGTGTCGGAGATGGCTATGTGGTTGGCCAAAGATCGTTTCTGTGAAGATGTCCGTTTGGGCTCTAGCCAACGCAGTGGCAATGATACCGGGCTTGTGAATTTTACCCTGACCTGTCAATCAAAATCGCGCAAGGTACCCCACCTGTAAAGACGAGAGGAAAGCGTGCGATTTTGCATTGCGTATGGTTGAAGATCGAACGATGGAAAAATCGACAATCAGAAATCCGAAACCCGCGATGATTTTGGAACGGGTTATAGATCCGCGTGTCTTCTACAGCTCTGTAGCCTTGATCGGTGTCGCCCTGACAGGGCTCACCTGGACCCTTCAGTATCTACCGACGGCACAGAAATCCCGACAGCTGCGAAACCAGATCGACCAATTATCCCGACAGGTTCACCAGACAGAAAGCTTCCTTCAAGAAGCCGGTGGAGCTGCCGCTTGGATGGAAGAGCAAAACCAGATTCTTCAACAGTTGGCTGAGCGCTTTCCATCCAGTGAACAAATCCCGCGACTCTTAGATGTGTTGGTAAAACAAGTGGGGCATTCGAATCTTCGCTTAGTGAATGTCGCGCAGGGTAACCTGGAGTCCGCTAAGGATGGAGAAGGCCAAACGGTCAAGTTCAACGGCTCAGTCTGTTTGCGTCTTCCTCTTGTCCTCAACGTAGAGGGTCGATTCCGTGACGTCCTGGATTATCTCGAAGCGGTTACGGGAAAAACGTTTCCTTGTCTTGTCCGAGTGGAAGGGATGGATCTCGAAGCCAAGCATGGGTCCATTGCTCTGTTAAACGTCACGCTTAAAGTGGTGCTGTATGTCCATGGTTCCTAGCCGATTCTGTCTCAAAGGTCTTAGGAAGAACCCACTTTTGAGGATAGGTCTCTTGTTGGGAATGGGGTTGTGTGGGGTGGAATTTCCTCTGGAGGCTGAGGAACTGCGGGATCCCTTTATGTTTGGTCCGCGTCAATCCATCGATTCGCAGGCTCAGGCGTTGCTCACCGGAATCTTGTGGGATATGAAGAGCCCGCTTGCGCTTGTCGATGGAGAACCTGTACGCTTGGGTCAGAGGGTGGGCACATGGCAGGTCATCGCCATCCAGCCGGATAGTATCGTTGTGGAGCAGGGGCTGCGACGCGAAACCGTGCGGACAGGGGACCGCCTGCCGGCCGACTGACGCCGGCTGTATCCCTAAACTTTGTCCTAGACAAGGATAGATAAATTTGCTAACGTCTTCTGTACGTAGGGAGTATGGAGGCCGAAGGGCGGCGTCGCTGACACCCGGGCAACGACGCCGCAGCTGATGATCAACGGTGGAGCCACACGGTTGTGACCACCGACGGTACGTGTGACTTGGATTCACGGATGCGCTGGCCAGACTGTTCTGAGGAACCGTCTGGTCGGTGGCGGCGAGTGGATGCCGGAGGCTACGTTCCGGAGCACTCATCCAGCCATTGGTAAAAAACCGGGGAATGAGTTATTACCGCGTTCTAGGACTTGACCGAGAACCGTTTTCCACCAGTCCTGATCCCGCCTTCTTTTATCAATCTCCAAAGCACCGGATTGTCCTGGCCAATTTGCTCATCGAATTCCGACTCAAGCGCGGATTGAGTGTCGTGCTTGGTGATATCGGAACCGGTAAAACCACGCTGGCCAGGAAACTGATCCAGATGCTCAAGGAACGCGAGGTGTTCAGTTTCCATCTCGTCTTAGATCCCACCTATCCCTCCGAAGATTTGTTTTTCAGCAGCTTGATCCGGACCTTAGGGATCGAGCTATCCTCGCAGGTTCCCACGTTGGTGGATTACCGAGAATTTCTGGAGCGCTATCTGTTTCATAAAGCGGTTCAAGAACGTCAGACGGTAGTCCTTATTATTGATGAAGCGCATAAGTTAAACGGGATGTCTTTGGAGGTGTTGCGGATATTGCTGAATTACGAGACGAACGAAGCCAAGTTGTTGCAGCTGGTGCTATTAGGCCAGATGGAGTTATTACCGTTGCTGATTCGGATGCCTAATCTCTACGATCGCATCAGTCTTAAGGCAACCTTGGAGCCATTAGACGTCAATCAAACCAAAGACATGATTCAGTTTCGACTGCGTGAAGCGGGCTACCGTTCGTCACTGGGGTTGTTTACCGATGACGCCGTCGAAGCCATCCACGAATATTCCGAAGGCTATCCTCGACGCATCGCGATGCTCTGTCACCGGGCGCTTCGAGCGCTGGTTATGCGCAAGGACCGTGTGATTGAAGAGGATATCGTCGAAGAACTGGTGCATGAAGAAGTGGATGCGGGATGGGTACTTCCAAAGAGACTGCAGAAGAGCGCCTCCTGCGTATGATCGAGGGGCCTGTGGGTTCGGGTTCCCCTCGAAAATCCGTCCGACAGATGACATTCAACGGGTTCATCGCACAGACTCAGGTATGGTGGGAGGCTCTCTGGCGGCGGGCGATTCCTTCCTACGCCTATACCCGCAATCGATCCGACACTTTGCTGATTCGCTTGCAATTGGCGCAGCGGCTGATGTGGCTGATCTTAGCAGCTTTGGGATTTTATATCATTGTGGATCTGCTTCTATTCAATCTGAAGCCTCCGACGTTGTCATTATCCCCTTTGGGAGGGTCGGTACAGGGTTCTCACCCTTCACGGGTTACGACCCTGACCGCTGAAGAACGGCTCAAACCTCTCGAGCAGTATCGGGATTTATTAGTTCGACGCAACCCCTTCGGTTTAAGCAGCTCCGGAAGTGAGGGGGCCGTTATTGCTTCGTCGGGCAAAACCCGCTTGGAAGAATTGACCCAGACGCTTACGGTAGTCGGCATTAATCGAGGACGAGAACCGGAGGCCCTCATCGAAGACTCCAGCATTCAGCGTACTCATTTTCTTAAGGTGGCAGATCAGCTCAACGGGCTCACCGTCAAGTCCATTGATGAACGAGGCGTTACGCTGACAGATGGCCATGAAGAGATTCTCCTTCAATAGAAACTTTGCTTTTCACTTCCAGAAAAGGAACACCTTAAATGCCGTTACGTGTTAATCGTGTTATTGGGGTGACGGCACTTATCTTCGTACTATCGACGGGTTGGGTCCAAGCTTCTCATCAGGAACTGGCTTCACTGCCGGTTGATCTTCAACCAGAGATGGTGGGTAGCGGAATGGATCAGTTGATATCCCTAGATTTGCGTTCCACCGAAGCGACCGATGCCCTGAAGTATCTGGCGACAAAGGGTGGTTTAAACATTGCCATGAGCAAGAATGTCAGCGGACGCGTGAATCTCTTTCTAACCGATGTTCCGATCCGGGACGTTTTCGACTTAATCCTCAGGAGCAACGATCTGGCCTACGACAAGCAAGGAAACGTCTACAATATCATGACCGAAGAGGAATATCGGAGCTTTTATGGCCGTAAATTTTCTGATCTGCGTCAAGTGAAGACGTTTCGGCTTCAGTATGCTATTCCCCAACAAGCTTTTAATCTGCTGGATACGCTTAAGAGCGAGATCGGTCGATTGCTGGTCGATGAGGATTCAGGGACCGTGATGGTGATAGACACCACCGATAATCTTCTCCAGATGGAAAGGGCTCTGGCTACCTTGGAGCAAGGAGGGATGACTCGCATCATCGATCTTCGGTATGCCAAAGCAAAAGACGTTGAGGAACGGCTCAATGAGCACATCGAGGTGAACAAGTTGGGATACATCAAGGCGGATGAGCGCACCAATCAGTTGATCATCAAGACGTTTCCCGAGCGCATGCGAGAACTGGAACAAGTGGTTCAGGCCTTAGATCGCAAGACGCGGGAAGTTTTGATCGATGCCAAAATCGTCAAGGTCGCCTATTCCAACAGCATGGATTCTGGCATTGATTGGGATTCGGTATTTTCGAATCTCAAGTTTCATGGGATTGAACAACCCGGTCCTGGGGGATTCGGGGATTTCCGGAATGCCACAATCGGCACCGCTCCCTCTGAGGTTCCTGCGGTGAACAAGCTGCGCATTCCCGAAATCCAACTGACCGGTTCGGGTGCGGGTGAATCCATCAAATTGGGCAACCTTCTGTTTGGGACAGTCTCGCGGGATGGTTATGAGCTTTTCCGATATTTACAGACCCTGGGTGAAACGAAAATCATGTCAAACCCACGGCTTTTAGTTACCGAGAATCAGGAAGCTAAGATTCATGTGGGCACTCGGGAGGCCTATGTCACAACGACGACCACTACCGGACAAACCACATCGACAACCGCTGAGGATGTTCAGTTTATCGACGTCGGAATTCAATTGGCCGTGACCCCGTTCATCAACAAGGATGGGTTCGTCACCATGAAGATAAAGCCAGAGGTCTCCAGCGTCGTCCGGACGCTGACCACCCCCAGTAAAAACCAAATACCCATTGTAGACACTTCTATCGCAGAGACCCATGTGATGGTTGCAGATGGAACGACGATTGTGATCGGAGGATTGCGCAAGGATGAGAAAAAATTCTCGAACAAACAGGTGCCCTATCTCGGACACGTTCCTCTGCTGGGTCCTTTGCTGTTTAAGGATACCGATCGAGATGACCAGCTCACGGAGCTTGTCGTCTTTATCACCCCCCATATCGTGGAAGGGGATGAATTGAGGAGCGGAGACGAGTCGACGATTCGGGATGAATACCGCGATTATGCCCCGACGCTGTCTGATGAGTCCTCTGCGGGAGCGCGTAAATGATTTTCTCTCGCAACCTCGCCATTGTGCCACGGTCTTCGTCCGTGGGCGGCACGGCAGTACAGAGGCCGATGGGTGGGCGGGATGTCGGTTCCATCGGGGCAGACTTACCGATGCCACAGGCTCATCCTGTGGGGTTCCATTTAGGATTAAAGGGCAAGGTAACGATTTGGGCAATCATCGCTTTTGTATCGGCAGCTACGGTCGTTATCGGTGGGGTTTGTGCCTGGCAGGCGTTCAACGCGGAACTTCGTTTGACAGATGTCCAACGCCTAATCGCTCAAGAGCAAAGCGCCTGGGTTGGACATCAGTTTCAAGATATGCAACAGCGCTACGCGAATCTCTCCCAGCAATACGAACAGATTACCAGTGACCGGGATAATCTTTTAACCCAGGTACAACGCATCGCACAACAACACACCCAGGCAGAGGCGGAACGCAGTCTTCTCGAACAGCTGCTTCAGCGAACCGGACAACAACGCTCGGAGCTGTTGTATCGACTCACGCCGCTTAAGGAGCAGGTAACGATTCTTCAAACGGCCCAGACGCGGCTTCTTCAAGAACGTGAAACGCTTGAAAAACAACTCCAGGATGTCAAACAGCGTTCCCAGGAAAAAGCCCTGCGCTTGCGTTTGACGCAGATGGCCAAGAAACAGACGGTTCTTCAAAGGGAACTTCGCGATGCCAAACGGTCCCTTCAAACAGCATCCCAGCGAGAAGCTACTACTGCGAAAGACCTTACGAAGTTTGAGCAACGTTTAGAGGATCTTCAAAATCAATATACTCAACAAGTGTCCGAAAACGCTTCATTGAGGCGCCAGGTAAACGCTTTACCCAAAGAAGTAGGGACCATTGCCAAAGAACACGAGCGACTCATCCGGGATCTTGCCGATACCCATTATAATATGGGGGTCATGTTCGTAAAAAAAAAGGACTATGTCCGAGCCTCAAAAGAATTTAAGAAAGTGATCGAGCTGAGGCCGGACGACTCAGGTGCTTACTACAACTTAGGGATTGTCTACGCGGAACATCTGCTTGACCGAGAGAAGGCGATCAAGTATTTTCAGCGTTATTTAGCAGTAAGCCCAAAGGGGGAGGATGTGAGCTGGGCCAAACAGTATATCGCTACCTGGCGGGCATGGGAGGGAGAAGAACGTTTGGAGTGATCGTGCCGGTTAGAGTGTCAAACCCCCGAACAGAGAAAAGATAAGGAGGAAAGGTCGCAATGATGCAACGGAGGATGCAGATTGTAGTGTGGGTTCTTTTAAGCAGTGTCTTAATTCATCTTCCTATCGTAACGGTACGTGCGGAGGATGCTAAACCGCAAGGAAGTCTATCGGCCGGCTCAGTTGTTTCCGTAGCAGACACAATCGCAGATTCTCCTGCTTCGGCAACGACTGAAACAACTTCAGCAAGACCCCAATCAGCTGAGGAGGAAATACGGGTTCAATTAAATGGGACCGAATGGACATTGGAACTTACTGCGATATCCCCTGGCGAGCCACTCAAGACTCGACAAGATACCATACAGTTTGATTCTGCCAAAGTCTCATCTAAACGGTTGATGAAGGAGGGGTATCCATCATCCAACTATACGATTACTATTGGAGACGACGGGATGGTGGTTTGGGAGACGATGCAAACCAAAGAAAACGAAGGGGTCGTGTTTTGGCGAGGGGAGCTTCATGATTCGGCCATGCGAGGGATAGTCAGCAAGCATCCCCTCGAGGGAAATGCAGAGGATTTTTCTTTTTCCGGTCAACGAAGCAATAGCAATTCGGCAGCAGGAAAGCACGCCGTAGAAAAATCAGCGGTTCAAAAGCAGGTTCAAGATCAGTCATCAGCGATACAGTCACCGACTCCGTCCTCGGAAAAACCAGCTTCCAAGAAACGCAAGGGATGGTTCGGTCGCTAGTGTCTGAGGTGTTGCAAAAGGCATCGAGGCTAGGGGCCGAGGGCCAAGAAGAAAGTAAATCTTCTAAGGCAATACTCACGTCTGTTTCATGAGTCATGTGTTATGTGTCATGAAAAAGAACACATAATTCATAAAACATGAAACAACCCTTATTATTTCTCAATAAAGATGAAATTGGACAACCGATGAAAGTAAGGTTCCGGAAGACATTGTTTGGACTTGTGATTATCGGGAGTTTGTCTTGGATGTCCTTTGTTTCGGGTGAGCCTGTCACACGCACGGGCCAGAACGAAGAGTCGGTCTATGATGCTTTGAGAGGGCTTACCGCGAGTCTCGAAGACAGTGAGCAGGAGCGGAAACAGTTGGCGCAGGCTTTGTCAAATACAGAAGCCAATCTCAGTCGAGCAACCACCGATCTGACCACATATAAGGAACAGGCAGCATCGTCTCAAGATCGATTGCGCCAGCTCCAAAGTGACTATGAACGTGCCGTGAAAGAACGGGCCGAGGTAAGCCAGCAATTGCAAGAAACGTTGACCTTCAAGGAGGAAGCGCTGCATCAAGCTCAGGAGGCGATGGCTCAGCTCCAGACCCGTTTCGATGAGCTTCAGAGTGAATCATCGCGTTTGGGCAAGGAGAGTCTAGCGGCGCAAGCAGAACTGGCCACTGTGAAAGAGGCTAAAGCGTCTTTAGACGAACAACTGACTCGGAAAACAGAGGTGCTGACCCAGGTGCAAGAGGCGTTACGGCAACTGAATGACCAACTCGCAGGACTCCAGGCTCGACGTGAGACTCAAGAGAAAGAAGCGACTGTACTGCGGCAACGGGTTTCGGGTAACCAACAACAGATCAAGCAATTACGAGAGGCATTAACCGGTAAAACCCAACAGACCCAACAGTTGGGTCAAGAGTTACTCAAGGTAGGACGGGATCGCCAGCGACTTCTTCAGGCGTTGCTTACCGAAAAAGAAAATTCTCATATGCTACAGGACAGCCAGCAGCACACGCAGCAGCAATTGACGCAGCTTCAGGCATTACTCACCGAGCGGCAGCAGGATTTGGGAGGTCTGCGAGAAGTTAATGGGAAGTTGAAGAAGGAATCGGAAACTGTGCAGCAGACTAACGTTCAATTAACGGAAGCCCTAGAATCCGCCCAGAGTAAATTAGACGCAAGCAGCCAGCAGCTGGCTCAATGGGAAGGCCGTCGGGAGGAGTTACGGACGGAGTTGACTTACCGGCAGGAAGAGTCGGTGACTGCGCGAGCGGCATTGACGTCTCTACAAGAACAATGGCAGCAGGCGATGGATGAGCTGCTCGAACTCCAGCAGGCGAATGCAACACTCAGTGAACAACTCAAGGCGCAGACTCAGACAGCCAGTAGTTTTGAACAATCGAATCAAGAGCTGACGACGGCACTCAAGGATGCCCAGGTTCGGCTCGAAAACGCAAGAAAAGACGCTGTTGATCTTCAACAAATCCGCGCAACAGGGCAACGACTCAATCAGGCACTGGATCAGTCGCAGAGGGAATTAGCCCGGGTGATGGAAGATGCAAAGGTAGAAAAAGTCCGTATGCAAACTCTGACCGATGAGCTTCAAGGGATGCGGCAGAAGGTTGCGGAGCTTCAGAGGGTGGTTGCGGATGGTCAGCAGGAGCACAACCAGTTGAGTCAGATCGCCACAGCGCTTAAATCCGAGAGGGATACGTTGAAGACCCACGATCAGCAACTGCAACAAATGCTTCACGCGCGTACCGCACAATTGACAGAGGCGCAACAAGCGCAGACTCAGCTCATCAAAGGAGTGGATTCTCTTCGTGATCATTGGACGAAACAAGTCAGTCAGCTGGAAACGACTCAGCATCAGTATCAAGAACGCGTAGAGGTGCTTACCCGACAATTGACGGTTGCAGAGGACAAGTATGCAAAGTTTTCTGAAGATGTTGAGCCGAGTCGCAAGTCTCATTTGCAGTTGAAAGAAAGCCTGAGTCGATCTCAACAACGGGTTGCCGAATTGGAAAGCCAACTCAAAGAATCTACTGACGCTTTGATGAGCCGTGAACAAGATCTCTTGCGTTTTCAGGCGGACCGTTCGCATCTTACAGAGCAACTGGAGCAACTCCAACGCCAATGGGCACAGTCACGAACGCGTGAGCGCGAGTTGGCCAAAGAGATTGAGCTGCTACGTGCCAGTCAAAATATACATGCGACGACGGTAGCTGGTTTTGATAAGCGTTTGTTCGAATCGCACTCGGTGCAGTACGTTAATCCCGCCGTTGCGCCAAGGCCGAAAGCCATGGCCGACACGGCAGTGCAGGGCCGACTGGGTGGGCGAGATGTCGCCTCACTCGAAGCGGACTTACCGGTGCCACAGGCTCATCCCGTTGGGCTCCACGAGTCTGACTCGCAACTTTCAAGTGCCCTCGAACAGATTGCTTCGCAGGAACGCTACATCACGCAGCTTAAAGAGCAGATTGCGAAACGAGAGGCCAAGCTCACCCAGTATGAATCTGCGGCTGCCCATAAAACCGGGTCCGTTCCATTACAGTCTTCCATAGATAAAAGAGCGATGGATAAACAGTCAAGCCCTCCCACTAAAGGCAGCTCTGTCATCGAAGTCATTGGAATCAGCACAGAGTTGGGATTTGTAATCCTCAGAGGACTCGAAGACGTCCAAGAAGGTGAGCGACTCCTTCTGGATACCGGCCGTCAATCTAACCTTGAAGTCGAGGTTACCGAGATCGACAGCTCAGGATTGGCGATTGCCTATATTCAGGGAGAGGTCCAGGAGCCACTTTCGTTAGAGCATGGAGATACTATCTTTGTACGGCCAGTTCCCCGATAGGCTGTACATTTTTGGAGTGGATGTCCCTTGACACGCGAAGGAGGGATCAGGTACCCTTCAAGTAACGGTTCGATTGACGACAAATTGATCGACGACTGAGAAATCCCGAAAGGGAACTCATCCCGGCTCAATGGGGTGAGGGGCAAACTATCCGAAAGGGTAGGACGCTCCGCATGCTTTGCGAAGCAAAACATGCGGAGCCCCACAGATTGTTTCGTGTCGCGAAACATGTGGGGCAAAACCACGGGCCCTGAAACAAGTACGAAGGGTAGCCGGGTTGCCAGCGAGGATAAGCGTCCTCCGAATTTCGGAGGGCGTTTTTGTTTCTAATGACCCCAATACGTAGCAGAGAAAACTGGGTTCAGTCCATCACAGGTTCCAAGCGTAGCTGCGGCAGCGTGTGCCGCAGTTTTTTTGTGCCTGGCACCGGGTGCCAGGCACCCACCCAGTGCCAGGCACCAACCGGTTGGAGGGCGCAGTAATACGATGCCACGACCTCTACGCATCCATGTCGAAGGGGCACTGTACTACGTCGCTGCTAGGGCTGCCGAAGGGATGAGTCTGTTTCGGGATGACCAAGACTACACCCATTATCTTGGATTGCTGGAGCAGTACCGCCAGTCCTCCGGTTTCAAGGTCTTTGGGTATGTTCTCCTGCCAGATTCCATCGAGTTGTGTCTTGAGCTGACGGATCGGGCAACCGTCTCCGATATCATGCATGGGGTGAATTCGCGCTACACCAAGTACGTTAACCGTCGCTACGGTCGCACGGGCCATGTGTTTCGCGAACGATTCAAATCGACGATTCTGGAAAAGGCGCCTTCGCTGCTTCGAATCACTGGTTATCTCCATGTCCAACCACGACGGCTCGGCCTAACGGACGATCCATACGCTTACCCGTGGAGTAGCTACCCGAGTTATCTTCTTTCTATTTCTACCTTACCCTCCCCTACGGTCAGACCGTTGCTGTCGGTTGAATCGAGCGAGGTTCTCGAGCTAATCCGCCGCGAACAGCCTGGGGTAAGCTATGAGGATTACCTGCACTCGGTGCCGATTTCTGCATGGGATCGGTTCGTTCAGGAATTGACATCCCATGGGATTATCGGCTCAGCGGCGTTCGTGACGTCGGTTCGTGAGCGGTCGAAACACGCCTATCGTCCTGCTGATGAAACGCACCGTGAGGATCGCGCACCGGTTTACTCTGGACCGGAACCGGCTTTGGCGTCGAGGTCCGACGATCCTCGTCTGATGTCTCGATCCGTACAAGATAGTTATCCGCATCCAGGGCCCTCCTTGTTTTTGACTGCAAGCCTGTCGGTTGCGATCCTATTACTCTGCGCCGCTGGGCTCTATGCTAAAAATCTCGCGACTATGCGGCAGGCGCTGCGCTCACTCGCCACGGAACAGACGCTACCGATTCTGGACCCTGTGGATGCACTCCCCGCGGGTCCAACGACTCAATTGGCGAATTTTATCCAGCCATCCCGATTAGCCGGAACGATCTGGCAGGTACAGATTCGTCCTCTGGATGCTACCGGTGACGTGGCGCCGCAGATCGATCGTCTCCAATTCGAAGCGGGAAAGGTTACCTCTACGTCCCTCAGCGATCAGGGTTTTGAGAGTTCAAACTATTCGTTGAGCGTTCAGTCCGATGGAACGATACTCTGGGAAACGATGCAGACCGGTCCTCGTGGCGAGATCATCTGCTGGCGAGGGGAATGGGATGGCCGAACGATGCACGGTATTCTAACCCGTCAGGCGATGGGACAACCGGCCATCACCTTTCGTTTCGTAGGGACCAGCCAGCCCGGACGCGACGCAAGTCAGGTAACCAGCGAGACCTGATCCTGTGAATCCTATGACTAAAAAACTGTTTTTAGGGATCGTGATCTACAGCTGCCTCTGTGGTTTTGGAGCAGGTGTATGGGCTGGGGTTGAAGAAGGATACACGAGTTTTAAACTCCTACAGGGTACCATTTCTGCGATCAACAATCATGGCGTTGCCGTTGAGCACTCCCGCACGGAGACGGGCGCAAGCGAGCTGTACCTGCCCTTCGATTCCAAGCTTAAACTGCAAGGGATCTCATCGATAGGAGAGATTCATTCCGGCGATACCGTCCTGGTGGAATATCGGGAGATACTCATGAAAGACGGTCAGGGAAAGTATAGCCGCTCATCGCGGACTGCGATTCGGTTGGCCTTGGTCAGTCGAGCACCAGCACCGAGTCTTGAGCCGGAGCTTTCGGAAGGCATTCCCACAGATGCTGATGATGCACAGCAATGACGCCCCTGATTTTCTGATGCGGCCTGTACGGGCGCGACCGACCGTTTTTGTTCCACGGTTTCTCGCCGGTTGGACAGCGCTCATTGCTGTCCTCATCTGGAGTTTCTGGGGCCCCCTTGCAGAAGCCGTGCAGATTAAAAGGATACAAAGCGGCATCGCCAACTTTGACACGGACGACGTCGTTCAAGCCATCAACCTGACCTACCCGGTGGACCAATCCAAATCCATCATCTTGCTGTCTACCGAAGCCGACAGCATTAGCCAACAACGCGATCAGAACTGGTTTTTCGTCGCCCAGTTTGAGGATAACAACACCATTGACATCGAGCGTGGGGGTGGCACCAGCGGCGCGAGCGTCTCCTGGCAGGTTATTGAGTTCGTCGATGGAGTCAGCGTACAGCGAGGCATTTCGAGCCTGCAGCCGACAGACTTGAACAAGACCATCACTATCCCGATGGCGTTGGATACGAGCGGGTGTACTCCCATAACCTTTCCCTGTCACGCCGTGCCGATTGTCATGACCAAAGGCGCCTTCACCAGCCAAAACCAGACGCATCAACTCTACCTACTCCCTTCGTTTATCGATAACTCCAATCTGAGAGTCGAGCGGTTTGCTGGCACAGGCACCAAAGCCACTCAGATCGTGTGGCAGGTCATCGAGTTTTTGACGGATACGACAGTTTACACCGGGATAGTCTCGCTGCCGGTGCCTGGCACCGCAGCCACGAACCAAACCGCCACGAACAACGGACTGGATCCCGACGGTGGAGGGCCGCTGCCTGTCAACTCCGGGCCCCTGAGCCCTGGTCTTTCCAGCGGCGGGGCGAACGCGTTGTTGTTCACCTCTTTCACCGGTGGCTCAGGGATAGCAGGATGGGACAATCAAATCTACGCTCGGGGCACAGTAACGAGCGGCACCACCATTACTTTTACCAGAGGCTATGCGTCGACCAACACAAATAGCGAGGGACGTATACGCTACCACGTTGTGGATCTCATCGATGGAATCAGCTTGGTTCAAAAAGGCACCCAC
The DNA here is from genome assembly GCA_023247255.1 of Candidatus Omnitrophota bacterium. Taxonomy (GTDB): domain Bacteria; phylum Omnitrophota; class Gorgyraeia; order Aquiviventales; family Aquiviventaceae; genus JAHFGV01. Next base: position 39,976 of record JAHFGV010000004.1, on the reverse strand, counting down.
TCCTGGGGAGGCGGCACGGGCGGCACACCCGCCCGCATTGCGATTTCTTCATCGACGGACGCTACGCCGATCATGATAACGACAAGCGCTGCTCACGGCTTGAGTACCGGCGATCTGATCAATGTAAGCGGCCATAGCGTTGGGGGTTCCGTCAGCAACCCAGTGAACGGTAACTGGCACGTTCTTACCGGCAGCGACTGCTCACCCGCCTGCACATCCACACAGTTGAAACTGAGCGGTTCTGCTTCGCACGGCCTGGGAGCCGGTGGCACGACTGGCTATGTTCTACCGGCTCAGAAAACCGCCTCACTCACCGCGGTGAGACCTAGCCGGACACTGGTTCTTGGAGCAGCGACAACGACGGCGACAGGTTCCAGCAACACGACCAGAGACTATGCGGATGATCTTGGGTTTGCCGTGGAGCTGCTACCGCCAATTGGAGCGGCCACCACCTCGACCACTTTTGCCAGCGTGCGCTCAGGAACCAACCAGAGCATCGCTGCGGCGATTGCAGCCGATGTCCAATATTTCGTCACTGAGTTTACGCCGTTGACTGTCAAAAGCCCCAACGGCAGCGAGGTATGGAAAGTCGGAGAGAGCCACAATATCACCTGGAAGCACGCCGCCGAGCTGGAATCAAGTGGAACGTGCAATTCAGCAGGGCCTGCACACAGACTGAAGATTGAGCTTTCAACGAACGGCGGCAGCACCTACCCGTTGGGCATTGCCTCCGACGTCTGCGCGAATCTGGATACCATTCCCTGGACGATTCCCGCGAGCATTGGGGCGACGGATCTCGACGTGTCTACATTGAGGGTGAAGATCACCGACTTGGACCTGCTCGTTCGGAACTCTGATGTTTCCAATGCCGACTTCACTGTTAAAGGAACACTCACGGTGACCTCTCCGAACACCGCGGTGTCCTGGTTCGTAGGCGACTCTTGTCCTGGAGCGAACTGCCGCACAATCACATGGGGTCGGACGGGGAACTTGGATGACAACGGCACCGTGACGTTGAAGCTTTATACAGCCAGCGGTACCACTTTCGATAGCACGATTGCGACAGGGTTGACTCCCAGCGTCGGGACCTACAACTGGACACCGGTTCCGGACAAGATTCGCACCGACCTACGGGTCGGTGCCGAACTTTCCTCAGATGCCTCAGGTGTAAACGACCAGTCCGACATTGATTTCAGCATTAAAGGGCGAATCACCGTCACTACGCCAAACGGACCCCAGAGCCCGAACTGGGAAACCCTAAAGACCTACAACATCACTTGGACCTCTACCGGAACATTGCCCCCCACAGGCGTGAACATCTACTATTCCAAGAACAGTGGGGGTTCCTACGCAGCGCCAAACGGAGATACGATCGTGACAGCCGCTTCGGCAACGGGTACTTATGCCTGGACCATTCCGACTGCTGCAATCGGGTCGTTCTCGCGAATTAAAGTGGAGCAAAACGGGGATGCCACGACGTTCGATGAATCCGATGCGGATTTCACAATCGTGGCCTCGATTGTCGTCGACAGCCCTAACAGTGGAACCGAGGTGTGGCTTGTCGGCACCACGCAGAACATTACCTGGACCATCAACGGTACTGGCGTCAATAACGTGAAGTTGGAGTATTCAAGCACAGGATGCGGGGGTACGTACACATCGATCGTAGCATCGACGCTGGCCTCGGCCGGAAGCTTCCCGTGGACGATTCCGGATGCCATCGGTGGCAACACGTGCGTCAAGATCAGCAATGTAGATGCGCCCGCCATCTTTGATACCTCCAACAACGTCTTTCGAATCAAGGGAGCCGTTCAGGTGACTTCCCCCAACGGCAGCGACGTCTTTCCGATTGGTAGCTCGCGCAACATCACCTGGAACAACAACGGCACGGTCTCTGGCACAGTGGAAATTCGCTATTCGACGGATGGAGGCAGCACCTACCCGAATGTCATTGTGGCCTCGACTCCGATCGGAGGGGCAAGCGGGAGCTACAGCTGGTCTCCGATTCCTGATGTCACCGGCGGGATCAACAACACGGTGAAAGTCAGAGTTATTCCTTCAGATACCGTTAACGTCGCCGATGACGCCTCAGACTCCAACTTTTCCATCAAGGGGACCGTGGTCTTGGGAGCGCCCAATGGCGGTGGCACCTGCACCGTCGGCCAATCCTGTCCGGTCAGCTGGACCAAGACCGGTTCGATTGGCAACGTAGAGCTGCACTACTCAACGGACGGCGGGGCGACGTTTCCAGCAGGCAAACTGATTGCCACGGGTTTGGATCCAGTCTCCGGTACGCCGTACAACTGGGCCACCCCGGATGACATCGACAGCGATATCCGGGTGCGCGTGCGGTTGGTGACCGATACGAGTGTTGAGGATCAATCAGATGCCAACTTTTCCATCAAGGGAACGCTGACCCTCGTTGCACCCAACAACGGCGAGGTCTGGAAGGTCGGCGAGACGAACCGCAACATTACGTGGACGCGAGTGGGAACCACGGGTTCGATGGCCGGCAATGTCGAGCTGCGTTACTCGACCAACGGTGGTACAAGTTACGACACCCTGATCAACAGCACCACGGCTGCCAGCGCGCTGTCATACAACTGGAACCCGATCCCAGATGCTATCGAGACTCAGCTTCGCGTTAAGGTGACGCTGGTCACTGACACCACGGTCTTCGATACCTCGGATGCCAACTTCACGATCAAAGGCCAGCTCACCGTGACGCAGCCCAATACGAATCTTATCTGGTTTGTTGGGGACACGACCCGGAACATTACCTGGAACACGAATGGGACCGTCTCCGGCGTAAAGCTCTACTACGCCACCGATGGCGCTACTTTCAGCAACCCGATTGCAGGTGGAGCGTCGATCTCGAATGTGGGTTCATACAACTGGAACCCTGTTCCCGACATCATTGGAACGAATGTTAAAGTGCGCTTGGAGAATGCGGCCGACAGCACGGTCTACGATGATTCGGACACCGGCTTCACGGTGAAGGGTACGTTAACCCTCACGGCACCCAATGGGAGTCAGAGCTGGGTAGTCGGAGATACGCAGAACATTACCTGGACGAAGACCGGCACCTTGAGTGGCAACGTCAAGTTGCTTTACTCGACGGATGGCGGGGCGACCTACCCCGATCCAGGCAACATGATTACTAATTCCGTGGCGGTTACCGCTGGCAGCTACGCATGGACCGTCCCCGATGCGATCGACAATGATCTGCGGGTTAAGATCGTATACCTCAACGAGACTTCTGTTACGGATGAATCGGACGCCAACTTCACGATACAAGGATCTCTCAACATCACCTTTCCTGATGGCGGAGAGGTTTGGGAGCTTGGGACGAGCCAGAACATTACCTGGAACCTCACCGGTACGGTAGGGGCCGTCAAACTGGAGTACTCGACGGATGGAGGATCTACTTACCCGAACCTCATCATTGCCTCTACCCCATCGGATACCGATCCACCGACTGGTGGGAATAACGGGCAGTATGCCTGGACGATTCCGTCTAATGCGCCCCTATCGACGACAGCCCGGGTGAGAATCACACCGGTCACGGCAGGTAAGGCTGCGGCAAATGCGTCAGAGAATAACTTTCGGCTAAAGGGCAAACTGACCATCACAGCGCCCAACGGCGGCCAGACTTGGGTAGTCGCAGATCCCCAGAACATTACCTGGACAACCCTGGGGGCTATCGCCAACGCAAAACTGGAATACTCGACGGACAGCGGCTCAACATGGCCTGCCGGCAATGTCATCGTCTCCTCAACGCCTGCGGGCGCCGGTAGCTACACCTGGATAGTGGCCGATGGCATCAGCGCCCAGTGCCGGATCCGGATCAGTGATGCCTCAGATGCTTCGGTCATCGATGCCTCCGATGCAGATTTCACCATCAGGGGTTCCCTTGCTTTGACGGCTCCTAACGGAGGCCAGTCCTGGGTTGTGGGGACGACCCAAAACATTACCTGGACCAAGACGGGAACGCTACCGAACGTTAAGTTGGAGTACTCAACCAACAGTGGTGTGAGCTATACGAATCTTATCGTCGCCTCCACATCGGGTGGAAATCTGAGCTATCCCTGGACCATTCCGGATTCTATCGGGACCACGCGGCGCGTGAAGGTTACCTACGACACCACACCCGATGTCCTCGACCTAAACGACACCTCGGATGCCGACTTCACGATTCGTGGCTCGATTACCGTCACTGCACCTAACGGTAATGAAGGCTGGCCGATCAACGCGACACAGAATATCACCTGGGTGAAGACGGGAACACTGACTGGGAATCTCAAGCTCGAATATTCGACCGATGGTGGTACGACCTATCCCGTGGGCAATCTGATCAGCAACACGGTTCCTGCTACGGATACGAGTTATGCTTGGACCGTTCCGGATAACCCGACCACGCAGGGACGTGTCCGAATCACCCAGCTCGACGACACGAATGTAACGGACCCATCGGATGCGAATTTCAGCATCAAGGGATCGCTTTTCATCCAAGCACCGGACGGTGGCGAGGTCTGGAAAGTCAGCGAGAGCCGAAACATTACGTGGACACGAGGGGGATCGATCGCCAACGCGAAGCTTGATCTCTCAAAGGATGGCGGTGCCACGTTTCCCATTGCGATCACCGCATCAACGCCTGCCGCGAATCTCAGCTATGCCTGGACCCTTCCGGATGAAATCGATACCGATCTGCGCGTCCGGATTACCGACGTCAACGACAACACCGTGACGGATGCCTCCAACGGAAATTTCACCATTAAGGGAACACTGACGTTGGGTTCACCCAACGGCGGTGAGACGTGGATCGTCAACGATAGTCGGAACATCACCTGGGCCAAGACTGGGACCATTCCAAACGTTAAGCTCGAGTATTCGACAAACGGCGGCACCACCTATCCGAATGTGATCGTGTCTTCCACGGCCGGATCGAGCTTAAGCTTCGCCTGGACGATTCCCGATTCCATCGGCACACAGCTTCGGGTGAGGATCACAAATGTGGATGACGTAACGGTGACCGATGACACCAACGCGAACTTCACGATCAAGGGTTCTGTAACGCTCACTGCTCCCAACGGTGGGGAAACCTGGATCGTCGGTTCCTCTCAGAACGTTACTTGGACGAAGCAGGGTTCGATCGCTAACGTGAAACTGGAGTATTCAAAGAACGGTTTCGCCGATGAGCTCCAGACGTTTACCATCGTCGCATCGACACCGGCAGCACCGCTGAGCTACGCATGGACCATCGCAGACGCCATCGGCGCGCAATTGAAGGTTCGTGTGTCTGATGCCAGCGACTCTACCGTGAACGACGTATCCAATACCAACTTTACGATTAAAGGGGCCTTGACGCTTACCGCACCCAATGGCGCGGAACTCTGGACGGTTAACAGCAGCCGCGCTGTCACCTGGACAAGGACCGGTTCCATCACCAACGTTAAGCTTGAGTACTCTACGAACAGCGGATCCACCTATCCAAATCTGATCACTGCATCGACAGATGCCGCGACCGGTACCTACGCCTGGACTCTGCCGGATGCGATTACGGCGACGGCCAAGGTTCGGGTGAGTGACACAAGCGATGCCACAGTGCAGGATGAGTCGAACGCGGTCTTCAAGATTGTCGGTGTGCTGACCCTGACTGCTCCAAACGGTGGCGAGAAGTGGACGGTAGGAAATTCCCAGAACGTCACCTGGACGCGTATCGGATCCATCGCCAACGCCAAACTCGAATACTCGACCGACGGCGGGACGACCTACCCGAACCTGATTGTGGCAACCACAGTGGCTTCATCGCTCAGCTATGCTTGGACTATCCCCAACACCCCGAGCGCCACCGTTAAGGTAAAGGTATCCGATGTGGACTTCCCAAGCGATGTCTCAGATGTATCGGACGCGAACTTCAAGATCAAGGCGGGTCTTACCCTCACTGCCCCCAACGGCGGGGAGGTCTTGACCGTTGGCAGCGCCCAGAACATTACTTGGACGACTGTTGGAACCGCAGCCAATGTGAAATTGGAATACTCCGCCGACGGCGGCAGCACCTACCCGAATGTTATCACGGCCTCGGCCTCCAACAGCGGATCCTACTCCTGGACGGTGGCGGATGCGATCTCAACGACCGTGCGAGTGAAAGTGAGCGACGCAGCAGATACGGATGCTTTCGATACCTCGGACGTCAACTTCAAGATTCGTGGAAGCCTCCTGTTGACCGCCCCCAATGGTGGCGAGGGATGGCAGATCAACACCGTGCAAAACATCACCTGGACCCGGACCGGCTCGCTGCCCAACGTCAAGCTCGAATACTCGACGAATGGTTTTTCCGATGAGCTCCAGACCTACGTCATCACCGCCTCTGCACCGGCTGATCCTCCGCCGGTTGACAACAACGGGCTCTACGCCTGGACGATTCCGAACACCCCATCGGCTACGGTGAAACTTCGGGTCTCTGATGCCTCCGACGCAACGGTCAGCGATCTTTCCAACGCCAATCTCTCGATTAAAGGGAGTGTGACACTGACGGCCCCGAATGGTAGTGAGGTTTGGGTCGTTGGGGCGACCCAGAACGTCACCTGGAATGTCTTTGGAGCGATTACGAATGTGAAACTGCAGTACTCGACGGATGGCGGGGCCACATGGCCCGCTGGCAATCTTATCACGGCTTCGACGAGCGCGAATACGGATCCACCTGTCGGTGCGGACAACGGCCAGTATTCATGGACCATTCCCGATGTGATCGGAACACAGCTGCGGGTTCGGGTGAGCGATGCCGCCGACGCATCGGTTTTCGATGATTCTGATGCCAATTTCAAAATCCGAGGCTCGATTACGGTAAGCGCCCCCAATGGGGGTGAGACGTGGATCGTGGGTGCGAGCCAGAACATCGCATGGACGCGAACCGGTTCGTTTGCCAACGTGAAGTTGGAGTACTCGACGAACGGTTTTTCCGATGAGCTCCAGACTTTCTTAATCAGCGCCTCCGCCCCAGCCAGCCCCTTGAACTTTGCCTGGACGGTTCCCGATGCCATCGGCACAACGCTCAAGGTCCGGGCCAGCGATGCTGCAGACATCACGGTAGTGGATATCTCCAACGCTCACTTTGAGATTAAAGGCTCACTCACAGTGACCTCTCCGAATGGCGTCGAGGTCTGGAAGGTTGGCGAGAGTCGCAACATCACCTGGACGAAGACCGGCACCATCGCGACGGTCAAACTCGAGTACTCAACGAATGGCGGCACGACCTACCCCAACATCATTGCTTCCTCAACGAGCGCGACGAGCGGCAGCTATACCTGGTCGGTTCCCGATGCGATAGGTACCCAGCTGCGCGTAAAGATCACCCATACCGGGGATGCTACAGTCAACGATGCCTCCAACGCGAACTTCGAGATCAAAGGTCAAATTGCCCTCACCAGCCCCAACGGCGGGGAAGTCTGGATCGTAGGCACCAGCCAGAACATTACCTGGACGAAGCAGGGCACGTTTGCGACGGTGAAGCTCGAATACTCGACGGATGGCGGCAGCACCTATCCCACGGTTATTTCCGCTTCTGCAGATGCCGTGACCGGTACCCCTTATGCTTGGACCATTCCCGATGCGATCGGGACTCAACTGCGGGTCAATGTCACCAGCAACGCTGATACGACGGTGAACGATGCGTCGGATGCGAATTTCAAGATCGTCGGTTCGCTGACTCTCATCGCCCCGAACGGCAGCGAGGCCTGGGCCGTGGGCACTTCACAGAACGTGAGTTGGACTAAAGTCGGATCGATCACGAACGTGAAACTTGAGTATTCGACGAATGGAGGGACCAGCTATCCGAATCTCATCACGGCTTCTACGGGAGCCGGCACCGGTATCTACGCGTGGACGATTCCCGACGCGATCTCTGCAACGGTACGGCTGAAGGTTACGGATGCCTCGGACTCGACGGTTTACGATACTTCCAACGCTGACTTCAAAGTTATGGGTGGTTTTGTCCTGACCTCACCGAACGGCGGGGAGGTATGGGCGGTCGGGGAAAGTCGCAACATCACCTGGACGACCGCGGGCTCCGTGGTGAACGTTAAGCTCGAATACTCGACGGATGGCGGCGCTACCTACCCGAATCTCATTATTGCCTCGACTTCAAACACCGGCACCTACGCCTGGACCGTGCCCGATGCGATCTCGACTACAGTCAAGGTTCGTATCAGCGATGCGTCGGATGCCAATGCGTTCGATGTGTCAAACGGTAACTTCAAGATCCGCGGCTCCTTGTTGTTGATTTCGCCCAACGGCGGTGAAGCCTGGCCCATTTCAACGACTCAGAACGTCACCTGGTCAAAGATGGGCTCTATTGCCAACGTGAAGCTGGAATACTCAACCGATGGCGGCGCCACCTACCCGAATTTGATTATCGCCTCAGTCTTTGCAACGAGCGGTACCCCCTATGCCTGGACCATTCCGGATGCCCCAGCCACAACGGTGAAGGTGCGGGTGAGTGATGTGTCGGATTCCACGGTCTTTGATGAATCCAACGCGAACTTCAAGATCCAGGGTCTGTTGACGATTACAGCACCCAATGGGGGTGAAGTATGGATCGTCGGCTCCTCCTATAACATCACCTGGACGAAATTTGGCTCGATCTTAAATGTGAAGCTGCAGTATTCGACTGACGGTGGTATCACCTGGCCGGATCCGGGAAAAGTCATCATTGCTTCCACCGCTGCCGCTACCCTGAGTTACACATGGACGATTCCAGATGATATTTCAAACACCGTAAAGGTTCGCATCACCGACACGGGTGACACGAGTGTTTTCGATGATTCTAATGCCAACTTAGGTATCAAGGGTTCCCTCACCGTCACGGCGCCGAATGGTGGTGAGATATGGGTCGTGGCTGATACCCAGAACATCACCTGGACAAAGACTGGGACCATTCCGAACGTGAAGCTCGAGTATTCGAAGAACGGTTTTGCCGATGAACTGCAGACCTTCCTGATTACCGCCTCGGTGCCGTCCACGCCGTCTGCTTACGCATGGACGATTCCTGACGCTATTAGCAATACGGTGAAAGTCCGCTTGAGCAACGTAAGCGATCCTACGGTGAGCGCTGTCTCCAACGCTTACTTTGCCATTAAGGGTTCGCTGACACTCAATGCCCCGAATGGCGGCGAAACGTGGATTGTTGGGGCAAGCCAGCCAATCACTTGGTCCAAGGTCGGTTCGATTGCCAATGTGAAGTTGGAATACTCAAGCGACGGTGGCGTCAGCTATCCGGATGTCATCCTGGCCTCCACTTCTGCATCGGCCGGCAGCTATAGCTGGACGATTCCCGACGCGATCACAACCACCGCCCGCGTCAAGGTGACCGATGTGAGCGACTCCTCTGTGTTTGATATCTCGAACACCAACTTCAAGATCGCAGGTAGCCTGACCGTCACCGCTGCCAATGGGGCGGAGGCATGGCTCATCGCGACGACGCAGAACATCACCTGGACGAGGACCGGCTCGATCGCCAACGTGAAACTCGAATATTCCACCAATGGGGGTACGAGCTATCCGAATTTGATCGTGGCGTCGGTTTCAGCAACGACGGGGACTCCCTACGCGTGGGTGATTCCCGATACGCCAACGACGCAGGCCAAGATCAAGGTAACGAATACAGCGGATTCCAGCGTGTACGATGAGTCGAACGCGAACTTCAACATCCGGGGTTCCGTGACTCTGAGTGAACCAAACGGTAGCGAGGTCTGGGTGGTGGGGGAGAGTCGCGCTATCACTTGGATGCGGACAGGATCCTTTCCGAACGTGGAGTTGCGCTATTCGACCGATGGAGGCACGACCTATCCCAGTCTCATCACGGCTTCCACATCGGCCGGGACGCTGAGCTACGCGTGGATCGTGCCGGACGCCCTTTCAACAGGGGTCAGGGTGAAGATCACGGATACGGGTGACTCAGCTGTGACAGATGTTTCGGACGCCAATTTCAAGATCAAGGGGTCGGTGACCCTCACCTCACCCAATGGCGCTGAAGTCTGGATCGTCGGTGCCTCCCGGAACATTACGTGGACGCGAACGGGTTCCTTTGCGAACGTGAAGCTCGAATATTCAACGGATGGTGGGACGACCTATTTGAATCTGATCACTGCATCGGCACCTGCGGCGCCGCTGAGCTATGCCTGGACGATCCCTGATGCTATTAACACCAGCCTGAAGGTCAAAATCAGCGATGAGAACGATGCGACTGTGGTGGATGTTTCAGATGCCAACTTTACGATCAAGGCATCCTTGACGCTCAATGCCCCCAACGGTGGCGAGACATGGATCGTCGGCTCCTCCCAGAACATTACCTGGGCGAAGACCGGTACCATTGTCACTGTGAAGCTTGAGTACTCCACCGACGGCGGATCGACATACCCGAATGTCATTACACTCTCGAGTCCAGCCGCTGCGCTCAGTTACGTCTGGTCGATTCCGGACACCCTTTCATCGACGGTTAGAGTGAAAATCACTCATCTGACGGATGCAACCGTAAATGACACATCGAATGGGAACTTTAAGATCGCCGGTTCCTTCACCCTCACCGCGCCGGACGGCGGGGAGGTTTGGATCGTTGGTGCGACCCAGAACATCACCTGGACGAAGACGGGTTCAATCGCCACGGCACGTTTGGACTACTCCACCGATGGTGGGGTGAGCTATCCGAGCGCGATTACTTCCTCAGTCAGCGCTTCGGCACTCAGCTTTGCCTGGACGACTCCCGACAACATGTCCTCCACGGTGAAAGTCAAGATTACCGATACGTCGGATTCTACGGTGTTCGACGCATCAAACGGCAATTTCAAGATCGCCGGTTCTTTTACGCTCCTATCGCCTAACGGGGGAGAAAAGTGGCCGGCCGGTTCCACACAATCGATTACCTGGACCAAGACCGGATCGATGGTCAACGCTAAGCTGGAATACTCAACCGACGGTGGAACAACCTATCCTAACTTGATCGTGGCGACTACCCCTGCCAGTGCCCTCAGCTACGCGTGGGTCTTGGGAACCACCACGAGCACACAGGTTCGAGTCCGGATCACCGATGTATCGGATTCCACTGTGTTTGACGCCTCCAACGCTAACTTCAAGATCATGGGGGGGTTCGTGCTCAGTTCCCCCAACGGTGGGGAAGTCTGGGTCGTTGGGGAAACCCGCAACATTACCTGGACAACGGTGGGCAACGTTGCCAATGTGAAACTCTCTTACTCTGTCAATGGTGGCACGACGTATCCCAACGCGATCAGCGCATCGACGACAAACACGGGGTCCTATGCCTGGACGATTCCAGATGCGATCGGAACGACGTTGCGGGTCAAGGTTGAAGATGTGCTGGATCCGGATGCCTATGACGAGTCCAACGCCAACTTCAAGATTAAGGGGTCCCTCACCTTGAGCTCGCCCAACGGGGGAGAGATTTGGACCGTTGAATCCAACCAGAACATTAGCTGGACCAAAGCCGGTTCGATCGCCAATGTTAAACTCGAATACTCAACAGACGGTGGCACGACCTATCCGGTTGGCAGCCTCATTGCCACGTCGCTCAACGCGACGACTGGAACGCCCTTTGCATGGACCATTCCGGATGCGATATCGACCACGGTGAAGGTAAAGGTTACCGACGTGACGGATGCGACGGTCTATGACGAGTCAAACGCCAGCTTCACGATTCGTGGTAGCTTCAACCTGACGGCTCCCAACGGTGGGGAGAAATGGACCGTCGGTACGACACAATCCATCCTATGGTCGACCTTTGGGACGATACCCAACGTCAGGCTCGAGTACTCGACGGACGGGGGTTCTAGCTATCCCAACGTCATCACGGCCGCTTCGTCAAATACGGGCAGCTACAACTGGACGATTCCGAACGCAATCACCACGACTATGCGCCTTCGCGTATCCAATGCGGCCGATGCCGGTACGTTCGACGCCTCGGATGCGGACTTCAAAGTCAAGGCCAGCTTCGCAATGACAGCACCGGACGGAGGCGAGGTGTTGGTGGTTGGAGTGAGTCAGGGTATTACTTGGACGACTGCGGGGACGGTGGCCAACGTCAAGCTTGAGTATTCGACGAATGGCGGCACCACGTATCCCAACGGGATCGCCACCTCCGCGCCCAACACAGGGACCTTTGCGTGGACGGTTCCCGATGCGATTTCAGCGACGGTGAGAATCCGTGTGTCGGATGTCACCGATACCGTTGATGCCTTTGACACCTCCAACGGCAACTTCAAGATCCGGGCCGGTTTCACAGTCACCGCCCCCAACGGAGGCGAAGCCTGGACGGTGGGCAGTGTACAGAACATCACCTGGATCAGTGCAGGGACTGTGGCGAACGTTAAGCTTGAATATTCTACGGATGGTGGGGCAACCTACCCGAGCGTCGTTGCATCTTCGATAGCGAATATTGGCACGTACGCCTGGACGATCCCAGACGCCATTACGACAGCCGCGCGCCTCAAGGTATCGGATGTGAACGATACCACGGCTAGCGACGCCTCAAACACTAATTTCAAGATTCAAGGTTTCCTGCGGATCACGGCCCCCAACGGCGGGGAGAAATGGACCGTCGGCTCGGTTCGCACGGTTACATGGGATCGAAACGGATCCATTCCGTTCGTTAAACTGGAATTTTCAACGAATGGCGGCGGCCTCTACGCCCCCATCACCGCATCCACATCCAATACGGGTAGCTTCGCCTGGGCTATCCCTGACAATATTTCAACCAACTGTCTGGTCAAGGTCAGCGATACGAACGACGCCACCGTCAATGACGCCTCCGATGTCATCTTTAAGATCCAAGCAGGTTTTACAGTGACCGCGCCCAACGGCGGTGAAGTGTGGGCAGTAGGCAGCGCGCGGACAATCACATGGCTGACGAACGGTACGGTTAGTTTCGTGAAGATCGACTATTCTACAGACAGTGGCTCGAGTTTCCCGAACCTGATTACAAGCTCAACCAGCAACACCGGCAGTTACGGATGGACCGTACCGGACAATGTGACCGGCAGCGTGAGGGTGCGTGTATCGCAGACAACCGATGCCGAGGCCTTCGACACCTCGGATGGCGACTTCCGAATACGGGTAATCTTCACCTTGACCTCACCGAACGGTGCCGAGCAGTGGCGGGTGGGGCAGGTTCAGAACATCACCTGGGGAATCGTGGGCACGATTCCGAATGTCAAGCTCCAGTACTCCCGCGATGGCTTCAACGCCGACTTGCAGACCATCAACGCTAGCGCCCCCAGTATCGGCAGCTACGGGTGGACGGTTCCAGATGCCATCTCAAACACAGTTCGGGTGCGGGTGTCCGATCCGAATGATATTGGAGCTTTGGACGACTCCAATGCCGATTTCCGCATTACTGGAGACTTCACGGTGACTGCTCCTAACGGGACCGAGCAATGGGTGGTAGGAAGTGTGCAGAACATTACATGGGCTAAGACCGGTTCGGTATCCAATGCCAAGATTGAGTATTCCACCAATTCCGGCGGCACATGGACGACAATCGCTGGTCTGACTCCTAACAATGGTACCTTTGCCTGGACGATTCCAGATACGATTACCGCCCAGGGCCGTGTGCGTTTGAGTGATCCTGTCGATGCGACAGCCAACGATATCTCGAATGCGGACTTCAAGATCAAGGCCGGTTTTACCCTGACCGCGCCCAACGGTGCCGAAATCTGGACGGTGGCTCAGTCCAGGACTATTGCCTGGACGAATACAGGTACCGTATCCTTAGTGAAGTTGGAACTTTCCACTAACGGTGGGACCGCATACCAACCCATTCAAGAAAACTATCAGACCCTAAATGACGGCGTGGTCCAAAACACAGGCGCGTACACCTGGACGGTGGAAGACGCCATCTCCACACAAGTGCGTATCCGGGTGTCGTCCTCGACTGATTCCGACGCCAACGACGCTTCGGACGGGAACTTTAAGATTCAGGGCAGCCTCACCATCACGAATCCCAATGGCGGCGAAAACTTCCCGATAGGCCAATTGCGAGACATCAGTTGGCTGAGGCTCGGGTCGATTGCAAACGTGAAGATCACCTACTCAACGGACGCAGGCACGACCTATCCGAACGTCATCGTCGCATCGACTCCTGCAAATCCGACCTTCTATCCCTGGACGGTGGCAGATGCACCCACCACGATGGCACGAGTCAAAGTTGAGGATGTGAGTGATGCCACGGTGTTCGACGCCTCCGATGCGAGCTTTAATATCCAGGGTAACTTTACGATCAGCGCACCCAACGGTGGAGAGCTTTGGAGTGTCGGTGAGAGCCGAAATATTGCCTGGAGCTGGGGTGGTACGATTCCGAACGTCAAACTGACCTACTCGACTAACAGCGGAAGCACGTATTCCGACGTAATCGCGAATTCGGCTCCCAATGGGGTGGGCTCCAGCGGTACCTTCAACTATGCCTGGATGGTCCCGGATAGCATTTCTTCGGCTGTCAGGGTCCGTATTGAAGATGTCAACGATGCCAATGTTTCTGATGTTTCCAATGCGGATTTCAAGATCCAGGGACGCCTCAACATTGTCACGCCGAATGGGCTCGAGCGCTGGGTAGTGAATGAAATACGTACGATTTCATGGACGACAGCCGGCACCCTGCCTACCGTAAAACTTGAGTATTCGACCGACGGTGGTGCCACCTATCCTGCAGGCAACGTGATCGTGGCTTTGCTGACGAACACTGGAAGTTACAATTGGCTTGTGCCGAATACCGTCTCGATGACTTCCCGTGTGCGTGTGGTGAATACCGCTGATGTAACGGTGTCGGATCAGTCGGATGCCGACTTTAAAATTGATTTGTACAAGGTTTCGTTCCGCGTTCGAGATCTTCTGACCAACAACCACCTGGATCAGTTAACGGTCAGTGCCGGTACGCCTAGCCAGCCTGGCTCGACGCAACCGCCTGCCTACACTTGGACTGAGTCCGGGTTGTCCTCGATCATCAAGGACAAACCGCTTCAATATGGTTCCTGGTCGGCTAAGTTCAGCCGTGTGTCCTATGGAGATCAGACACTTAACTTCGTGGTCGACCGAGACTATCCGGAAACGGCGCCCTTGGATGTGTTCATGGAAACGCAAGTGGTGCATATCTGGGAGGCGGTGACGGAATTTGCTTACGTGCCTGCGGTCCAAGCACTGCCGAATCTTAATCCACCTATTGCTGCAGTTGCCGACTCTCTTACCGTGACTTCCACGCTTCGTCGCGACGGCTCAACGGTGACCGGCCCGGTGCTCTGTCAAGTGGACATCTACGATGGCGCGACCCTTATCCAATCATTCGTTGCTAATGGCCCTCCGAATGCCCTGGGTTTCTACTCCAGTCCGCAGTACAACTTCACCTGGAGTCCGACCTCCCTCACGGCAGGAAAGGTTTACAGCGTAGTCACAACGATCAATATTGCAACCGGAGGGGTGTTTAAAACCCCGCGGACGCTGACCATTAATGTGGAGCAGAAATTGCAAGACGTGAAACATGAGGTGAATAAAAATCTGGATGTTCCCTTGTCCCAGGTGCGTACCGATATCCAAGGGACCCTCGACACTTTCACCCATTCCATCAGCACATCGATATCCACGCTGGATACTGCGGCCAAAAACAGCCAGACGGCTTCCAATACCCTCATCAGCGCTGCGAATCAAAGCCAGGCGACAGCCAACGATTTAAGGACGGTCGCCAATCAACAAAGTGCCAAGCTCCTAACGCCACAAGAAATCAACACAGGCCTTCCTCTTATCATTCGGTGGCGTGGCCCACGCGATACTCAGGGGCTCAGTTTGTCTCCCAAAATCACCATTGAGAACTTTGACAAGATAGCGGTGGTTTCTGAAGTCGCTATGCAGCCTATTTCCGGTGCACAGAACCTGTTCGAGTGGAGTTCCGAGTGGGGCTTGGCGGAGCAGGTGATAACCGCAACGAAGTTCCAACCTGGAAAAACGATTACCGTTACCGTGAAGGATGATGCGATTGGGAGTTTCCAGGTGGGGACGATCTTCGTTAAACGTCCTGAGGGGCGACTCCTGATGAAAACCAGTGCAAAGATTGGAGAGACAATCAGCATTCAGTTGGCTGGAGCGGATAACTGGACACCGCTTATCGAACTGTCGGCGGATGGCGTCGTCCTGACCGCCAAGACCCCCATGAAGAAGGTAGGCAGCGATGGGAAGGTGACTACTTTCGAGTACCTCGTTCCGGAATCGGTCGGAAGCTTGGTGCCGATAGGCAAGTCGGTGGTCGCGTTAGTCACCGAGTCGCTCACCGGGTTCTTCGATCAAGGCTCTTTCCAGTTCACGGGGACTTCTCTCGATGATCTCTCAGGACAGATTGCTGCTTCCAGTGCCTCACGAGGAGTGATCCAGGATACCTACACAGCGGTGAAGAATCTACAGGGAAGCCTGGGAGGTGATGGACAACTTGGTCAAAAGCTCGAGGTGCTCAAACAACGGATCGATCGTATCCCCAAGGCAGTGGCCGAAGAAGGCTCGAACGTCCGCATGAAGCAGGCGATTAACGACGTCGCCGAGCGGATCAGTGCCTTGGCGGGGGATGAAGGCTATGATTTTAGCCAACTCATGGAGATGGGTGTGGAGAAAGGTTTGGAGAAATCCGACTCCATCCAAAACATTCGTAAGAAGACAGATACTGTTCAAGGAGCAACCGAGGTGATGCAGCTTTTGATGGAGAACAAGCTGGGAGGAATCGATGATCCGGTGGTTCACGTCATCTATCAATAACTTTCGCTTCGCGGAATTTATCAACCCTGCCATTGCGCCACGGCCGAAGGCTGTGGGCGACACGCTAGTGCAGAGCCGATTGGGTTGGCGGGATGTCGCCCCGATCGGGGCGGACTTGCCGGTACGACAGGCTCATCCCGTGGGATTGTCGATTGACGATTGTCGATTTTCGATTGAACAGGGGGCTTCCAATCGAAAATCCAAAATCGAGAATCGAAAATTCCCAGGCAGTTTCATGATTCCTTGGCAGGGGAGAAGTTATCAGTGCCACAGGCTCATCCCGTGGGATTGTCGATTGACGATTGTCGATTTTCGATTGAACAGGGGGCTTCCAATCGAAAATCCAAAATCGAGAATCGAAAATTCCAAGGCAGTTTCTCATGATTCCTTGGGAGGGGAGAAGTTATCAGTGCGACAGGCTCATCCTGTGGGGCTCCACAAAATCGCCATGGTAATGATGCTGATCGGTTGTGGCTTCATGACTTCTTCCATCGAGGCGGCTATAGTTGCTGAGCGAGAGCCGATGACCCTACGTATTGTTGCGGTTAATCCCTCTTCCGATAAAAACCGGACCGTCCCTATCCGTATCGATCTTCCCCAAGAGGTCAAACCAACGGATATTTTAGAGCAAGGGGATATGGAGGTGGAGTTCGATACGGACAAATCCCTTTACTACGTCCACAAGCCAGAAGTGACGTTGGCTCCCAAGCAAATGCGCGTATTCGAGGTTATTGTGCGCGATGTGTGGTTCATCCCTTCAGAGGAGATTCTTGGGTTGCGAACACAGACCGAGCTTATATTGAAACGTCTGGGACAGAGCGAATACGCTGATTCTGCTAAGTCACTGGGAGAATCCATCTTAAATCGGCTGAGTAATATTGAGCAGATACAAGTAGATGAGACGATCAGTCGCAAGCAGCGGATCGGTGCTTATCGACGCAACTTGTTGATGTTGGAACAGATCAAAGATGATCTCACGCGGCTGGAAAAGCTCTTGTCATTCACAGGCGGGCCGCCGATTCCGGAAATGCTTGAGGAATCTCCACTCAAGTCAGATGCCCCTTCAACCACAACGACATGGCTGGTGATTTTCCTGATCGTGATCTTTATGGGACTCTTGGCCGGCCAGTTCTTCTTCACCTGGCATCGACGGATAAAGCACACGACTTTTTCGGAGGGGCGTTCATCGCAATTCCCGCAATCCCAATCACAGGATCAAGTACTGGGAGGAAGACCGGAGGTAGCGCCATAGGCTTCTGAGGGAGTCTGCCCAGCTTCTTCCCAAGCCCAGACCAAACAGACCAATAAGAAGCAGACTATCAGAGGAGGGTGTGGACCCCCTCCTTTCTGCGTTTTGCAGAACAGCGGATGGATCGATGAGTGCGATGCCCAACGTCAAGGAAAAAGCCGCGCAGAAACAGTTGGAGGTTCTTGTGGTGAGCCCCAGTCAAGTGATGTTTGAGGGAAGAGCCCAAAGCCTATCGTTTCCAGGAGAGCAGGGGGTTTTTGAAATCCTGCCTCTCCACCGATCATTGCTGAGCCGACTGGTTAAGGGAGAACTATCCATTGACGGCCGGTCGATCACCATCCGACGGGGAGTCGTTCGTGTAGCAAGCGACAGGGTGATTGCGGTTATAGAAACGGTTTGAATGCGAAATGTGGAAAAGATGAGCCGGAACTTCGCATTGACGATCATTTTTATTATAGGCATCTTGGGACCATCCCTAGTCATGGCGGCAACGGGATTTTCGAGCATCGGGGCATTAGGTAGAAATCCTTCAGCAGCGCCGAAGATCATGACAGCCATGACGATTACGCTCATCTTTGCAGAATCGGTGGCCATCGTAGCATTTCTGATTGTCTGGCAACTCTTCAGTGCAAAGGGATAGGCGGAAAATGCCATTCGGGCCATTTCTGTTATTGCAGGTTATCGTTTTCATCGCTTTTGTATTTGTCCTGCGTCGCATCCTGGGGCATCATCTGATGGATGCAAGCGGGCGCCTCCAGGCGCTCAGTGCAGAGTACATCCGTCGTCAGGAAGAGTTAAAGCAACGTCTGGAAGCGGCTGAACAGCAGTACATGGAGCAGATGACGCGGGCCAAGACAGAAGCCGACCAGATTGTGTCCAAAGCCAGACAAGAGACGGAATCCTCCCGAGCGCAGTTGCTTCAGGAGGCGAGGAGTGAAAGCGAACGTATCGTTCAGCAAGGTTTGGAAAGCCGTCAAGCCATTCAGAAAGAATTGGAACAGAGAATGGAAGCCCGTGCTATCGAACGTGCCTGTGAGATGGTCCAAGAGATATTACCCGGTCAGTTGCGGATGGATATGCAGTCGCATTGGCTGGATGAACTCATCCATAACGGATTGGCCCAGCTTCAGTCGGTCACAACGCAGGACCATATCCATGAAGCCCGGGTGGTCTCGGCATTACCTTTGAATCCCCATCAGCGACAGGCCATAGGGATGTGGCTAAAAGGAAAATTGGGAAGGGAAATAACTCTCATGGAAGCCACGGATGCCATGCTTATCGCGGGTCTTACCATTACGATCGGCAGCCTGGTTCTCGATGGCAGCTTCTCCTATAAGCTTCGACAAGTCGCCCGTCGTGTAGGTTCCAATCCCTAGATTTAGCTACACGAAAATGACCGTAGAAAACTGAAGGAATGATTGGGCCATGGAAAAGACGGTGACAGAAAATCGTTCATCGGTGGTGGAGAGGCATCCTTTGTCTACTTCGGGATTTGAAATACGAGAGGTTGGAATGGTTAAATCCGTCCGTGAGCTCATTGTCAGAGTCATCGGCCTTCCCTCCTGTATGAATGGTCAGAAGGTCGAATTTGCCAACGGTGCGCGGGGGATGGTCATGGGTTTTACAGAACACGAAGTGCAGGTTTTAGCCTTTGGAGGCAAGGGGCAGATTCGAGCGGGGGATGAGGTTTACAACCGGGGAGAAGAGTTCCGTGTACCCATCGGAGAATCCTTTGTAGGCCGGGTGGTCAACAGCCTTTGCGAGCCAGTGGATGGAGCAGGGCCGATTCCATCCGATGGGCGAGAGGCTCTCTTTGGAGAAGCACCGGGGGTTATGGAACGTGTTCCCGTCGATCAGACCTTAGAGACTGGCACGCGAATGCTGGATGCCGCGATTCCCATTGCCAAGGGACAGCGCCAGCTGATCATTGGAGACCGCATGACTGGCAAAACCACCCTTGCAGTGGATGCCATCTTGAATCAAAAGAACGCAAAAACGATCTGCATCTTTTGCTGCATCGGGAAGACCTATTCTAGTCTTCTCAAGATCGTCCATCTATTAGGAGTGCACCAGGCCATGAGTTTTACCATTGTCGTGAGTGCCCCGGCTTCAGTGCCTGTGGGGGAACAGTACTTGGCACCCTACACCGCTTGCACGTTGGGAGAATACTTCATGAGACGCGGACGGGATGTTCTTGTTGTTTTTGATGACCTTACCAAACACGCCTGGGTATACCGCCAGTTGTCTCTCTTGTTGGAACGCGCACCGGGCCGCGAGGCCTACCCCGGGGATGTTTTCTATATCCATTCCCAGCTTGTGGAACGGGCTGGCTACCTGCGTAAGGATCTGGGGGGAGGCTCGATGACCTTTCTTCCTATCTGTGACATCCTGCAGGGAGATGTTACTGGATTCGTGCCGAGTAATCTGATTTCAATGACCGATGGACAGATTTATTTGAACTCGGTTCTGTTCAATAAAGGAATCAAACCGGCGATCGATTTTGGGCTTTCGGTTTCCCGTATCGGAAGCAAGGCCCAGTGGTCTGCCATGCGAGAAGTAAGCAGCCGACTTCGTTTGGAGTATGTGCAGTATCAGGAGTTGTTACAAATGACGCAACTGCGGACCCGTCTCTCGAAAGAGGCTGAATCCCGGATCAAGCGTGGAGAGGCCCTAACCGGTCTGTTGATCCAGGATAAGTATCAACCGATCGCTATGGAAGATCAAGTCATACAGCTTTTCGCACTGCAACGAGGGATGTTGGATATTCTTTCCCCGGCACAGTTAAGACAGTTCAAGCGGGAGTTTGGATCAGTCGTTCGACAAGCGGCGCCTCAACTGGTGACAGAACTTCGTTCTAAAAAAGTGCTCACACCCCAGATGAAACAGATGTTAGAAGAGTGTCTGACCCGTTATGTCCAGATGCTCACAACGCCGAGCAAAACGGCTTCTTGATTCCGATGGCATCCTTGATTCGACTCAGACAGGAAATGGGTTTCAACGCTCGTTTGGGAAATATCTTAGACGCGTTGAAGTCGATCTCTGCCCAGCAATTCCAGTCTCTGGAACGCACCCTGCGTCTGCACGAAACATTCTTCAGCGCTGTTGAGACTCTTGCAGGAACATTTGATCTGGAGCATATAAAACATCCTTTTACCCAGGATTCCGGGCCCGTGGGGGTGATTGCGGTGACCTCCGACAGCGGTCTTTTGGGAGGATTAAACCAGTGGGTCGTCTCAAGTGCGGTTCAAGAATACCGTCAAGCCCCTGGCCAGATCATGGTGATCGGAGAACGGGGACTTGCCTTCGTGGAGGAGTACGGTCTTGCGTGTCAGCCTTTTCCCGGGGTGCAAGACTCCACCCGGTGGGAGCTTGCTGGACGAGTTCGAGACTATGCTTTAAATCAGGTGTTGTCCGGAAGTCTGTCGGCTTTGACGATCGTCTATCCGCGGGCGCTTTCCTTTACCTTGCAGCGTGTAGAGTTGATCCATGCACTGCCCTGCGGGGTTTGGTTTCAAGAACGTACCGTACCCCGTGGGGTAGGCGAAGCAGCGGTGTTGTTGGAATCGGCGTTTTCCGAGGTGTTGGAGTATTTAGTTTGGTTCTGGTTGGGCCGGAAGCTTTTCGATGTTTTTGGGCTAGCTCGACTCGCGGAGTTAGCCGCGCGTTCGACGCACTTGGAAGGGAGTTCTCAAGAACTCGCGCATCGAGGCTATATGTTGCGGTTAAAGTATTTTCGCCAGAGACGGGAATCGATCGATCGGAACATCCGTGAGTTGTTCTCGGCCAGGTCTTTGTATCAGAATCTTCCGCCTACCGGCGTTCAAGAAAATGAGGAGGATACCCCCCACTCATGACTTCGAATGGCAGCGGTACCGTGGGACATGTGGTAGCCGTCCAGGGGCCAGTGGTGGACGTCAAGTTTCCTTCTGCCCAAGATATCCCGAATGTATTTGATGTGATCGAGGTGCAAATGGCGAGCCGTCAAAGCCTGATATTGGAAGTTGCCGAACACCTGCCTGGAAATATCGCCCGATGCATCGCCCTCATGTCGACTTTGAATCTTCAACGTAACGCTCGAGCACATGCCACCGGCAGCGCGGTTACGATTCCTGTGGGGCGGGAAATGTACGGACGTATTGTCAATGTTCTGGGGCAGCCTATCGATCAGAAAGGGGCTATTGTCGGAGGCGACCATCGGCCCATTCGGCGCACCTTGCAAGCGATCAAGATAATCAGGCATTCCAAAGTGGAAATCCCTGAGTTACTGGAGACAGGCATTAAGGTCATCGATTTGCTCTTTCCACTGGTGAAAGGAAGCAAAAACGGCATCTTAGGAGGAGCGGCTTTAGGCAAGAGCATCTTGACCTTGGAATTGATCCATAACATGGTCAAGGAACATCATGGCTCCTGCGTATTCATAGGGGCGGGAGAACGGATTCGCGAGGGAAACGAGCTTTTTTTTGAGCTGTCGCATCATGAGGTGTTGGATAAAGTGCAGTTGGTTTTCGGGCAAATGAATGAGCCTCCCGGGGCCCGGTTTGGGGTCGCCCTGACGGGGGTGACTTTGGCAGAAGCGATCCAACGCGAGAACAAAGACGTGCTGTTGTTTGTGGATAATGTGTTCCGGTTTCTCCAGGCGGGTTCTGAGATCTCGACGTTGTTGGGTCGTGTCCCTTCTGAGACAGGTTATCAGCCGACGTTGGTCTCAGAAGCGAGTGAATTCCATGAGCGGATTCGATCCCTGCAAGAAGGCGGATCGATCACTTCTCTTGAAGCGGTGTATGTCCCTGCGGATGATCTGACCGACCCTGCCGTTGTGACCCTCTATAGCTTCCTTGAAAGCATCATGGTTCTTTCCCGAGAGCGCATTCAGCTCGGGTTGTATCCCGCGGTGGATCCTTTGCTTTCTTCCTCGGCCAACCTGGATCCTGACGTAGTGGGTCAGCATCATTTTGAAATCGCGCAGGAAGTGATGCGGGTCTTGCAAAAATATGAAGAGCTTCGTCGTATCGTCGCTGTTATCGGGATCGACGAGCTTTCTCAGGATGATCGTGTTCTTTATGCTCGAGCAAGGAAATTGCAGAACTTCCTTACCCAGCCATTCTTTGTCGCGGAGGCTTACACCGGAAGATCGGGGGAATATGTAACGGTTACTCAGACAATAGCAGGATGTGAGTGGATCTTGTCAGGATACGTCGATACGGTTCCTGAAGAAAAAATGTACATGATCGGTCAGCTTTCTTAGCAGGTTGCCGAAAAACTGTCAATTGGCTCGAGGATTAATCCCATTCAGTGGATAGAGATGGCAGAGATCAAGACGACAAAACTCGGTCAGTTATTGCTCACCCAACGGTTGCTGAGCGAGGAGCAACTCGTTGAGGCCATGCAGCATCAAGCGGTCAGCAATCGATCCCTGGGCTCGATCATTCTGGAACGCGGCTGGCTCAGCGCTGAGCAGTTGCTGCAGGTATTATCCCGTCAGTACCGCATGCCGTTTACTCGTTTGACAGAAGATAATATCGAGCGTCACGCGGTGGAGGCCATGTCGGTTAAGGTCGCACTCCATTACAACGTCATGCCGGTGAGACTCCACAATTCAACCTTGACCCTGGCCATCGCCAATCCCCAAGACCTTCAGATGGTGGCAGAGCTGGGAGCCGTGCTCCAGAACCGTTACACCCTAGAGACCGTACTGGCCACCGATGAGGATATCAGCACAGCGATTAAAAAATACTACGGTGTAGGTGCAGAAACGATCAGCAAACTGGTGCAAGAACAGGAAGGCACCATTCGTCTTGAGGCTGCTGGAGAGATGCCCATTGAGAACATCGAGCAGCTTTCGACGGATGCCTCGGTGGTCAAGCTGGTGAATCAGCTCATTTTGGAAGCCCACCACCGTCGGGCAACAGATATTCATTTGGAGCCGTATCGAGGGAAGGTCCGATTGCGGTATCGAATCGATGGGGTCCTTCGAAATGTGGACGTCCCACCGACCATTCGACAGATCTTTCCGGCGATTCTTTCCCGCGTTAAGGTGCTATCCAATCTTAACATTATGGAACGCCGTTTACCTCAGGATGGACGGGCCAGCGTCAAGGTGGGTGATGAACAGTTAGATCTGCGTATTTCCGTGTTGCCCACTCCTGCGGGGGAAAGCATCGTTGTGCGCATTCTGCCCAATCGAATGCATCTGGAGTTGAAAGATCTTGGATTCCGCGTTGAGGATCTTGAACAGATCGCCCATATGCTGACCACGCCCCATGGATTGATCTTTGTCACCGGTCCTACCGGAAGCGGGAAGACCACCACCCTCTATGCCATGCTCAAAACGATCAATACGGATGAGTGCAAGATCATCACCATCGAAGATCCTGTGGAATACGAAATGGAAGGGATCACGCAGCTGCAGGTTCATCCACAGATTGGCCTATCGTTCGCACAGGGACTTCGAAGTATGCTTCGACACGATCCTGATGTTATGATGGTAGGGGAAGTGAGGGATTTTGAAACCGCGGAACTGGCCATTCGTATCGCGTTAACCGGGCATCTGGTGTTCTCGACGCTTCATACCAACGATGCCGCTAGTGGAGTTGCCCGGTTGATTGACATGGGTATTGAGCCCTATCTGATCGCTTCTTCAGTGGAGTGTTTTATCGCCCAACGCTTGGTTCGGATGTTATGTCCGCATTGCAAGGTGTTGGTGCCTTCTCAGAAAAAGGGATTGGCGCAGGTGTATCGCGCCCAAGGCTGCGATCGTTGCCAAAACACGGGATTCTTCGGACGCACGGCGATCTACGAATTGTTACCGATGGTGGAGCCCATTAAAGTTTTGATCATGGAGAAAGCGACCGCCGATACGATTTGGCGTAAAGCGATCGAGTCGGGTATGCGGACCATGCAACAAGACGGGTGGGAAAAGGTTCAACAGGGTCTTACCACACCCGAGGAAGTGTTGCGTGTCACACCTGAAGATGAGATCGTCCGTGTTACCAAAACGGAAGAATAAACGCGCTTGAATCTGCGTGTTCGCTTGTTTCAATGCCGATATTCCATTACACTGCCAAACGCGGCCCTCATGAAGTTATAGAAGGCACGATGGATGCGCAGAATCGAGGCAGCGTTCTGGCCTCTCTTGCCGAGCTCGGATACGTGCCGGTTCGTATCAGTGAGCAAGCCGTTTCGATTGATCAGCCCGTTAAACATTCCCTTCCATCCAGACGCCAGCATCGAGTCCCCGCCCTTCACATGGCCATTTTTACTCGCCAGTTTGCGAGCTTAATTCGCTCTGCTGTACCCATCCTCAGGGCCCTGAATATTATGGAAGAGCAGACTAAGCATTTGCTGTTACGCAAGGTGCTACACGAATTGGCCGAGGCCGTTCGCCAAGGTCAAACCCTCTCCTTTGCCATGGCACAATATCCTGAGGTTTTCTCACCGCTCTACGTCAATCTGGTTCAATCCGGAGAAATCACCGGCTCACTCGATGTGATACTCGATCGTTTGACTCAGCAACTCGAGCAGGACCAGGCCATGCGCGCCAAGGTTAGGATGGCATTCGCATATCCTGCGTTTGTGGGAGTCGTCGGGTGCTTCAGTGTTATGTTTATGTTCACTTTTGTGATTCCGCGTCTGTCACGACTTCTCTTGGGACTCGGAGAACGTCTGCCTTGGCCGACTCGTGCGCTTCTGGCAATCGCTCAATGGGTTTCGCAGCCATGGTTTTGGAGCATTCTGTTTGGTGTTATCTTGGCCGTGGGATTTATTTGGAAGATGAGTCAAGATCGCGGCCGTTTGTTGTGGGAACGTTTAGTCCTTCACTTGGGCTGGTTAGGGACCGTCGTTCAGCAAAGCGAGATGGCGCGTTTTGCAAGGTCGCTGGGTCTGCAGGTCAACCATGGTATTTCCATCCTGCAAGCGGTTGAAATTTCCGTGCACGGCGTCTCCAATTACCCGATCCGAACAGATCTGAGCCACCTGACGGAAGGCTTGCGGCAGGGAACAGCCTTGTCCGATTGCTTGAAGGCCTGTTCTGTGGGAACCGCATTTCTCGTAAATACCATTGCTGTCGGTGAGGAAACCGGCAAGGTGGGAGACGCCCTCATCGAAGTAGCGAACTATTATGAGCGAGACACCGAGCGATTGTTGCAATCCCTAGCCAACCTCATTGAACCCGCGTTGATTCTGACCGTTGGATTGGTCGTAGGTTTTATTGTCATAGCGGTGCTACTGCCGATTTTTGAAATGGGCGCCACGTATAACTACTGACAAGTCCAATGACAGTGTGCCGAACAACCGATAGGGAGGTTCAAATGGATGTGGGGAAGACTCAAAGGGCTTTCACCTTAATCGAGCTGATGCTTGTGATGGTTATTATTGGGGCATTGGCCGCCATGGTGGTGCCTCGTTTGGTAGGTCGATCGGAAGAGGCTAGGGTGACTGCTGCGCGAGCGGATATCAAAGGCAACCTCTCGTTGGCCCTGCGGCTCTACGAGGTGGACGTGGGTCGTTATCCCACTACCGAGCAGGGATTGGAGGCGTTGTTGACGAAACCGCATAGCCCTCCTGTTCCTGATAACTGGAAGGGACCTTACATTGAGCAGGATCCTTTGGATCCCTGGCAACGGCCTTACGTCTACCACTACCCAGGCAGCCACCCTCCCAGGGATTATGATTTATTATCTTTGGGGCCTGATGGAAAAGAGGGTACCAATGACGTCACGAACTGGGATGCGAAATAACGGATTAACGCTCGTTGAAATTTTGGTGAGCGTTGTCATTCTCGCATCTGCGATGGTGCTTATCATGCAGGCATTCGCTCGAGGGGCACAGGCCTTAAGCCTGGCGAGGAATCGCTTAAGGGCGTATGGCTTTGCGATGGAAAAAATGGCGGACCTGGAACTTGATTTCGTCCAGCAGATCACCCCGCGCTTGAACGGCCAGTTTTATAGGGGACACGATCTGTTCCATTGGCGCGTGGAGGCCACTGCCGTTGCCGACGAGCCCCAACTGCAATGGATAAGCCTCATTGTGAGTTGGCCTCAGAATCAGTCGGTCTACGAATCTCGGGTGGGTCTGGTGATTCGTGCAGCACCGCAGCCGTCATGAAGGGAGATGCCTTTTCGGATACAGCGTTTACCATGGTTGAATTGCTCATCGCTTCATTGTTGATGGCGATGGTGGCGATGGCGGTGATCGCTGTTCTTGCTGGAGGCATCCGCGTGTGGGAGCGATCCTTCGAGTTGCGGGGCCCTCGTCAAAACGCAATGGTCGCTTTCAGCCGGATGCGACGGGATCTTTTGAATGTGCGTCGTTTTGCCCCGGTTGTATTCGAGGGAAATTACGATCGGTTTACCTGTGCGGTTGTTAGCCGGGATATCCAAGGGCCTGATGAAGGCGATGAAGTGGGACGGCTGGGATATTATCTTAAGGGTTCCCAGAATTTTCTGTGTCGTTCTTTTGTCCCGTACCCATCGATTCGATCGCAGGCGGTCACCGATCGCTGCCAAGAGGTCTTGGAAGGAGTAACGCGTATTCGATTCACCTATTTCGGAAAAGACGAAGAAACTGGCAAGAGGCAATGGCAACAGCATTGGAAGTCCCCGAGTCCGCCCCTAGCTATCCGATCAGAAGTAGAAATCCAAACGAACAGGCATGCCACCGATGTTTTTTCGTTCATGATTTTTCTGGGTGTCGACATTGATGAAGATGTCTCATAATCGCCGATTGAGAAACACAACAAATCGACAATCGAAAATCTACAATCGAAAATTCTCTCAGCCTAGAGTCGAAATGGGTTTCTCAGCAAACGTAATAAGTCTTGAAGCATGATGAGCTTTTGCATTAGCAGGTTGTTGAAAAACTCACAGGATACCCAGGCTGCTCAAAAAGGTGCAGATGCAAGGCAGGCAACAGAGCAGATGCGCCTTTTTCAGCAGCTTGTTAGACGAGGGACGGCTTTAGGATATCCGCGGTGCGGCTATCAAACGCAAGGGAGCATCTTGCTTTACGTCGTCTGGGCTGTGGTGATCTTAAGCGTGTTTGCCTCCAGCGTTGGGTCTCAAGCGTTGTTTGCCTTAAACCTTTCAGAGAGGCTCTCCGATGAGCTTCAGGCGGAATATATCGCAAGAGGCGCCACTCACTATGCGGCACTCACGCTCCAGCGGGATACTACTCCTTCTTTTGATGGATTGAACGACGTGTGGGTGAATCCTTCTAGCGGTTTTCATCAGCATCCGCTAGCGGGGGGGTGGTTCACCATCAAAGATACATCCCATTCCGGCGAAGATCAGCGATACGGACTTGCTGATGAAGAGCGAAGGATCAATCTGAATACGGCTCCAATCGAAGTATTGCAGGAACTTATGGAAATCATCGGAGCCTTAAGCCCTGAGGAAGCGACGGCCATCAGTCAGGCCATCGGAGACTGGCGGGATGAAGACGATCAACAGCGTCCTTTGGGTGCCGAAGGTTTCTATTACCGTTCACTGCGTAAAGCCTACGATTGCAAGAATGGGCCCTTTGAGAATGTCGAAGAACTCTTGTTGGTAAAAGGCCTATCGAGGGAACTCTATCGAAGCCTGGAGCCCTATGTGACGGTCTATGGATCGGGTCGGATGAATTTGAATACAGCGAGCCCTGTTGTGCTGCGCACCCTGGGCTTGAGCGAAGCAGGCGT
Organism: Candidatus Omnitrophota bacterium; assembly: GCA_023247255.1. Lineage (GTDB taxonomy): Bacteria > Omnitrophota > Gorgyraeia > Aquiviventales > Aquiviventaceae > JAHFGV01. Next base: position 11,258 of record JAHFGV010000004.1, on the reverse strand, counting down.
TCGTGGCATTCTAGACTTCCGACAGGGAGAGGATCAACAGGATCGGACTGAAGATGATCGACCCCTGAGCAGTCTGGGAGCTATTGAATCCGAGTTGAAGTCCTATGTACCTCAGGAGGACATTGTTCGATTGATGCGATTATCTCAGGAATTTCTGACGATTCGCTCAGAGGCTTTCCGGATGGAGATTGAGGCAGCTTATGGAGGGCCTTCGGGCCATGTCCAGGGGATATGCATTATCGATCGCCAAGGGCGTGTGAAGCTATGGTCAGTTCTATGAAGAATCGCCTTAACGCTCTGCATGCTCGGGAAATTTTGATCCAACTGGCCCTACAACCGCATCGTCTGGCTCAATGGATGAACCGTTGGATGCCTGAAACCCCATCCTCGGGCCAGACGGTGATGTCGTTGGATGGACAATGGCTGAAACTCCTCCAGATGCAGGGGCCCTCTCATGCCCGTCGGATTACGAAATGGTTCGTCTGTCCCGTCAAAGGGGCAAGCCTGGAGGAAATGGTTCGGGTGTTCCAAGAAACGTGCACGACCGAAGGGGTGATCCCGAAGGAAATCTTGGTGGCAATACCCGCCCATTTATGCACCGTTCGCTTTTTCTCGTTGCCATCGACGAATTGGAAAGAGATTCGGGACATCGTGGAATTACAGGCGGAGAAGCACACGCCATACGCGCGAGAAGAGATATTGACCGATTTCGTAGTCTTGGACCGAGAGCGATCCGGCTATTCCCGCGTCCTGTTGATCATTGCCCACCAAGATATCGTTGGCAGGCCCGTGCGCCTTGTGGAGCTGTCTCAGTTGCCCCTTGAGCGTGTCAGTTGCGAGCTTGAGGGGCTTGTGAGCTGGTTCCGTATGGTTAAGAAAGAATCAGGGAAATCGGCGGCGACCGATATGTCCTTGGTAGTTGAGATCGATAGCAGCACGACAACCCTACTGTTGATGCAACACTCTCAGCCGACCTTTCATCGAAGCCTCGTCACAGGCGCTGAGCACTTGGAAGCGGATCCCACTCAAGCAGGGGAGCGTTTCATCGGTGAACTTCAGCGATCTCTGGAAGCGATTGACGCTGAAAGCAGTGCATCCAAAGCCAAGGAAATCCTTTTGACGGGTCGAATCGAACGCCTGGCCGAGTTGAAGGTGCGAATCGAGAAAGAGATGGCCTTGCCCGTTTATTTGATTCCGCCATGGGCGAGTATAGAGATGCCTGATACGGTTCGTCAGGCATATGAGCGCCTCGCAGACGTTTCCTTTGCCAGCCTTGTGGGTTTGGCAACGGCACCCAGTCAGATCGACTTGACACCTCAGGCGACGAAATTACGTCAGGCTTTTGAGTCCCGCGCCAAGACATTAGTATTGCTGGGATGTCAATGTATCGCTGCGCTGATTTTGGTTTCCCTGTTGATCATCGGCCGGGCGCATAAGCAATACAGATATTACGAAGCCTTGCGAGCGGTTTATCAACAGAGTGCCGAGCAGGCATTTGCAGTGGAAGAAACCTTTCACCAATTAGGGTTCGTTGAGGGACGTCTACGACACCGTGGGCAACTGTTGGAAGCCGTCAGCCTGTTGGCACAAGACTCCTCTGAGGGAATTCAGTGGCGATCATTGACCTTTACTCCCGATGACGGTATCGTGTTGAAAGGGATCTCGCGAGAACTGCCACAGGTCTATGAGTTTGTAGCCACTCTCGATACGGCCCCGATCTTTGGCCAAGTGGAAGCGAAACGGGTTGCCAAGCGTAAGTCCGGTGATCAAGATGTCGCCGATTTTGAGATCCGCTGCCCGCTCATCAGCGATGGCACCCTTCCATGAACCTACGGCTGTTTGGGTTCTCTAATCTAGGATCTCGAGAGCGTTTGTTAGCCATCGGCAGTATCGTCGCCTTGCTGGTCGTCGGCTTAGACCGATGGGTGATCATGCCATGGACCAGACACGGGCGGATGGTGCGTCAGGAGATTAAACACATGGAAAAGGAACTCCAGGCTCACCAGAGATTATTGGCACGTCGGGAAGAGGTTTTCGCACAGCGGAATCACTATCGATCTTATCTAAAACCAGCCCTTGCCGACGATCGACAAATGGCTTCTCTGTTGAAAGAGGTGGAATATCTTGCACATGAGAGTCGGGTACAGGTGGGAGAGATTAAGCCGCTGGCTGTGGAGTCGGATGAGTCGGATGAGTCGGGTAAACGATACCCTCTGGAAGTCCGGTTTGCCTGTACCTTAGAGGAATGGGTTGATTTTGTCTACCATCTGGAGATTTCTCCTTCTCTGTATGAAATCACTCGGCTGGGACTCTCCACACACGAAGAGACACAGGATCGATTGGATGGCTATCTTCGGTTAGTGAGCGTTTCTATGCATCGGCTCGCCAGCCATGAGCTTGTGGATACAGTGGATAGAGGACAGCGCGATGAAAGGGTACAATAAATTCCACAGAAAATTTGCTTCGGTATTTGTCATCCTATTCGGGATCAGCAGGTACGCAGTCTTGCCTGTGTGGGCTGAGGATGCTGCAGCGAAAGATACAGCAGTCATCCAGAAAACCGAGGAAGGTCTTCACTTCAACGTTCCTGCCGATTGGCCTATCGAGAAACGGGGAGGAATCATGGCTCCGATTCCGATCGAAGAGTATCTGGCTCGAAAGTTCAAGGCCTTGGAACAACAGATTCAAGCCATGGAACAACGGGGCAATAGTCTGGATGTGCGATTGCGGGTTGTTGAGGAGGAACTTAAGAAACAGCGCTTGAGGTTGCAATTGGACGAACACGACGATAGACTCCCCTGACTTTTACCGATGCCAGTGATGACGTCATAAAGGAGATCTGGATGTTAACGTTACGAACGGTTGGGTTCTTGAGTTTCTTCTTCCTCTGTGTCTGTTCACCGATACCTTCGTTGTTTGGTGCACCGCCTCCAGCCGATGAGGGACAAGCCAAGCAAGCAGGCGCTGGTTTTCAAAACAGCATCCCCGCGTCCTCCTCCAGTGAAAAAGTAGCAGGATATATCTTTGGCGTTGGAGTCAGTGCGGGCAACTATTTCTTCGCCAAACGCGTGTCCTACCTATTTCCAAGGCCCTGGGAGGAAAATGCATCTTCCGAGGATCGGGAGCGCTTCGTCTGGGAGGCTCTGATTCTTCACTATGAGTCGTTTCGCCGAAACATTTCGGTCTCAGATGAAGAGTTGGAAAAACGTATCAATAGCGTCCTGAGGGGACAACAACTTGAGTTCACACGTTCCGGGCAACCCGAGTCCTACACGCGATGGATAAAAGAAAAGCTGGGCGAAGATGTGGAGCTATTTGAAAATCAGATGCGCTATTTATTTCAGATTGACAAGCTTAAGGAACAGGTCCGTCAATCTTTTGTGGTGGCGGCTACCGAACAAGAAATGCAGGAGGAATTTCTGGACGAGCAACACCATGTTGGTGGGGAAATGGTGGTCTTCGACGCAAAAGAGCAAGCCGAAGCTTTTTACAGTCGCTTCAAGGATCCGTCGGCCTGGGAAACGATGCGCTCAAAAGGGGAATATGTCGTCAGACCGGTGAGCTTGATGACCTTAGAAGCTTATATGGACCTATGGGGAATTCCTAAAGGGCAAATCTATGCCTTCCACGCAATGGCTATCGGATCAATCGGTGAGCCAATGCCGTTTGGAAAACAGTGGTGTGTGTGTCGGCTTTTGGATAAACGCACCGGCGATCTAAAAAACGATTTTCCAACCCAGCGATCCAGCTATGAGGAACAAATCAAAACCAAGAAACAATATGAAGCCCTGAAACGATGGATAGAAGAATTAGTCGCCTCCGCTAATCTCGAAACCCTTGTTTTGCCTGTAGGATCCCCAAGTGAGTGGCCAGTGATCCGTCCCTCCGAGTGATCGTCATGTGCGTTTGGAAATGTGAATGGTCATTTGGGTGCCTTCATCCAAGATACTTTCCACGCTGATTTTCCCCCCTTGTCCCTCAACCAATGCTTTGGCGATCGACAGACCTAAGCCGAAGCCTCCCATTTTGCGATCGTGGATTCCACCGATCGATTGAAATCGGTCAAAGAGGTTCGGTAAAGCCTCCTTTGCGATTCCACAGCCGGTATCGAGCACTTGAAACTGAGCCTCCATCGGTGTTGCGGCCAGCTTAAGGGTGACCAGTCCTTCTTTGGGGGTGGCTTGGATGGCGTTTTCGACCAGCTGCTCAAGAGCCATGGTTAAATGGGTCTTATCCACAGACCAGAACAATGGTTTCGGATACCCCACTACTTTCAGATGCACTTTTTTCTCTTTAGCAAGGGAACGGTAATTTTTTTCCACATGACTCAGGAGCGTTCGAAGGTCATACGACTCGACCGTAAACTGGGTCTGACTGGTCATAAGCTCTGTGGCTACTTTTACTTTTTGAATCAACCGATCCAAACGTTCCGCATTTTGGATGACCGTATTTAAGAACTCTTGCTGATCCGAAGTAACGGTTCCCAGGGAGCCATCGAAAACGAGGTTGACCCCTTCCTTGATTGCCGTCAGCGGTGTGCTCAACTCATGCGAGACAATGGAGAGGAGTTGATTTTTCAGTTCATCCGCCCGTCGCAATTCTTGCAACAGAAAGGCATTGCGCAGCGCAGAGGCCAGCTGCTCAGCCACTACGCCAATCGCGTGATGATCTTCCTTAGTGAAGGCTTCTTCCTGGCCACTGAAGACTCCGAGCAGTCCAATGGGCTGGCCATTGACACTGAGGGGAGCAAACCAGTGCGAACGCAGCGTTGTCGCCGATGCCATCCACTGATCTGTGGGTGTGCCGGATTCTGAGAAAACGGGAATGGTTTCGGCCTCTGTAACGGGGCGCTTCAAAAGATTGCTGATAGCACTTCGAATGTTCCGGATGGTATTGGAGATCTCAACCTGACTGATGGGGGCAAAGGCATAGGTGTACAACTGGCGTTGATCGAGCAGCCAAATACCACAGAAGGCAATAGGAAAGGTCAGATGAAGGTAAGAGATGATGAGTCGAATGACTGCCTGTGGGTCACTGGTGCCACTTAAAAGCTTGCCTGCTTGGTTAAGGGTTCGGATCTCCTCACGCTGACGCTCAACCAAGTACTTAAGTTCAGCACGCGAGATATCAGACATGGACAACCCTGACACATACCCCACTGGTTTCAGTCTTTATGGAGGGTCTTCCCCGAGATTCAACCCTGATTCGACCCTAAGATATTTCTGAGGTTTTGCAAAATGCATCGCGATTAGTGGCAGCGCTCACGTCTGTGTCATGAGTCATGTGTCAGGTGTCATGAAAAAGCGGAAAATAAACAGGCACCTCAAGTATGGCCAAAGGGCTCCTTTTGCTTTCCATGACTCATGAAACATGACACAATCCTCATTCCTTCTCTTGGGAAATGAGACAACACTCGGTCAACGCGTTGGCTATTTTTGAAAAAGCCCAGGTATTTGTGTCATTTACCCCAGTATACCATAACTTGTCTGGCGCACACTTTATCCGGCAATGAGCATGTCCGCAATGCGCATGCAACAACGATGGTCGTGTATGGTTAGAGATGCTTTCTTCTGTTCCCTATTGCCGAATGGCAGAGCCTTTATGAATCTCTTGACGAATAAAAGTGTGATCAGGCATACTTTGGTGAGTAAAGTATCTTTACAGGGGTTCTTGCTCTTTAAAACACAAAGGTGTGCTGAACAGCCCATCGGTGATGGGTCTCCTAAAAAAGAGAGTTCCTCTTTGAGGGAGAGGCAAACGATCCGAGAGGGTCGGGCGCCCCGCATGCTTCGCAAAGCATGCGGGGCCCCACAGAATTGTTTCGCGTGGCGAAACATGTGGGGCAAAGCCACGGGCCCTGTGGATGAGTTCAAAGTGAGCGATCTTTGAACTTCCCAGGGTAGCCGGGCTGCCAGCTAAACGTTGAAATTCACGTCAATTGGCGCCCATCTCTTTGGATGGGCGCTATTATTTTCCATGTCCGATAACATGCGATATCTAAGTGTCGAAGAAGTTGCCAAACGTTTTGGGGTGCACGTCACTACCATCTATCGGTTGGCCAAACGGGGGAAACTTCCCGTCTTTAAAGTGGGCAACCAGTGGCGGTTCAGCGAGACCCGTCTCGAAGCGTGGATGGTTGAGAAAGAGCATTTGAAATGACCCCACGTATTCCCCGCCATTTTCCAATTGTCATACTCATCGTGGCAGGCCTGATTTTGTCTCTGTCGATGCTTTCCATCATCCAGCGCCTGCATCGTTTCCGTACGGAAGCAGAGTTCTTCAAACAGTCAGAAGAATTCGCGGTTAAGGTACAGCGGACATTGGATACTTATCTTGCCAGCGTGGAGTCATTGGGGGACTTCTATGCCTCCTTTCCTGAAATGGATCACGCACCCTTTCAGGGTATTGCGGGCGGATTGCTTAAACGCGCTCCAGGGGTTCAGGCCATAGGTATGGTTCTTCGCGTCATCGATTCGGATCGGGTTTCTTACGAACAAACCAGGCGCCAAGATCGAAGCGAGCGTTTTGAGATTACCGAACGGGATGAGTCAGGAAAGTTCATAAGCGCTTCTCACCGCGAAGAGTATTTTCCAGTGCATGATATCGAATCGGATGGCCGATACGATTCTTTCATCGGTTGGGATTTGGGTTCGGACACGTCGTGTCGCGAGGCTCTGAGTGAAGCTTACGATACGGCAAGGCCGATGACAAGCGGCCTTCTGCAACTCGCCCAAGAACCTGACTATCGGTTGGGTTTTGTGATCGTACGTCCCATCTATGATGGAAGCCCATCCCTGCATAGGCCCCAAGGAACTCAAGCGTCTCTGAGAGGTTTTGCGTTTGCCGTGGTGCCCATCGATGATATGCTCCGGGTCGCTTTGGAAGGATACTCTACCGAAGGCATCGAGGTTGCACTCTACGAGCAGCCGATTCAGGAAAAGAGTCGTTTCTCTGGAAGTCTTGGAATCAACGCCGCTGTGCCGCGAGAAACCGCCTTGCCTAGAGATCCCAGCCGGATGCGATGGAGCACGACCCTTCAAGTAGCCGGATCTCCATGGACATTCCAAGTGTCTGCTATTCAGTCGAGGGTTCCTTTCTCCAGTCGTTGGCTGTCGTGGATTACCATTGGGATCAGTCTTCTGTTGACTGCATGGCTTCCTATCTATCTGCTCCTTCGCTTTCAGGGAACGTTCTCCCCAGTCGCTACGACTCTAACCGGTACTCAAAGAAAAGATGCTCTTTCAAAACAGGGCAGCTCTGTAACGCAGATTTTCGAGGATACGCAAATACGTTTTAGCCGAGTCTCGCAAGGCACAAGCTTGGTTGTGATTTTTATCGGTTTGAGTGGGTTAGTGGGCCAAGTGCTCGGCCTAGGAGTTCTGGAAAACGCATCCACGTATCTCGGAACGATGCAAGCCAATACAGCGATCGCTTTCATCTTGGCAGGGATCGCTGCATGGCTCATGGGCATGCCGCTTTTTTTATCCAAGGATTCCGACTCCTTTGAAACTCCAGAATCTCTGACTCGAACGATTCGCTATCACCTGGCTCAACTCGCCGCGGCCGCAGTCTCTCTGATCGGATTGTTGACCTTGATGCAATACATTTTCGGTGTTGATCTGGGTGTGGATCGGCTTGTCTTTCATAATGCCCGGGGTGAATCCCTTCGTTTATACGATAGCCGTATGGGTCTCCAAGTAGCCCTGAGCTTTGTCTTGGTAGGCGTGGCCCTCTTGTTGTTGGATGCCAAAGGCAAGCGCTGGATTCGGATGGGGCAGGTTTGCTTGCACGGCGTGTGGGGGATTGCTCTTCTGGCCATTCTTGGACACATCTACGAGACTGTGGCTTTCTATAAAATTGCCGGTTCAGGTATGGGGATAGATGCAGCTGTTTCTTTCCTGTTTCTAGCTGTTGCTTTATTTTCCGCACGTCCCCACCAGGGGGTTATGACGATTGTCACGAGCGAAACGGCTGGGGGTAAGCTGATCCGTTATCTTTTACCCGCTGCCATCATCGTCCCTCCGATCTTAGGTTGGTTGAAAATAACCGGTGAACGTTTTGGCTTGTACGACGGTTCCTTTGGAATAATACTGCTGGTTCTTCTTAATATGATCGTCTTCACCACCCTGATCTCCATCACTGCGCGGGTTATTCATAATACCGATGTGCAGCGGGCTCAAACAGAGATTCAACGCCAGCAGACAGAACGCCGTTACCAAGTATTGACGCATACCGTTCCTGTCGGGATCTTTCACACGGATGCCTCAGGGCGCTGTATTTATGTCAACCCCAGGTGGTTAGAAATCACCGGATTGAGCATGGAAGAAGCGCTCGGAGAGGATTGGATACAGGCTTTGCATCCTGAAGATAGACAGCGAGTTTTTAAAGACTGGTCCCGCTTAGTGCAGCACAATGAGCCTTTCCGATCGATGTGCCGTTTTCACAGAAGCGATGGTATCACGACTTGGGTGATCGGACAGAGTGTGGCTGAAAAGAGCATCTCCGGACAGGTTAAAGGCTATGTAGGAACGATCACTGACGTTACCGAACAAAAACGCCTTGAGAAGGAAGTGATTGAACAAAACAAGGCACTGGAACTTACCCAGCAGGAACTTTTGCAACAACAAAAGATCATGCAAAACCTACTGGAAGACTTACAAAATACTCAGCATCGACTGGAGGAACAGGCCAGCAGCCTTCAAGCGGCCAACACCAAGCTGAAAGAACTGGCCAGTCTTAAGGATGAATTTGTAGCCAAGGTGAGCCACGAACTACGCACACCTTTGACTTCGATTAAAGAAGGTTTGAATCTCATCATCGATGACGCCCTTGGCCCGACGACGACTGACCAGCAGGATTTCCTAAAGACCATGGATCAAGATATAGACCGGCTCGCCGATTTGATCAACAACATGTTGGATATCTCAAAGATTGAGGCGGGGCGTATGCACCTGTATCGACGTCGTGTGGATTTGGAAGGATTGATCGATGCCACCATCCGCCTTTATCAACCGCTCATCCAGGATCGAACCGTTCGCAAGGAAGTCGCTCAGATACCCGCGGCTTTTGCCGATCATGATCGCGTGCTTCAAGTTCTCACGAACCTTTTTTCAAACGCCATGAAGTTTACCGCCGACGATGGAACGATTACCTTTCGCTTGGTTCAGGAAAACGGTATGGTGGGAATCACGGTCGAGGATAATGGACGAGGCATTGCCTCAGAGGACATACCGAAATTGTTCCAGAAATTTTCACAAGTCGGATCTCAGGAAGGCAGACAGATACGGGGAACCGGATTGGGGCTGGTGGTGTGCAAGGAGTTGATTGAAATGCATCACGGACGTATCGACGTTGCTTCCGATCCCGGACAAAGAACGACTTTCACGGTGTGGCTTCCGTCGTATAGCGATCCGTTTGCCCTAGCTGAAAGCTTCCAAGATATAGTTGCATCCGCATCGTCCGAACAATCATCGGTGGGGCTGCTGGTACTTCAGATGGATCCCTTGCTTCAAGCGTTTCAATCATCGGGACGTCCTTGCCCATCCCTGGAGGAGCTCAGAGAAAACGTGCGTCGGAATATCCATCATGGTGACATTATGTTAATCGTGGAACCGTCTTGGTTAGTCATCTTAGCCAACACGGATACCCGAGGCCTGGAGGCCATGATACGTCGACTGCGACACGCCTTGCCACAGGGAGAAAGGATACAGTTTGGAATGGCGGTTTCTCCGAAGAATGGAACGGACGGCCCTGTTTTATTTGAGGCTGCTAAGCGAGCCCTTGAAGAAAGATCGTAAGCGATAGGCCACGTTCGCAAATAGGATAGCCTTACCATGGATAAAAAGCGCGTGTTGATCGTAGAAGATGAACTCAATGTTCTGAAAATGACGAAGCATCGTCTGGAGCACGAAGGTTATGCGGTGATCGTTGCGATGGATGGGGAGAGCGCCTTGAAGGAAGCTAAGGCAGCGAAGGAAGATTTTCCCATCCATTTGATCCTACTCGATATCCGGCTTCCTAAACTGAATGGTTATCAGGTGTGTCAGATGCTTAAAGATGAACCATCGACGGCCCACATTCCAGTGATTATCTTCACCGCTTCCGAGAGCCAGATGGAGCTCTTGGCCGATCGTTGCGTGGAGATCGGTGCAACGGACTGGATTAAAAAGCCCTTTCAGACGAAGGAATTGATGAAGAAAATTCGTCATGCGCTAGCTGAGGGAAAATCGACTTAGGTTTTGAATCGACAACAAGGGGGGCGGATCTATGAAGGCACGGATATTGTTGGTCGACGATGAGCCAAGCATCGTGAAAATGGTTGGCAAGCGTCTGGAGGTGGAAGGGTTTGATGTTTTGGTGGCCGTGGATGGGCAGGAAGGTTTGACAAAGGCACAAACCGGACAGCCCGATTTGATCATCCTGGATCTTATGCTTCCCAAGCGGAATGGCTACGAGATTTGTACCCTGCTCAAGCAGGATACCCGCTACCAGGGGATACCCATCATTCTTTTCACTGCTAAGGCTCAGGAAAAGGACGAGAAGCTTGGCATGGAGTGCGGGGCGAATGCCTATGTTCGAAAGCCATTCCGTGCCCAGGAGCTTTTGGCAAAAATCCGTGAGCTTTTGCCCTCGTCTTGCTCTCCAGAACCGAGTTTGCAGCAGCCAGTGTAAACGAGGCGAGTCGCCCTTTCGATCAGAATGAAAGGCTTAAGCCAATGAGAAGGTGAGGTGAGAGAATGGACACTGAGCAGCCACGAAAACGCATTTTGCTGGTCGACGATACGAAAGATATCCTCCTGGTCGTTTCTCGTCGTTTGGAAAGCTGGGGTTATGAGACCCTCACGGCAGAGACCGGGGAAGAGGGGTTACGTCTGGCGATGGAGCAACTGCCGGATCTGATTCTGCTCGATATCATGATGCCGAAAATGAAGGGGCGGGATGTTTGCATTCGTCTGAAAGCCGATCCCCGAACGGCGCGGATCCCCATTATCTTTCTCAGCGCCTTGAGCCTTGCGGATCATATCAAGGCTGGCTTGGATTTGGGCGCGGATGATTACATCGTTAAACCGTTTGAGCCGGCGGAACTGAAAGAACGTATCGCCGTATGCTTCGCACGGCATCGTCCTGCCAGTCCATCCTGACCCATCTCAGGATTTGGGCGCGAGTTGCTGTAGGGAAAAGACACGACACTGACACATCAGGGGAAGTCGCTTCATGATAGGTTATCCGAAGATACGTTCGTGTCCGGTTTCACCGAT
>JAHFGV010000003.1 GCA_023247255.1 Candidatus Omnitrophota bacterium | reverse complement strand
GTCCCGCCTTTCAAGTACGTTCCCTGGAAACTCTCTCTGATCTTGTGAAGCAGTGGGAATCGTCCCATGGCCCGCTTTTCATCGAGGCTTTATTTGATCCAGAACGATATGCCAAGATGCTAGAGGGGGTCCGGTGAGGGAAAAACATACGATTCGTAGCTCGTCGCTCGTGTCCCGTGACTCGCAAGACACAAGACAAGACAGATGCAGATAAGGGATTACAAGGAGTTAAAGGTATGGCAGAAAGGGATTGAGATTGTGGATGCTATCTATATGATCACAGATAAGTTTCCAAAACATGAACTCTATGGATTGACAAACCAAATGCGCAGAGCCTCTGTGTCAATCCCAAGCAACGTGGCAGAAGGTTTTGTAAGACGTCATACGAAGGAATACGTGCAATTCCTCCATATTGCGTTGGGTTCCTGCGCCGAGTTGGAGACATTGGTTATCATTGCTGGGAGGAGAAGTTACATCACCTATCCAGAAGTGGAAGATCTCTCTGAGAGGATTAATCATGAAGCCCGTATGCTTTCTAACCTCATTAAAAGGCTTTCATAGATCGCTAGTTACGAACTACGAATCACGAGTTGCGAATCGTTTGCTTTCTTGTCTTGGTTTGCGGGACACGGGTCCCGAGCGACGAGCAACGAATCGATGAAACCGCATATCTTAATTGTAGGGACAGGCTCAGCCGGGCGTCGGCATGCCAAAAACCTAAGTCACTTGGGAGCGGCTGTTTCATGCTATGATCCCCGTGAGGATCGGCTCGTGCAAGTCAGGCAAGAGCTTCCTAACAGCGTCGGCCTTTACCCTTCATGGGATGAGGTTTTGTCAGTAAGTCATCCGTGGGATGGGGTTGTCATTGCTTCTCCCCCGAGCGTTCACGTCGATCAAGCCATTGCGTTTATGCAGCGCAACGTCCCTGTGCTGTTGGAAAAGCCGATCGCACCGGATTTGCCTTCCGCCCTCAGGCTCGAAGAAATAACACGCCTTAGCCAGGCTCAGGTTCTGCTTGGCTACACCTACCGCTGGTGGCCGCCGTTGGTTGAGTTGCGTCGTCGGATTCAGCAGGAGGTTGTGGGTCCTCTGCGTCATGCCCGTTTTGTGATGAGCGCACATTTGGCGGACTGGCATCCCTGGGAGAGGTACCAGGATTTCTTCATGGCCCATCGCGAGCTGGGTGGTGGGGCGCTCTTGGATGAGAGTCATTTCATCGACCTGATGCTTTGGTTCTTTGGCATGCCTGAGGCTATCTCCGGGCGGGTCGAGCACCTCAGCAGTCTTGAGATTACCACGGATGATAACGTGGACGTTCTTGCCATCTATCCGAATGATTTTCGTGTGACAATCCATCTCGATCTTTATGGCCGGCCCCATGAAAAGTCCTTGACGGTTGTTGGCGAGCAGGGAAGTCTCCAATGCCTGTTTGATCCAAATCGTGTTCAACAGGCATCTCAACCTACAGGGCCTTGGGAAGTCATGAATTTTAGCTGTGAGCGAAATGACATGTTTCTCTCGGAAGCCAAGGAGTTTCTCACACTCATCCGCAGCCGATCCGAATCAATGACCTGTTCCGTTGAAGACGGTGTCAAGGTGTTGCGCTGCATCGAAGCGATCCGCTTGAGCACGCAACAAGAACAGACGGTGCGCCTAGCCGACATATGTTCGAAGACCAACGTGTACTAGCCGTGGTTCCAGCCAGAAGCGCAAGTAAGGGGATTCCCAACAAAAATATGCAGCCACTGGCTGGCACCAGTCTCATCGGATGGGCAGGGAAGGTGCTTGCTCAATTGCCTTGGATCGATTGCCGGGTCATTTCAACCGACTCCGAAGCTTACGCGGCAGAAGGAAGACAATTCGGATTGGAAGCTCCTTTCCTTAGACCGGCTGCGTTAAGCACAGACATAGCCAGTGGCGTGGATGTTGTTGAACACGCCCTCAAAAGTATGGAAACGCTGAGTAAACAAGTTTTCGACGTCATCCTGATTATTGAGCCGACAAGCCCATTACGGACTGCCGCTGACATCGAGCAAACCACGCGATGCTTGTTGAACGCCAAAGCTGATTCTGCTGTCACAGTCAGTCCCCTGCCCAGCAAGTTTCATCCTCTTAAGGTATTACAAATCGATCGGACCCAGTTGGGGTTTTACACCAAACAAGGACGTTCCATTGTCAATCGACAGTCGCTGCCCCCGCTTTATTGGCGCAATGGCGTCTGTTACGCCGTAAGGCGCTGCTGTCTTCTGGAGCAACATACCGTTTTTGGTCAGCGTTGTGTCGCTGTCGTGATCGAGCATCCGGTCGTGAACATCGATGAACCCTGGGAGCTGGAGTGGGCGCAGTATCAGCTGGAGCATGGGGCAGTCTCAGGCGAAGGGTTGCCGACCGGTGATAAAGGTGGGGTCCTGACATGACAGGAACGGTTCAACATCCTCAGCGCTCAGAGCCGACAGCTAAGGTGTTTCAACGAAAATGGGCCACGTTTCGGCGAGACCCTCTGAACAGTAGTCGGGAGAAACTGCAGCGCCTCATCCGCGTGCGGACAAAACCTTTGGTCGAAAGCTTACGGCGTTTTCTCCAACAGCGAGCCAAAAGACAACTGCATAGCAGACACTACACCCATTTGTTCGCTACAAGGCCTGCCCATGCGCTGGCTCCTGACTATGCCGATTTATGGTTTCTGTACCGCACGGTCAAGGCTCGAAAACCCCGTTGCGTATTAGAGTTTGGCAGTGGCTGCTCGACCATCATATTGGCCCAAGCGGTTTTGGAAAATGCGCAAGAATCCGATATTTGTGGACATGTCTATTCGGTTGACGCCGATCCGTATTGGGCGGCCGTAGCCCAAGAAACCATCCCTGAGCACCTTCGCTCGGTGTGCGATATTTTCTACAGCCCATTGCGTGAAGTGGAACATCAAGGAACCCCTGCCTTTCAACATGCAACGATTCCTGATGTGACTCCTGATTTTCTATACATCGATGGGCCTGCCTTGACCCATGATCGAAGGGTAACGGTCGATGTGCTGGATCTCCAGCAGCACTTGCCAAAAGGATGTTTCATCGTTATTGATGGGCGTTGGCAGACCGCGATGTTTCTGAAACGCCATATCAAACGGCGACAGGCATCGGTTTATCGATGGCCCTTTCGAAATCACACGATTCAACTGCTTAGCTGATGACGATGGATAAAGGAAAGTGGCGCCAGTTCCAAGCACTTGCCTATTTCTTCCTTCAGTATCGATGGATGTATTTCGGATTTGCTCTGTTGAGCCTCGCCAACGGTCTGCTTGAAGCGGCGAATTTGGTGCTACTCTGGCCGTTTTTGCAGGGTCTTCTTAGGCTGGCCACTGATTCACAATTCCCAGCAGTCGGGTGGATAGATGTTGGGGCATTCCTTTCACGTTGGTGGCCTGGAATCGATTCCTGGGTTCTGACCTGTGCGATTTTGATCATCCTGAATGTCCTTCGACCCATCGTTGCCACAGGGACGGATTGGATGATCGCTACGACCACTGCCCGTGTCGCTTATGCCATGCGCCGACGCATCTACCAAACCTACAGCGATGCGCCGTATGCTTTTTTCCTCAAGCATAAGGTGGGGGAGCTGGTCTATAACAGTACCATTCCTTCAAAATCATTGGCCATCGCACTCCAGACCGTTCCTAAATGGATCGTCGAGGGCTGCCGCTTCATCGGTGTTGGGGTGATCTTGATCTGGCTTCAACCTACGATCACTTTCCTAATACTCCTGCTGTCGTTACTGCTCTATTTTCCATTGACAAAATGGGTTGGACGACGCGTCTATCAGGTGGGTGTGCAAACCCGTAATCTCAGCACAGAACTCTTTGCGCAAATGACGGAGTTCTACACAGGGGTCAAGCCGTTGATCGTGGCAAATGCGAAATCGGCTTGGCTGAAACGACTCGATACCCTCAACGAAGGAGTCCGTCAAGCCTTCATCCATGAGCGCACCTTGCCCATCCTTCCTGGACGGGCGGTGGAGCTGCTAACCATTTGTGGAATGTTGGGAGCGATCCTTGTTCTTCGCTTCTTAAGTCCTCAGAGATTCCACCAGCACCTTAGTCTGATCGGGGTTTATGGAATTGCTTGGCTTCGCCTTTTACCATCGATGGTTCAGCTGGGGCAGCTCACTTTTCAGTTTTTCACGTTCCTGCCTGATGTGGAACGACTCTACAGTGTCCTTTCTCAAGAACCACCCGTAGCTCCTCAAGGTCGATATCCCATCCGCAGGTTTCAGCGCAGCATTGTGTTTGATCATGTGAGCTTTGCCTACCCGAATCGCCCAGCGCTTTTTACGGAGTTGTGCCTCGAATTCTCTCCGGGAAAGTTCTTTGCCATTGCAGGCCTCTCTGGAGCAGGCAAGACCACTCTCATTAATCTCATCCTGGGGATGTTCCATCCAACATCGGGTCGAATTCTCATCGATGGAGTGGATTTGAAAGATATCGATCGGTCTTCGTGGTATGAGCGCATCGGGTTAGTGAGCCAAGACGTAACACTCTTCCACACCAGTGTCTTGGAGAACATTCGTCTCTTTAAAACCCAATATGGAGACGCCGAGGTAGAGCGAGTGGCACAATTAGCCTATGCCCACGAATTTATCCTACAACTACCTCAAGGCTACCAGACGATTGTTGGGGAGCGGGGTATGCGGCTCTCCGGAGGGCAGCAACAACGTATCGCGCTGGCACGAGCCCTGTTGCATAATCCGGACATCCTCTTGTTGGACGAAGCAACGAGCGCGTTGGACAGTGAATCGGAACGATTGGTACAACAAGCCATTCAAACAGCATGCCAAAATCGTACAGTGATTGCTATCACCCATCGCTTGTCAGCCATAGCCCAGGCTGATAGAATCTACGTCATTGAGAATGGCCGACTCAGTGGAGATGGACGACATGAAGAACTCCTCATGGCCAATGCCCACTACCAAACGCTTCAGCCCTAGATGAAAACCCAGATCCTGTTCGTGGATTGCCTGACGGCACGTTCACTGGCATGGATAGTGCTTCGTGGCCGTAGGCTGGAGACGATCTGGTATTTTGAGCCGCTATCGAGGACGATGCAGCGAGCCGTTTGCCTGTGTAGCAAACTGGGGCTGATCCGCGCTTGCGTCCAGCCGGTTACTTATCAGGTAAGTCAGATGCGGGATGCCACGGGTGCGTGCACCTACACAACACTCGTGGATGAGGCCCGGGTGCTGTACACGACGATCAGACGTGTACAATTGGTTTCCCACCCGGTGATTCAAGCCATGGGATCGCTGTGGGATCCGCGAAAAGTAGTCCTCTATCTGGAGCGTTTGGCGGAGCGGGAGCTTACTCGGGAATGCCTTCGTATCGGCCTTGTGATGTGGATAGTGACTCATGTGTGCCAGCGTCCACTGAGCCAGGCCGTGCTGCTGGTCCAGCGTGGATTTTTGTTTACTGAGCTACAGACCTATGCCCACGCCAAGCAAGTACGTTTGGTTGGTTATAGGCCGTTCAAGATCGGACGACTGTTTGATAAGATGTGGCGGTTGGCTTGCTTGATGCGGCAGAGGGTAGTTCTCCTTGGAACACGAATGGGGCAAAGCCGACGTGCCGGCAAGTCAGCCAGGACGTTCCAGCAGGCAACAAAGGCCTTCGGCTCTGTGAGTCTCGAGGCTTGCAGCCTCGCCGTTCGGTACTGGTACCGAACGTTGCGCCTCGATCCTACTGAACGCTCCGAACTCTTCTGGCTGCCTAGCACACCGTTGGCCGTTTCCAAGATTCTGGTGTATAGCCCCGACGGATACCTCCAGGTTGAAGAAACCACGCGGCGTGATCTAAAGGCTCGGGGGGTTGAGACGATCTCCAAACAGCCGAGACTGAACCTACGTTCATTTCTCATACTGGGCAAGACGCTGAGAGCCCTAGCATGGAAACTTCTTACGTGCCACCTGAGATTTCCACGAGCACACGTTGCTATCGGAGAACCGCTACTGGCGTTGGCCTACCGATACGCATCTTGGTACGGATTCTTCCTTGCACAACGAGTGAAAATCCATATCGCGCCCTTCAATCCCCAGCCCCTGGACGTCGCCATCGCACTCGCACTCGATGAGATCCAAGGAGTGAGTATATCCTATCAGTACTCGATCTCGAATCTCTCCCGTCCCACTCCGTTGCTCAGCGCGGGTGAACATGTGCAATTCGTCTTCTCGCCGTTATGCGAGCAGATGTGGCGAGATCTCGATCCTCCGGCAGCCCACTTCGTCCACACCGGTTTTGTCTACGATGGGGCGTTTCAGGCTCTTCGCGACAGCGGCTCTCCGACTCGGCTCAAATCCCAACTGCATCGGGCGGGAGCTCGTTTCATTCTCTGTTTCTTTGATGAGAACTCCTCAACACGCTGGGATATGTACGCCTCGCACGCCGATGCCATGCAAGACTATACGTTTCTGCTGCAATGGATCCTGGCCGATCCAACGCTGGGGCTGCTGTGCAAGGTGAAATATTCCACGTGTATCTTCCAGCGAATTGCGCCGATTGCCGATCTGATTACCCAGGTGCAACGCACGGGACGTTGTGTGTGGCTGACCAGCGATGCGGGTGTGAGCAGTATCTTTCCAGCAGAAGCGGCGATGGCTGCCGATTGTTGCGTCGGCAAACTCATCGGAAGCACGGCGGCGTTCGAAGCGCAATTGGTGGGGGTCCCTGCGGTCCTCATTGATACAGAGGGCTTCCGCGTTCACCCCCTGCGCAGTTTAGGGATCGGTCGAGTGGTTTTCAATGACTGGCCCTCTCTTAAGGAGGCTGTGGAGCGTTATCGACGCGACCCATCTTCCATCGAGGGATTCGGCATGTGGAACTCGATGCTCAACGAACTCGATTCCTTTCGTGACGGCCGTGGAACCGCGCGGATTACAGACTATCTCGCCTGGCTGCTTGAAGAGTTTTCCAAGGGCCGCAGCCGTGACGAGGCGCTGGCTCGTACAGCGCATCGGTACAGGCAAGCGTGGGGGGATGCGTCTGTCACAACAACGGATCACAGACCTGCTCTGACCTCTTCCGAGCCAATCTACGAGAGTCCACTGCCGGATCATGCACCCATCGATCACGCAAGAGAGGGAATCGACCATCATGTCGGATTCCGTGCTTGAGCTAAAACCCGAGGCCCACGACGCTAAGGTCACAAGTGAGGGAGGAAAGCCCGGGTTTGTCTACTTTAATTTCGGGAAGCCCTATCTTGATGAAGCAGCCGCCTCCATCCGCACGTTGATCGATCACAACCCAAAAGCGAAGGTCTGTCTGATTACTGATGAAGCCGGAATGGACTACTGGAGAAAGCGGTATAGTGCCCTGCCGCTTGAGCGTCTGCTCTGTGCACCCATTCCAAAAGAGGAACCCCTGTGGGTTTTCAGGACCAATCTCTATGACTTGACGCCGTATGATCCAACCCTTTTTCTCGACAGCGACACTTGTATCGCGGACAAGATCGATGACCTGTTCGATTTGACGGAAACTTTCGAGTTCGTCATGGTGCCGGATGAATCTCACCCGGCGCGTGGGACGATCCTGGGACTCAAAGGTGGGTATGCCGCGTTGAATTACTACAACTGTGGGTTCATGCTTTTTCGAAAGACAGCCGCCGTCGCACAGCTCTTTCGAGAATGGAGGCGGGAGTATCTGGAACTTGCACCCTTGGAACCGAGCGACCAAGGAGCCCTCGTGCGGGCCTTGATCAAGACCCCTGTGCGATTTATCACCCTCCCACAAGAGTATAACCTGCGATTGATTGACAAGTGCGCGAGTTTCCAGGATCGGGCCAAGATCATCCATGGCCGCGCCAAGGACACTAAGAAACTTGCACGAATGCTCAACGACATCGAGTTTATCAGCCAGGGCTCCCGAGTCTGGATTCCGAATCTTCAGCGAGTCCTTCGTGCCTCTGACTTCCGCCTTTGGGGCAGGCTCCTGCAGCTGCTCAACCGGGATAACGTGCAACAAGCGGCGGCGTGTCAAATCACCCGGAAATCGGTCACGCGCAATTTGGGTGAGCTCACCCACCGCTTGTTGTGGCGACTACTCCACCGGAATTCCTGCAAGCCTAAGAGCTGCATTCCGGCGGTCAGTGATGAGGCCGTGGTCGACTATCTCCAAACGCACTATTGCATCCACTCATGCATCGATTGCCGGCCCGAAGCCGAACAGTTTGTACAAGGGTGGCAGAAGCGGGGAATTGCAGTTCGGCCTATGCCGGTCATGGTGAATGGCTCGCCTTGCCTTCGAGCCGTAGATGGAAAGAGGGGATCGGTGCCTGGGGTCGATCCGCCGAGTGAGTCGGGGGTAGATCTGGTGTGGTGCGGGTCTGTCGAAGAGCGACTGCCAGCCAACGGCGACCATCCCATGGTCGAAACGGTGATCCGATATGCAGGGCGGCTTATCGTCATGACGCTGGTCCCGGCACAGATTTCAAAATCGCCAAACCCTTACCTCAACGATTGGCGTTGGGTGCAGATCTTAACGGATCGAGGCTTCTACTTTGATCCACACCTCACGATTGCCCTTCGCAACATATCCAACGATCCCGATTTTCGGCAGCGAGGATTGGTCTTTGAGCGAGTAACTTCCCGATGCGGACAGGCTGAATATGTGAGCCCTGCAAGGTGCGGAGAAGAGGTCTTACAAAAATGAAAAATACTCGGATTCTAGTCACAGGAGCAGGAGGAATGGTTGGCAGTTATGTCTCCACTGTTTTTAGCAACGATGATTTGCTGCTGACCGATCTTGTGGATGGATTTGTGTTCCTGGATATTCGGGATCCTGTGGCTGTCCTTAAAAAGGTTCGAGAAACGCAGCCCCAGGTAGTCCTCCATCTGGCCGCTGCGACCGATGTCGATCGGTGCGAACAAGATCCGGATTTTGCCTATCATACGAATGCAGTGGGGACCCAAAACATCGCGCTGGCCTGTCAAGACACTGGAGCCACCCTGATCTATATCAGCACGGCAGGGGTGTTCTGGGGGGATAAGGTAGAGCCGTATATTGAATTCGATACGCCACGACCCGCGAACATCTACGGAGTCTCCAAGCTGGCGGGGGAACAGATTGTGAGTTCTTTGCTCCAGCGGTATTACATCGTGCGGGCCGGATGGATGGTAGGAGGCGGCAATAAGGACAAAAAATTTGTTGGAAAGATTGCCCGACTCATGCTGGAGGGAAAGAATCCCCTGTCTGTCGTCGATGATAAATGGGGAAGCCCTACCTATGCCAAGGACCTTCTGTATGGAATCCACAGGCTCTTGCAGAGCGGCTATTATGGTTTGTATCATATGGTCAATGCCGGATGCTGTTCACGATATGATGTCGCTTTGGCCATCCGCGATGCGCTCCAGCAACCAGAGATCACGATTCTACCCATTTCTTCAGATAAATTTCCCCTGCCGGCTCCGCGGGCGCGCTCTGAGGCGTTGAGAAATCTCAAAATGGAGCTACTGGGTTTGGACGCCATGCGCCCTTGGCGTCAGGCGCTCAATGAATATCTGCAGAAGGAACTGTTGACTTCGTTAGCCGCCCTGCGGCGCTAACGCTCCGTCCAGTATGGATTGCAGCGGACTATCCATTAGTTCAACGTAGACGGAGCACTCGCTTAACAGCGATGGATCCAAGTTCTCGCATGACGGTGTTGATTACTGGGGCCTGTGGGCTTTTGGGCTCGCATCTGATGGCAGCCCTCTCTGGGCACTACCGAGTGGTGGGCATCGATCGGAATCCCTGGTGGGGAGATGAACCCCTAGAGGTCGTTCAGGCTGATCTCCAAGAACCGAGAGTGCTCCAGCGCCTGGTCTCGATGATTGCCCCGCGCATCGTGATCCACTGCGCGGCTTTGGCCAACGTAGATGCCTGCGAACAAAATCCAGCTCTGGCCTACGCGGTCAACACCCATATGACACGAGATCTGGTTTGCTCGCTACCCTCCGGCTGTCGAGTCGTATACATCTCAACGGACGGAGTCTTTAAGGGAAATAAACCCTTTGTAACTGAGGAGGACTTGCCGTGTCCTCGCACGGTCTATGGACGCTCGAAGGTACAGGCAGAGTGGGAGGTCATGCTGGGCACTGAGGACCACCTGATCGTCCGGACCAATTTTTATGGATGGTCATCTGGCCGAAAGCAGACCTCGGGAGAATGGCTGTACACGTCGCTTGCTAGCCAGCAGCCTTTTGTGCTCTTCAGGGACTTCTTCTTCACGCCCATCTACGTGGTCGATTTCGTTAAACGATTGATTCTGCTGTTAGAAAGTGACTATCGCGGCATCATTCATTTGGGTGGACGCGATCGGCTTTCGAAATACCAATTTGGCCTGTTATTAGCGCAAGCCGCGGGCCTGAGCACGCAGCATGTTCGGGAAGGATCCATCGATGAAGTCCCATTGATCGCATCTCGACCCAAGGATATGTCGCTGAAGAGTGAGCGGTTTGTCCAACTGACCGGTCTTGACGTTCCCGATACTGTCAGTGGGGTACGCAGATTCGTTGCTGACCGGCTGCGGCCGCTGAGCCTACGGTTTACCGCAACCGAGATGGAAACCACACAATCATACCAGTGATCATATGATAAATTTTGCGAAGCAAAATTTATGATGAGTACGCCCCAATACCCACTGACCGTATTGATGGCGGTCCACAACGGCGGGAGATACCTGTCTATCGCGATCGACAGCATTCTGGCCCAGACCTACAAGACCTTTCACTTTTTAATTGTCGATGACGCCTCAAACGACGAGACTCGTCCAATCATCCAATCCTACGAAGACCCTCGCATTGAACTCGTCTGTCTTGAGCGTAACGTCGGGCAGACCGCTGCGCTGAATGTCGGCTTGCGCCGGATTTCAAGTTCTTGGATTGCAAGAATGGATGCTGATGACTATGCAGCACCTGAGCGTTTTGCGCAACAGATGGCTTGCTTAGAAAAACGTACCGACGTCGAATGTCTAGGGACCTTTGGATGGTTGTTTCGAGAGGATCCTAACCAGATGGATCGGGTTCTTGAAAAACCTCTTGAGCATGGAGACATTCTCCAAACCCTATGGTCAGGGATTCCTATGATTCATGGTAGCCTCATTGTCAGCCGACGCGCGATGGTAGAAACTGGTTTATATGACGAACGTTACCGGTATTCTGCGGATCTAGATCTCTACACACGCTTGTTGCCGCGATGCCGGGCTGAGAATCTTCCTGTTCCTCTGTTGGGTATTCGCCGCCATCAAGAACAAGGCTCCCTATCCAAACGATGCATCGATGAAAATGTCGAAATTTTCTCCAGGATGCTCCATCAAACTCGTACCCGAAAAGAGCACTTGCGCGTACGCGAGAGCCTTGCATTTACCTACAGAACGAGGGCGACGTACTGGCAGAGTCAGAACAATCGGCTTGAAGCAATCAAAGACCTTGGGCGCTCCTGCCTTGCTGCTCCTGAGCGAATGCTGAATGGTTTTATAGGACGTAGCGTCACCTCTACGTAATGTTGGATAGCCCATCCCTTCAATGATGCAATCACCTGAGCGGGTACTGGATCATCCCCAGGCTGACTCGCACACCATAGAGTCCTTGAAGGAGTGTTCTTCGGCATCCGACGAACAGGCATTTGTGTCGTTAGCCGAGACCTTCGGGCGCGTCAGACAACAATGCTCGTCGCTTGCCGTTCTTGCGATTCCTTGGATGTACCTGAAGCATCCGATCCATCCAACCCAGCAATGGCTTCTCAATGTTTGGCGTGAGCAGGGAAGATCGGATACGCAAGTTTTTTCTTCGCATCGGCAAACAGTACTGGGCTGGCTGCGTCAGCTTGTTCGTTGTGTAGGATATGCCACGTACCTCAGTATCATCATCCTGGGAATCCGCTTATTGCTCTACCGAAAGCTGAAGGCGCTGAGACACCGGCATTTTGACATCATTGCCAAGACCTGGTGTGTGGACCGCAATCCGCCCGAAGCAGGGAAGGATTTTTATTATGGCGATCTCCAGCAGCAGCTTGTGCAAAGCGCTCGGTCTTTATTGATACTCTGTGGGGACTCTACCAACGATCAGTGGAGGGCCTTCGCCAGCCGTCATACGATTACGGGTGCCATGGCTCGGTTATCTGAGTGGAGCCTTCTTCACCCGTTAAAGCCATGGCAGATGGTGGTGAAACAATTATTGGCGTCACGCCGGCTTAGGCGATTAGCGCGTCGGACTGACGATCCCTTCATGAGTCTTGTCTGCGAACGCGCTTGTTGGGATTGCCTCACACCTGAGGTTACTGAGACTGGGTTATTTTTCTGGATAGGACGAACTTCCATGCTACGGTGGCATCCCCGGACGTGGCTTATCCTCTATGAAGGCCATGCCTGGGAACAGTGTCTCTGGCATGGCATTCGGGCCTCAGGTAAACCCTGTACGTTGACAGGATACCACCACACAGTTTTAATGCTGCATAACCGTGAACTTTTGCAACAGCCTTCAAGCGACGATACGAAGCTCCGCCCGGATATTATTCTTTGTACCGGTAATCGAACGCAGGCTATGCTTCAGCAGAGCCATCCCGATTCTCTCGTCATCTCGTTTGGATCGTTTCGCAGACGCCTGGAACGACCCATTCGCAAGCCTCAACCGGCCCTTCGGAGTATTTTGGTGTTGCCAGAAGGCATCGCCTCAGAAGCCAGGCTCCTGTTTGATACGGGACTATGCTTGGCTCGCTTGTTGAGTGATCATCAGTTTTATTTCCGCTGCCACCCCGTCTTGCCATTCGAGCAGGTGGGTTCTCTCTTGCATGATCGAGTTGATCGATATTCGAATGTCCAGGTTTCAACGAAACAGACCATCGAAGAGGATTTTCAACGGAGTTCCATTGTGTTATACCGTGGCTCATCGGCTGTACTCTATGCCATCCTCTACGGCTTAAAACCTATTTACTGGCATGATCGTGTGTATTCGGATGTCGATCCTCTTTTTGAAATGACTCTGTGGCGTGAGCGTGCATCTTCCCCACAAGTTGCGGCTGAATTCCTTCGTCGGTACTCGGGGCTATCCCCTGAGCAAGTCATAGAGCACTGGCAAGCAGCTACAGCGTATGTGGAACAATACACCCATCCGGTAACTCCTGCATCGATCGAGCGTTGGCTGACGGTACTTGGAACCAATCCGAACGGGCAGCATCTATGAATTGTCTACTCTTTGGCTATGGATACATGGGAAAGATTCGCTACCAGGTCTTACGGAATCACCCCGATATCCAGCGGATCATGATTGTCGATCCCTATCGTGAGCCCAGCAGCCTTCCCGCAGAAGCGCGCATCATCCCGCCGGATACCTCCATTCCCTGGGATCAGGCTGACGTTGTTTTTGTGTGCACCCCTAATAATGTCACGGCTGATTTGTGTGTCCAGGCGCTTCATCGATGCGGCCATGTCTTCTGTGAGAAGCCTCCAGCAAAAAACTGGGAGGATTTCTGCCGAATTGCTGACGCTGCACAGCAAATTCCCGGACATACCTTGGTGTTTGGATTCAACCATCGCCTGCACCCTTCGGTCCAAGCGGCACGGACACTCATCGGAGAAGGCGGTGTGGGACCGATCCTCTATATCAAAGGAACGTATGGAAAATCCGGAGGCAGTCGTTATCGACAGAGCTGGCGTAATCAACTAGGAATTTCAGGTGGCGGTATCTTGCTTGACCAAGGCATCCACATGTTGGATCTTTTTCATGTCTTCCTGGGACCTCTAAACCTTGTCGATGCTGTGCTGACGGATGCGTTCTGGGACTGTGGGGTTGAAGACAACGCCTTTGTGCTTCTTAAATCGGAGCAGGGTATCCCGGCTTTTCTCCATTCTTCCGCCACGCTCTGGAAACATACCTTTTGCCTTGAGATCGGATGTCGAGAGGGTTATCTGATCGCGACAGGACTTCTTTCGCAAACGGGCAGTTACGGTCGAGAACAGTTGGTCATCGGCAAACGGCAATTTGAAGATCAGGCGTTTGCCCTGGGAAATCCGCGAGAGGAAATAATTTATTTCGATCGGGATGAATCCTGGCAGAAAGAAGTGGACGAGTTCTTAACCGCCGTCAAGAACCAAAGAGCCCCTCACCACGGAGCCTTGGAGGATGCCCGACGAGTGATGCAACTGATACGGGATGTGTACGCCCTAAAGACACCTCAAGCGGGTGGACCTCATCCCGCGACGGCGATAGTCGCATCTGCCGGCGGAGTCGGAAAGGATAGCTAATGCGCTTGGTTCAACTTCACTACAGTATTCCTCTGGCCAGAGTCAAACCTCCTGAGCAATTGCTTGCCTATCGAACGTTTTGTCTCAAGACAACGATGCAGGCATGCCAGGGTGGGGTTCATCGTCGGACGCAATCGCCTGTAACCGGTAAAGCCCTCGAAGTATTCGGACACGTGGAGGGACTTACCTATCTCTGTGATCCTGAGAATGGGAGTTTGTTCCTGGCTGAGGTTCCTCATACTTCTGATTGGGCATCGGTCTTGCGCGCTGTCAATCAGTATCGGCATACCCCGGATGGAGGGGTTTCCTCAGACCTTGAACAATTTCGAGAGGATAGTGTTTATCTACCCAAATTAACGTGGATTCAAGATACCCTGCGGATGCAAGAGCTGCACCGCCCCAAGGTTTTGGAGATAGTCACCCCACCCAGTGAATTTAGCTCCCTTCTCAGAGACAGTGGCCTTTTTGCTGAGGTGATTACAACAGACGAAATGATCCTCTGCTCTTGCGACCCAGCGATTGCGCAAAACTCGGTTCAGGTTGCTCTATTGCGAGAGTCCCTCGATCGGGTAGACGATCCTAAAGCCTTACTGGATGCGGTTACACGTTCTCTCTGTGAGGGAGGACTTCTGTTCGTTACTGGGCTTGTCGCCTCAGGATTTGATATGGCCGTCTTAGGAACCCAGAACTTTTATCTGTACCCTCCAGATCGAACGAACTGCTTTAGCCTGAAAGGCCTCTCAACATTCATTGAGCAAGCTGGATTTGTTTTATTGGAGGTAAGCACCCCGGGGGTGTTGGATATGGAGATCGTTCGATCCCATCTTCAGCGAAACCCACAGCTACCCTTATCTCGATTCGAACGTCAAATCATCCATTCCGATGAAGAAACCCAGTTGGCTTTTCAGGGTTTTTTGCAACAATGGGGCTTAAGTTCTTTTGCCCGAATCGTAGCGAGGAAACGTACATGAGCAGGGCATTTTTAGATCAATACTTCGCTGATTGTTCCCAACTGGCCCAACGCTTAGATGTAGCGTTGATCGACCGCATGGTGGAACGTCTGGTGCTTTTGCGCGAGGAAGGAGGGCGATTGTTTCTCTGCGGTGTCGGAGGCAGTGCCGGGAATTGCAGCCATGCGGTTAACGACTTCCGCAAACTCGCGGGGATTGACGCTTCCAGCCCAGTTGACAACGTATCTGAACTTACGGCACGAACCAACGATGAGGGGTGGGATAGCGTTTTTGCCTCGTGGCTGCGGGTCAGCCAAGCCTGTGAACGAGACGTGTTATTTGTCCTATCCGTCGGAGGGGGCAGCCAAAAGCGACGGATTAGCACAAACCTGATCGCAGCCATCGATGAAGCCAAGGCGCGAGGAATGGACGTGCTGGGTATTGTGGGCCGCGATGGGGGCTACACCAAACAGCGAGGGGATATTGTCCTGGTCATCCCAACGGTTAATCCGGACCAAGTCACCCCCCACACAGAAGCCTTTCAAGCAGTAGTATGGCACGCCCTAGTATGTGATCCTCGTTTGATGGTTCAAGGAAACAAATGGGAAACGACGATACTTTCTGTCACACAGGATGGAAAATAATGAGGCCACTGGTTGGCGTGTTCCTCGATACCTCTGATCTTGCAGAAATCCAGAAGTTTCATTCTATTGGGATCGTCCGCGGAGTCACCACGAACCCGACGATTCTGGTAAAGGGTGGAATGACCGGCGGATGGAAGGCCATTGAGCAGCACTGCCAGGCTATTGCGAAGATTATCCACCCGCTGCCGGTTTCCATTGAAGTGACTGTGAACCAACCCCAAGAGATGCTTCGGCAGGCGCAGTTGTTCGTGTCCTGGGCAAGCAACATCAATGTCAAGATTCCCATTCATGGGCCACAAGGGGGTTTGGAGAATCTTCGTTTGGTCCATTCATTGGAACGGGATCATGATATCCGGGTCAACGTTACGGCCATGATGAGTGCGCAACAGTGCCTCTTGGCAGCGATGGCCGGTGCGACCTACGTCTCACTCTTTGGGGGGCGGGTCAACAACATGGGCTACGATTCCCGGCTTGAGGTCCGTCGCTTGCGAAGCCTCCTGGACATGTTTCAGCTTTCCGCTAAGATCATCGTCGGTTCAACTCGAGAGATCCTCAACATCATCGAATGGTTTGAGGCTGGGGCGGATATTGTTACTACTGCCCCAAGCTTACTGGATGGGATGCTGATTCATCCATACAGTAAAGAAACCGTTCAACAGTTTCTAGCCGATGGCGCACGACTACATGCAGGGAGTGCATGATGTGGAGCCCCACGGGACAAGCTTGTGGCACCAGCAACCCTGCACCGATGGGGGCGACATCCCGCCCACCCAATCGGCTCTGCACTGTCATGTCGTCCATGGCCGAGGGCCGTGGCGCAATGGCGGGGTCGCCATCCCGCACGCCTCCCACCTTGACAGACGCCCAATGGTATGCCGATTGGCAGAGCCAAGCCCATAGCGTTCATTTTGATAGCAGGGCCGGTTTAGATTCTCGCAATCTGGTGCGCAACTACGAATGTCTAAATGACATCCGAATCCTCAGTGAACGCATCCTTCCCTCACAACCCCTCAACCTGCTCGAGGTGGGATGTGCCACAGGCGAATTTTGCCGTTATCTAAGAATCCGTTACCCGCACATCGCTTACTGCGGGCTCGATATTTCTCAAACAGCCATTGATCGAGCCAGGCAGAAATATCCTCAAGGTCGCTTTTTTGTCAGCAGCCCTGATCTGTCGCTTGCAGAATCCCTCAAACAGTGGGGGGTGCACCCTCTTCCAGAGCTTGTGTATTCCAAGGATGTCGTACACCACCAGACACAGCCCTTTGAATTTTTAGCCGAGATGCTCCATTGTGCAACTGACGCAGTGATTCTTCGGTTGCGCACCCGTGATGTCGGCCCCACGGAGTTGGATCCGGAAAAATCATGTCAATACCATTACCACGGATGGATGCCCTACATAGTGATGAACGTTGATGAAGTGCTCTCCTGCATCCAGCGGGAAGTGCCTCAGGGAGAAATTGTTCTCTATCGTCACTATACCGTGCTGGGGGGCAGGGTCAATCGTTTCCTGCCGAAAGACTGCTATCTTCCCGAAACAAAGACAGCAGAGACTGCCCTTGGCGTTTTTCTTAACACAAAACAGCCGGGAAGGGTGACGGTAGCTAATCGCCAGGAGCCTGAGCCCCGCTATACCCTGGATTACCGCATCAGATACTTCACAACCACCCTCTTAAGAAGATCATGAGCCGCTAATGAATGCTCAGGCTACTTCGATACGTACCCGATTCCAGAGGCGCCAGCGCTTGTTTGGGGCATGGACGTCCCTCGGACATCCATCAATCACAGAGCTTTTTGCTCAGGCTCACGTTGATTTCGTAGGCATCGATCTGGAACACAGCACGATCAGCCAGGAACAGGCCCAGCGCATCATCGCAGCCGCTCAGATAGGGGGGGTGGCTTGTTTACCGCGTGTCGCCTCTCATAACCAAGAAGCTATCAAGCGCCTGCTTGACTCCGGTGCAGATGGCATCATCGTTCCGAACGTTTCCACGCCTGATGAAGTAGAGCAATTGATTACCTGGTGCAAATATCCTCCGCGAGGCAAGCGCAGTTATGGCGTAGCGCGTGCGCAGAGCTATGGGCTTTCCTTTGATGATTATGTGAAAACTTGGAATGAACGATCCGTCCTCATTATCCAGATTGAGTCAATCCAGGCTGTGGATGTTGTAGGAAAATTAGTCAGCGCTGAAGAAGTGGATGGTGTGATGATCGGCCCTTATGACATTTCCGGTTCTCTGGGACTTCCCGGACAGCTCGATCACCCTCGAGTCACATCGGCCTGCCAGCGGGTCGTGGAAGTCTGCCAACGGTACGAGAAGGCTTGCGGGACGCAATTGGTTGAACCTACGGCCGAACGGGTTGCAGCCGCTTTGGCAAATGGTTATACCTTTGTCGTATTGGCTTCTGACGTTTTTATTTTATGGAAATGGACACAACACATGCGCATCCTGATCCACAGCCTAACGCAGGAAGCCCTTGCTAGCCGATGACGATAGCTTCTTTAAGAAAGGGTTTCCCTCAGTTGTTCGGGGATGGACTCGGGATTATCGATGCCGGTGCCCGCGAAGGTTTTCATCCCTTATTTCAAGAAATGGCACCCTTACTTCATCTGGTAGGATTTGAACCGGATGCCCAAGAATGTCAGCGACTCCAAGCCCAGTCGCAAAAACAGTTCGATTTTCGTTCGGTGAGGTATCTTCCCTATGCACTCGGAGCTCAGGATCATGAGCAAGCACTCTATCTGTGTCAGTCTCCTGGAGCGAGCGCTCTTTCCAAACCCAATCGGGTCTTCATCAATCGGTTCCCTAATCCCACTCGATATGACTTGGCCCATACCACCCCAGTCGTGATCCGTTCGCTGAATGCCCTTTATCGAGAGAAAATGCTCCCCCCATGCGTAGACATTCTGAAACTCGACACCCAAGGTTCGGAATTGAATATTCTGACTGGGGCGACTGAGCTCTTGAGCCAGCAGGTCATCGCGGTGGAGGTTGAGGTCTTGTTTGCTCGGCTCTACGAGTCGCAGCCCTTTTTTCGAGATGTCGATGCATTCTTAACCACACAGGGTTTTAGCCTCTTCAAGCTCAGACGGCTGGAGTGGGTACGGCGCAGCTTCGAACGCATGCCCCATTTGAGCGCCGGTCAATTGGTGTTTGGCGACGCCTTATACCTGCGGGATCCGCTTAATCCTGAATTGCATTGGCAACCGGGTAATTCTCGACAGATAGAAGCCCTAATCCTCATTGCCCTGTCGTATGACTTTCATGATTTTGCCCTCGAGCTAACAACGGTCTCTGAATACTCTCGCGGACTTGATGTCCCAAACGTCCAGAAGGCCATCCACGAACGAAGCCGAAGACTGCGTCGGGGTTGGAAACGCTACACGGCCCTCCAGTATCTGATGCGGCTAACCAAAGCCTGTTTCGGACTGCGAGGGATGCACAGGCCCTATGAACTGTCCTGGGCACGAACCGACAATAATTTCTACTCACCGCTAGCCCCTTTGGTTTCACGATGACACATCTTCTGCGCTTTACCTTGCGCAATCTATCACAGGATGAGCTGGGAAGTCCGGCAGAGCAGACCGGGTTCAGTGGAGCAAGGAATCAGCCAAAGGTTGTTGTCGTTATGCCGGCCTTCAACGCTGGCCGGACACTCAGGCTGACGTACGAAGCATTGCCCAAGGAACACACAAACCACATCATCCTGGTCGATGATGGGTCTACCGATGACACCATTGACGTGGCGAAGTCCCTTGGGCTAGAAATATTCGTGCACAACAGAAACTATGGTTATGGAGCCAATCAGAAGACCTGTTATACCGAAGCGTTACGCGCTGGGGCTGATGTTGTCGTCATGGTCCATCCGGACTACCAATATGATCCTCGGCTTTTGCCACAAATGATCGCTCCCATCGTCCGTGGAGAAGCCGACGTCGTTTTGGGATCTCGTTTAAAGAATCGGTTGGGACGTCAAGCGGTTGCCGATGGAATGCCTTGGTGGAAGTGGCTGGGGAATCGCTGGCTTACAGCAGTGGAGAATATCACCTTCGGCCTTCGGTTATCGGAATACCACACAGGCTACCGGGCCTATTCCCGTCGAGCCTTGGATGCTTGTGATTTTCGAGCCCACTCCGATGGATTTGTGTTCGACCAAGAGATGATTGCACAAATCGTTGCCACAGGTTTGCGCATCGCAGAAACGCAGGTACCTGTGCGGTATCTGCCCGAAGCCTCTTCGGTGAGTTTTATCGGCTCCTGTGTTTATGGCTGCTCCATCCTCTGGCTTGTCGTTCGCTATCTGTTGCATCGGTATCACCTTTGGCCTTCGCGACAATTTACAAATCTTAGCGGACGTTATCGACGTTTGTAACCTTGAACCCCAGAAGGGCATTTTGCAAACCTCACAGCAAGGCAGAGTCTATGACCACAATCGACAAGCGATTTAATCTCCCAGGAAAAGTTACAGCAGTGATTGGGGGCTCAGGGTATTTGTGCTCGACGTTGGCACAGGCCATGCAAGAATCCGGGATGCGCGTCGTCATTCTGGATCGCACTCCCCCTTCGAAGAAAGGGAAGAGACACGCATCACGAGGTCTTCTTCCTTATCTAGCATGCGATATAACCTCCAAGCCTGATCTCGTTCGATGCCGTCAGATCATCCTCAAACGGTATGGATGCATCGATGTGCTTCTCAACGGTGCGGGAACCAATGCCCCCACCCCATTCTTTGACATTACCACAGAAGAATTCCAGCAAATCATCGGGGTCAATCTCTTAGGAACCCTTTATAGCTGTCAGGTTTTTGGAGAAGTTATGGTGAAGCAGCGAAGGGGCAGCATCGTCAACTTTGCCTCCGTTTCGATGGGTCCACCCCTTTCCAAGGCATTCGTCTACTCTACGGCAAAGGCTGGGGTATTTAATCTGACGCAGAATCTCGCTCGAGAATGGGCCCCGTTCAGCGTTCGAGTCAATGCCTTACGACCGGGATTCTTCCCGACCGAATGGAGTCTGAAGCATTTTATTGATGAAGAGCGTAAAGCCAACATTCTTCGACACACCCCAATGCGCCGTTTTGGACGTCCTGAAGAACTTATTGGAGCGGTACTGTGGCTTGTATCGGACGCGGCTAGTTTCGTGACGGGATCCCTGGTTACCGTCGACGGCGGCTTTACTGCAATGACCTTATAAATTCCGCTTCGCGGAATTTATCACAATTTCATTAAAATGCAGCGAGTCGTGGCGATTAGTGGAGGATCCCGGGGCATCGGACGCTCGATTGCCGAGTTCTTCTTAAAACAGGGATATGTAGTAGCAGTCTGCGCTCGTTCATCCAGAGATCCTTCACTGCCGCATTCCATTTTCTATCAGCAAGTGGATGTTCGCTGTAGAGAAGATGTCCAGAGATTTATCCAAGCTATCTTAGAGCGTTTTGAGGCTCTGGATATTCTCATCAACGCGGCGGGCATCTCCCGTTGGAAAACCCTTGAAGGGCTTGAAGAATCGTTTGTGAAAGACTTGATTGAAACCAACGTCTGTGGAACGCTTTGGACCTGTCAGGCGGCAGCCGCTGAGATGCGATCAGGAGGTTGTATTGTGAATATTTCCAGCCTCGCTGGCAAGCGAGGAAGTAGCAATAACAGCGTCTATTGTGCGACGAAGTTTGCTGTAGATGGAATCACCCAGGCGCTTGCCAAAGAGTTAGGTGCCCGAGGCATTCGCGTCAATGCCGTTTGTCCTGTCTATGTGGAGACTGAGCATATCCTGACATCCCTGGCGGAGAATGCATCCCCTGCGCAGGGTGAGTCGGTTCAAGCGTATTTAGCGTCTTTTGCACAAACACAGACAGCCCTTGGGCGGCTGCCCACAGCTCAAGAAGTGGCAGAGGTGGTGTATTTCCTTGCTAGCCCGGCAGCCTCGGCGATCACGGGACAATGTCTCAACGTTGACTGTGGAACACTTCCCCAATGAATCCTGTGCGTATTGCGGCTATTATTCCCGCGCGTATGGCCTCCAGTCGTTTTCCGGGAAAGCCATTGCTCGAAATCAGAGGCTTACCTATGGTGGAGCATGTCCGGCGCCGGGCTTTGCGGTGCCGTGGATTCTCTGAGGTGGTGGTGGCCACCTGCGATCAAGAAATCGCCGATGTCATCCAGCGGCAGGGTGGGCGATGGATCCTAACGTCACCGACCCACGCGGCTGCAAGCGATCGGGTCTGCGAAGCCATGCAACAGCTAGACTGTACGCACGTGGTAAACGTTCAGGGAGATGAGCTGTTGGTTTTACCGGCTGACTTGGAAAAGATGGTGGCTGCGATGGCTCAAGAGCCATCCGTTGCTGCGTGGAATGCAGTTGCGCCGATCATAGGGATACAGGAACTGTCAGATCCTTCTGTGGTCAAATGCGTCTTATCGACATCGGGGCGGATCCTCTGTTGCTCACGTGATTTCTCCCATTTAAATTTAAAACTAAGCGCACAGACAGGCTTTGGACCCTTACGTCGAATCCTGGGCATCCTTGGCTACCGACGCGATTTCCTTCAGCGGTATGGGATGCTTGCTCGAACGCCCCTGGAACGCATGGAGGCTATCGATCAGTCACGTATTATCGAACATGACGTCTTGTTACAGGGCATTGAATTTCAAAAAGGTTATCCTGGAATCAATGAACCACGAGAGGTCTCTCTGATTGAACAGTACCTTGCAGAAGATCCTCTTCAGCAATCCATGCTTCATGAAATTCTCGCTTGATGAGTCGCCCGATCGTTTACGTCAGCCTACAACAGTTTTGTGAATACGATGAGCGCCCACGTCAAGTGCTGCTGGAAGCGGGGTTTGATATCCGTCACAACAGTCTTGGCCGGCGCCTCAAACGTGAAGAACTCTCTGAGGCTCTTCATGAGGTCGATGCTGTGATAGCCGGAGTCGAACCCTATGATGCAGCATCGTTAGCTACCCTGCCGCGCCTTCGTTGCATCAGTCGCTGTGGCAGTGGCACGGATACCATTGATCTCGTTGCCGCAGGGCAACGTCAGATTACGGTGCTGACGACGCCCGATGAGGTCGTGGAACCTGTTGCTCAACTGACCGTGGCTATGATCTTAGCCCTGGCAAGGCAACTGTCAGGGTTTGTGAACGATGCGCATGCGGGTCTTTGGAAGAAGCGAACGGGTGTGCTGCTTTCGGAATGGACAATCGGACTTATAGGGTTTGGCCGTATCGGTAGGGCAGTGGAGCGTCATCTCAGAACCTTCGGGCCTTGTGTCCTAGTGACGGATCCCCACGTTCCTGTTGCACAGCTTCCATCTTCTGTAAAATCTAGGGATCTTCCCGCCTTATTGAGCGAAGCAGATGTTGTTTCTTTACATGTTAGCCGCTCACGCGAGGAAGGAACGTTGATCGGTCAAAGGGAGCTTGCCATAATGAAATCGGGAAGCTATCTCATCAATACGGCGCGCGGATTCCTCGTGGATGAGGAGGCACTCTATCAGGCCTTGAGCACAGCGCATCTTGCTGGGGCTGCATTGGACGTCTATGAGATCGAACCCTATACAGGTCCTCTAATGCATCTGCCCCAAGTCATCTGTACACCGCACATCGCATCGCTGACTCGAGCTTCGCGGACTGCCATGGAGCTGCGCTGTGCCCAAAACGTGGTGGATTTTTTTTCGAAGGTTGCCTGCAGCGGTCCTAGTCAAAGTTTCTAATGTTGAATCCACCCATAATCTCAGTTGTCATTCCAGCCTATAATGCCGAGCGCACTCTTGCAGCCACCATTCAAAGCGTCTTGCACCAGACATATCAGAATTTCGAGATCATCATTGTTGATGATGGCTCCATAGATGAAACTCCATCAATTGCTCAATCACTCGGACAACAGGTTCGTCACATTCGACAAGCGCGTTCGAATCCTGCCACGGCAAGGAATCACGGAGCGATCGAATCGCAGGGTGAGTGGGTTGCATTTTTAGACGCGGATGACCTCTGGCTGCCTCAAAAACTCCAGAGACAAATGCAATTTTTGGAACGTTACCCTCAGGTGGACGCGGTTCAAACCGGAGCCTATCTTGTCAACAACGCCCTTCAGGTTGTCGAGGTCAGAAATTGTCATCCGGAACACGATGCCTACGTCGACCTGTTGCTATTTCGCAACCTACCTGCCTTTTCATCCTCTTTATTGATTCGCAAACAATGCTTTCTCGGTCTGGGAGGGTTTTCGACGGATCTGATCATGGAAACTTGGGATATGGCTTGTCGGATCGCGCGCTACGGAACCTTAAAGAGCTTGCCGGAGTGTCTTGTCCTGTATCGCCAGCATTTGGGAAATCGCAGCCGTGACGTGAAGCTTCATTATGAAACGGGCCTACGCTCATTAAGCCGTTTGTTTGCGGATCCAAGCTTGGATTCATCTGTTCGCCTTCACCAAAAGCACATCTGGGCACGTTTTTATGCAATGTTAGCCGGCGGCTATTTTCGAAATCGACAGTGGGCGGACTGTCTGAACTGGGCTTGGAAAGCTCTCATCACCTCACCCTGCGTGGTTCCGTATCTAGTGTCCATGCCGGCACGACGATTCCATCGTAGTTTAAGCCTCGTTCGTCAACGGTCCTTTGCCAATGAATTTCCTTTTGCAGCGGCTCAATA
This sequence comes from Candidatus Omnitrophota bacterium, assembly GCA_023247255.1. GTDB lineage: Bacteria > Omnitrophota > Gorgyraeia > Aquiviventales > Aquiviventaceae > JAHFGV01. The sequence goes on along the minus strand of JAHFGV010000003.1, from coordinate 73,153 downwards.
AAACCCAGCGCTCTGGCTTAGTAGTCTGGGCGCTTCTAGGTAGTATGGTAGGGGTTCTGGGGTACTTCTCCCCAGGATTCATCCTAATTGGATTCTTAACATTGGTGGTTACCCTAGGCTTGTCCATCAAAGTGGGAGTTTACCAGCGACGCTTCCTGATTCGTCTTTTTCTAATCAGTTTTCTGGTCCGTGTGGGACTTTCCTTGATTCTCGATGGCTCGGCATGGCTGATTAATCGAGAGTCTCCTTTCTTACGTGCAAGCTCGATTGCAGAAGCTCCCTCCAGCTCTGAGCAGTCACGGCGACTCATTGGTGCAGGCGATAGTGATTTTTATTCTTTCCGAGGATACGGAATGACCCGCTTTGCCCGTGGCCTACGGGATAACCATGCGATTGCTTCCAGCGATAAAGGTTGGCCGTATGGATGGAATGGATACCTGTACGTCATTGGCTGGTTTTATTATCTGTGTGGATACAGCCCTGTTACTGTGAAATTTCTAAACTGCCTTCTCGGAGCTCTTATGGGTCCGTTAGTTTACGGTATTGCGCGACGCTGCTTTAATCTATCCACAGCGCGATGGGCGGCTGTCTGGGTTGCTTTTTTCCCCTCACTCATTCTATGGGCCACAACCAATCTCAAAGATATCCCGTTCATTACCCTAAGTCTAGCTCTCTGCTGGCTGGTTTATAAGATTCAAGAAGCAAAGCGGATAGGGCATCGGGGTGGGTGGCTTTTGTGTTTTATCGGGGTATGGCTGATGCACGCAACCCTAAAATCTGCTGCCTATTCAGTTTTATTGCTTGTCTCGCTAGCCGTGGCGACATTGTGGGCCCTGCATCCTAGCCGAATCTGGAAAACGATACTGGGTGTAGCCGCTTTGGCAGGTTTATGGTTTGGACAGCAGCCCATACGTATATTCCTTACCCAAGCCTTTCTAAGGCACATCGGACATATCTTCACACAGGGGGTAAGCTATCAGTATCTTCCAAGTGAGACATTTGAGGAGTCCGGATTTCTCACTCAGTGGGAGAAAAGCGGGACGTTTGAAGGATGGGTCTTCGTATCCATTGGCCGTGCGCTTGTCCATTACTTGGGAGAACCGTTTCTTCTGGGAGAGAATCATCTGTTGGGTCTGCTGGCCTTCCCGCAGATGTTGGTGTGGTATGCGAGCTTACCGTTCGTTATCGGGGGTATCGTGATCAGCCTTAGGAGGGTAGCTCGGCAGACCTTATTCTTAATCATCATGGTGATGACTTGGATATTCATCGGTGCATTGACCAGTGGAAATATTGGAACTGTATTTCGAACGCGCGATATGGTGTCTAGCTATCTTCTCCTATTTGCTTGCGTTGGCCTCAGGGCCTTTCTTTATGGCTCACGTGCCGTTCTTCAACCAGCTTCGAGACCGATTCATGTGGCTTGACCCTCAGGGACGAGTATTCGGTAAATTCAGCCTTATTGATCTTGCCTTTGGATTGCTTGCCATCCTATTGTTTGTACCGACAGTAGCCTTTGGCTATGCCCTCATCAAAGGAAATTATGAACTCATACTCTTCGAGGTCAACCCCAAGCAGTTTCGATATGGCAGCCAGCGCGAAATCCAGATTGTTGGCAGGGAATTTGACCGATGGACAAATGTCCAGATTGGCAGCCATCCTTATCAGCCCGCAACCTTTGTTGATTCTCACAATTTAAGAGTTAGCCTTCCTTTTGATATCCCGCCAGGCCGCTACAGCATTCGTGCCCGGAACCATAAGAATCGGACCGCAGAATTAGTCAATGCCTTCGAGCTCCTTGAGACAAACAGCCCGCTTCCTGTTCGTATCCGTTCGTTATGTATTCTCGTCAACTTGCGTCCTGCGGATTTGAGGCGACTTCAAAAATCCCTCTCTCGTTCTGAACCAGAGCCTTCCTCCATACGACTGCGCAGTATCTTAACCTGGAACACCATGGAGTGTGATCAGTTTTCCCCACATCAAAAAGAGCAAGGCATCGACATATCGGACATACCTGATATGCCTGACATGCCTGAATCTGTTGATGTCCTGCCGAGCACTCCAGATACTAAGCCGTCCAGGCCTGCCAAGATTCCGTTAGATGAAAAGATGCTCCAGCGATTGAGAGAACGGAAGCTCAAAAGGGGAAAAGCAGTTCCTCTGGCAGCTCTTGAAGCACCGAGTGATACTGCCGCATGTAAATGTGAAGAGGATAAAGCACAATATCAAGGAAACCCTGAGAAGTACAAAAAACAACGTCAGGAATATCAAAATAAGATCCGTACTTTTTGGCAATCGATTGAAATCCGGAAATCCTCACCGGCCCCACGCTGCATATCAAGAAGATGGGCTTTGGTGGATCTTGAATTTAAGGCCTTACTGGATCGAACGAAAAATATCCCCTATTCTTTTAACACCATTCCTCTCACACCAGGAAAGACCACAACTGTTTCCATCGGTGGGATGGCGCTTTCCGCTGTCATTGTGTCAGAACCAACACTCCTTGAGATCCTTCCTGTAAATTCCGCGAATCAAAATTTATCCAATGGAGAGTAAACAGGGCGTAGTAGGAAAAAACTTCCTAGCAGGAAGTCTGGTCGTAGCCACCGTAGGGCGATGGGCTCGAAGTTGCAAGAAGCGTGCTTACAGAAGCTACCGACGCAGTAGAATATTTATAAGACTTCATGCTGCGTGGGATGTGTGGTGTGCGGCCCCTGTTGCCATATCCAGCCTTGTTCTGATAACGGCCATTGTGACGCACACCCTATTGAGCCTGCTCTTATCTCGAGCGATACCTCTCGGTGAATGGTTAGGAAAATCGTTGGCTGGGATTATGGCATTTGTTGGCTTTGCTCATTCAGGTGATTGGGCAGCGGTTGAACAGGGAAGCCTTCTGATGAGGATGCGCCGTCGGTTTACAACTCATTCCTGAATCTTAATGAACGTATTGGTCTACGTCCCGTACCTCTACAACACAGCTCCCGGTCAGCGATTTCGGCTGGAACAGTGGGCGAAACTTCTAGAGCCTAAAGGGGTAAACTTTCATTTTGTCCCATTCGAATCTGAGATCCTGAATCAGATTTGGCATAAACAAGACCATCATGCCCGTAAAGTGACGGAACTCCTGCGTAGTATTTTTAGGCGTCTGGATGCCCTAAAGCTAGCCCGCAATGGATGGGATATTGCCATCGTGCACAGAGAACTTCTACCGATCGGCCCGGCGATTTTGGAGCGGTTTCTGTCCCGAAAAGGAATCCCCATGCTTTACGATTTTGATGACGCTATTTTTCTTCCTGACGTCAGTGACGCCAACCGTAGGTTTCGTTGGCTGAAGTGCCCCAAGAAAACTGGAACGATTTGTCGTCTGAGCACCCACACTATTGTGGGCAACGAGTATCTCAAAGCCTACGCTTTGCAATATACCGACCGAGTCTCGGTAATTCCCACCACTATAGACACGGACCATTACGTCCCGAAGGCCCATGTAGACATTGACGGGCTTGCGGTAATTGGATGGAGCGGGAGTCTCACGACCCTGAAACATCTGAGATGGATAGAACCTGCATTGAAAGCTCTCCATCGAGTGAAGCCGTTCCGTTTGAAAGTAATCGGAACCGAGCGCTATAGATCGGAGGATCTCGATGTCGAGTGTAAATCTTGGAATGCCGAGCGTGAGGTCACCGACCTGCAGTCGTTTGACATTGGGATCATGCCCTTGCCAGATGATCCGTGGGCAAAAGGTAAGTGTGGATTGAAAGCCCTTCAGTATATGGCGGTAGGGGTCCCCACTGTTGCTTCACCCGTTGGGGTTAATCAAGAAATCATCAGGGATGGCCACAATGGTTTTTTGGCTTCAACCCATACCGAATGGGTAGAGAAACTCTCCCACCTCCTTGAGAATCAGAAGCTGCGGGAGGAGTTCTCCCGAGAAGGGCGTCGCACGGTGGAACAAAAATATTCCGCAAAGATACAAGCCCATCGTTTTTTGACGCTTCTTGAACAAATCCTGCGAGAAACGGACAATACTAAATTCTGCTTCGCCCCACCACCTGCCGGGGTTTGCTGCAGGCAAACCGTAGCTGTGCGGCTCGCCGTTGGCGATCCGGCAGGTGGTGGGGTCGCGGAATTTTAAGGGGGTACGATGCGTGTACGTATGTGGGTCAGTGGACTTGGAAGAATGGGTTTTGTGTGGTTTCTCTTGGCTTATGGCCATCCGAGTCAGCCTGTTTATGCAGGTACCATTTCCAAACCAGTCCGCTATGAAGGTACTGCTTTGGATGAAAAGAGAGTTCCTATTGATGGGATTCATACTCTAACCTTTCTAGGGTATACAACAGACACTCAAAGTAAACCCCTCTGGAGAGAGAAACATTCCCATGTCCAGATCGACAAAGGGCAGTTCCATGTCCTGCTGGGTCAAAGTACCCCATTACCCCTTTCCTGGCAGAGACCTTTTTGGTTAACTCTGCAAGTGGGCCGTCAGCCGCTAAAACTGAGTCCTCGCCAATGTCTTACCAGCCTGCCCCTTGCTGTGATGGCTGGTGAGTTAACACACAAAGAGTTTGCCTCAATCCCGAACTGGCTCATTAACGACTCGTTTGAAGATTGGCCTGCAGGCCCGAAGACTCTACCGGATGGCTGGACGCTGGATATGGGACCAGGATCCATTGTGATGGAAACGGAACCAGAGCACGTCAAGGTCGGAAAAAAATCCCTCAAGGTGACATCGACTGGAAACCATAACATTCGTCAACAGATACAAGGAGAAGCTAGGGATTGGCTCGCTGGTGAGCCAGTCACGTTCGGGTGTTGGGTCAAGACAAACATCCCTGGCATTGCTGATATCTTGTTACTGGATGGCGAGGGAGTGGGATTTGGCATTCAGAATGCCTATCGGTTGCTAGATACTTCTGGTACTGAGTTTTCGATGCAACCCGCTCATCGCCATAGCGGTTCTGGGGAGTTTGAGTTTTTGGTCACTAGCGGTGTGGTCCCGGAGACTACAAGTGAAATTCAGGTAGTAGTCCGCGTGTTTGGATCAGGGACCGCCTATTTCGATGGGGCTTTCCTTGCGGTAGCAGCCGAACCCTTTACGGTCAGCCTGGATGCTAAAGAGGAATGATTAGCAGGCTGCTGAAAAAGGCGCATCTCTGCGTTGCCTGCCGCGCAGCTTCGTCAGCGTACTTGAAAGTACGCACCTCCTCAACTTTGAGCAGAGTTATACTCGAATGCAACCACGCGAAGGAGGACTCATGGCCATGCGCCGACAGCTCCTGGCAACGCTCGTCACCTTGTTCCTGGTCCCTACGGTCTGCTCTGCGGGGGGCTACCACATTGACATCAAGCTGGAGGCGGTTGAGTTCAAGGGGAACAACGAATTCACGATTACCTTTCGCCAGGTCGGGGGGCAGCCGCTCTTCGACTCCGAACAGCCCGTGGTGTTTCATCTGCGCCATGCCGTCAACGCGCAGACATCCATGGCGTCCGAAGCGACGTATGTCAGCTCTATCAACTATCTGCTGACCCAGTTCCGCGAGGGCGAGCCCTTCGAAGCCGGCATCGCGTTTCAGCCCACGCCCATCGCGGGGGCCTCGAATGAGTTCCAGGTCGATGGCATCTTCGGTGGCCCGGACCACTTGCATTTCATCAAGGAGCGCACACAGGAGAACTGATGGATCGCCAAGGACGCGCAGAGTTCGCTGGCTCATCCACAACATTTGACAGTATCTCCTTTGAGCAGCCTGGGTAGTTGGTGAGTTTTTCAGCAACCTGTTAGGTAAAGATGCCCGGGAATAGGATCGATATCCCAGTCACCCAACCCTATTTTAATAATGAGGAAGCTGAGGCGCTAAGGGATGTGCTTCAGAGCGGTTGGGTTTCACAAGGTCCCCGGGTGGCGCAGTTCGAGGAGGCTTGTGCGCGCTGCGTGGGAACGCAATGGGCAGTGGCCACCTCTTCTTGCACGGCTGCCCTCCACCTTGCGCTGGTCGCCCTCGGAGTTAAAGAGGCAGATGAGGTGCTCGTGCCGGCCTTTACCTTTGTTGCCACTATCAATGCCATCGAGTACTGCAGGGCAAGACCCGTCTTCATCGACATCGATTTGGCCACCTTCAACATGGATGTCAACCAGATGGATTCGAAGATTACCAAACGCACTCAGGCTATTATCCCCGTGCATTTGTTCGGTCTCAGCGCACAGATGGACCCTATCCTAGAACTCGCCAAGAAGCATCACCTACTCATCATCGAAGACGCGGCTTGCGCACTAGGGGCTCGGTATAAGGAACACCCTGTGGGCACGTTCGGCCAGGCGGGTTGCTTTAGCTTCCACCCCAGAAAGATCATCACCACCGGTGAAGGAGGTCTCATTGCTACCGATGACACCGGCTTGGCAAAGCGCCTTCGCTGCCTTAGGTCTCATGGTGCCGAGAGCTCAGATTTTGAACGCCATCGAGGGAAAAAAGAGTTTCTCCTTCCAGCCTTCAACGAGCTTGGATTTAATTATCGGATGACGGATCTCCAAGCAGCGGTAGGCCTGAAGCAGCTAGACAAACTCGATGAGATCCTCCAGCGACGCATCTATCTTGCCCAACGCTACACGGAGGGTCTGGGAGAAATCCGAGGGTTGCATGTTCCCCTCACCCCTCCGGGATGGATCCACTCATTTCAATCGTACGTTGTGCTGATCGATGAGGATGCTTCTTGCTCCAGAGATACAATCGCCACGCAGCTTGCCCTGGAAGGAATTGCCACAAGGCAGGGAACACACGCCGTCCACGCGCTTGGCTATTATCGAACACGCTACGGGCTCCATCCCGAAGATTACCCTTGCTCCTTAAGAGCCGATCGTCAGACGCTCACCCTACCCCTCTATCCTTCGATGAAACCTTCGGATCAATCCTTCGTCATAGAGCGACTCCGAGCCCTCTTATGCGGATAGTGCTCTTAGGCACCACCCAACTCTCCCTTGCCTGTTTTCACACCCTGCTGCGGATGGGAATGGATGTGGTCGGTGTAGTAACCACACCTGGAGAAATTAAGATCTCCCAGGCAGGGTCTCGGGTGAACCTCGTCCAGCATGCCGATCTGGTCACCGCCAGCAAGCGCGCCGGAATTCCCGTAATTGTCGCGGCTGAGAAATTGAATCAGTGCGTTGGGTTCATCCAAGCGCTCGCACCGGATTTTCTTTTGGCAGTCGGCTGGTACTCCGTGGTTCCCTCAACGATTCGGAACATTCCTCCACTGGGCTCTGCCGGAGTTCACGCCTCACTGCTTCCCAAATATCGAGGCGGCGCACCGATCAACTGGGCACTGATCAACGGGGAAGATCGCACCGGTGTGACCTTGTTCTATTTAGACGAGGCTCTGGACAGCGGTGACATCATCGCTCAGGCGGCGTTTTCGATTACCCTCAGTGATACCTGTGCGACGCTCTACGAGCAGGTGACGAAAGAAACCCAAACGCTTCTGGAGCGTAGCCTTCCTTTACTTCAGCAGAGACGCGCTCCTCGAGTGCCACAGGATGAACGCCTGGCGAGCACCTACCCCCTGCGACGTCCTGAGGAGGGCAGGATCTTTTGGTCGCTCACGGCAGGCCAGATCCACAACTGGGTGCGCGCACTGACCCGACCTTACCCCGGGGCGTTTACTTGGCTCAAGGGGCAACGGGTGATGGTGTGGAAATCATCGCCCCCGCTGCTAAAGAAGGTTGAAGAACCTGCGGGGACGATTTTGTCTGTGGAACCGGATCATTGGATCGACGTAGCTGCGATCGACGGGGTCATTCGGTTTTCTGAACTGGACAACTGTCCGTGGGAGCTTGCCCATCCGGGCAGCCGATTCTCAGAGGAGGCCTTGTGAGATACCGCCATGGCAATCGAGCAGGGTAAAAACGTCTATCTCCACCAGTCGGTGCGCGGCTACGGGACGAACCGAGTTGCAGACAACTGCATCGTCCTAGAAGAGGTCATCTTAGGCTACCCCACCGCGGATATCCTCTTGGAACTTCGCGCGAAACAGACGGCAACTGAATATCTCAATTACGATGGGACAACGGTCAATGAGCACGCCGTCATTCGTTCGCACTCCGTCTTCTACCGGGATGTCGTGGTAGGGCACCACGTGCGGACAGGACACAGGGTTACCGTCCGGGAGGGATGCCGCGTAGGGAATCATGTCCTCATCGGTTCCAATGTCGTCATCGATAGCCATTGTCGAATCGGCAGCCACGTGAGCATCCAGTCCAACGTTTATTTGCCCACGGGCACCCAAGTTGGAGATCATGTGTTTCTGGGACCCAACTGTGTCATCCTCAATGACCGATATCCCATTCGCCAGGGATCAAAGCTGGATGGCCCGACGTTGGAGCGAGGGGTGACTGTAGGGGGAAATGTCACCATCCTGCCAGGTGTGCGTCTTGGGGAAGGATGCTTTATCGGGGCAGGAGCGGTGGTTACCAAGGACGTGCCTAGCTGGCATCTAGCCATCGGCAATCCTGCAACCTTTCGCGATCTGCCTGAAGAACTCCGCACGCTCAACCGGATTGAATAAGAGCGCTTCATGGAATATACCAGCAGGGCGCTGTTGGTCACGGGCGGGGCAGGGTTTATCGGCAGCCATCTGGTGGAAGCGCTGACGCATGAGAGCCCCGCTTCGATCCATGTCATCGACAATCTTTTTCTTGGCCGCGAGGAAAATCTATCATCCGCGCGCAGCCATTTTTCTGCAATCACCTTGCACCGCATCGACGCCACCGATGGCGAGGCCCTGCACGGAATCATTCGCGAAGCCGGAATTGACGTCGTCTTCAATCTCGCCACAAAAGCGCTGGGCTACTCGTTCGACGATCCACTGGACGCGTTCCACGTTAACGTGCAGATCATCGGCCATCTGCTCGAAGCGCTGCGGCTTGGAGAAATCAAGCGGCTTGTGCACTTTTCCTCATCCGAGGCCTACGGCAGCGCCCTTGAGACTCCCATGTCAGAGGCCCATCCGCTTCTTCCTCATACTCCCTATGCGGCAGGAAAGGCGGCGGCCGATCTCATGGTCAGGGTCTACCAAAAAACCTTTGGGACTCGCGTGTTGACCCTGCGGCCGTTCAACAACTATGGACCCAGGCAGAACCCGGGAGTGTACGCGGGACTCATTCCTTTGACCATCAGCCGCATCATTCGCGGTGAATATCCTCTGATCCAGGGTAGCGGCGATCAGACGCGGGATTTTCTCTTCGTCCGAGACACGGTGCGCATCAGCGTGGGGCTCGCTAAGCGTGATGATCTACTCGGCCACGTCCTGAACCTCGGATCCGGAACGGAAGTCTCCGTCAAGCAGGTCGTTGAGAAAATCTGCAAAGTATCCGGATACCGCGGTCCGATCCGGCAGGCTCCGCCACGAGCTGGCGATCTTCTCCGTCAATGCGCAGATACGCGCCTCCTGCGAGACATCGAAGGAGCCATCGCCCTCTGCCCGATGGAAGAGGGACTCGCCGAAACATGGCAGTGGTACCAAACCCACAGGGAGAGTCTCGTCTGATCAACCCCGCCATTGCGCCCCCAACCTTCGACGATTGCATCAGGATATTGTCGATTGACGATTGCCGATTTTCGATTGAACAGCGGTTTTCAATCGATAAGCCAAAATCGACAATCGAAAATTCCAAGGTGTGGGAGTGCCGGTGCCACAGGCTCATCCGACGATTGCATCACGATATTGTCGATTTTTGATTGAACAGCGGTTTTCAATCGGCAATCGAAAATCGGCAATCGAAAATTCCTTAGAACAAGTTCCAACGGGCTAAGGCGTGGGGCATCCATTCCGAAAGTCGCAGGCATGGAAGAATGGAAGGTATCGATGGGTCTTCGAGTCAATCTCTATGGAAACGTGTGTAACCACGCCTATGTGATCGGGAAGTTTCTGCGCAAGGCGGGTGTGGACGCGCATCTCTATCTGGAGGAGGGATCCCCTTGGCAGCCCGAGCAGGAGGAGCCGGAACTTAAGAGCGCTTATCCCGACTGGGTCCATCTCATCAACGACCTGCGATGGCGACGGTATGGACTTTTCGATGGCCCCTTTGTCCGTCTGCTTGGCAACTGCGATCTCATTCATACCTGTTACTACGGGCCTATCTGGGCGCGGCAGACCGGACGGCCCTTTGTTTTTCAACCCTATGGGGGCGACCTTACGGTGCTCCCCTTCATGACCGACAGTATCCATCACCGGTATCTGGCGTTTCGGCAGCGTCGAGGACTCAGGGATGCGCAGGTGGTGTTTCTCGCAAACCCGAGCGGACGCTACTCTCAGGAGGCCCTTCGGCGATTACGATTGAGCCGGGTTGCCTGTCTGCCCCTGCCGGTGGATGCCGAGCGTTTCAGGCCTCTTGCTGAGGCGAAAGTGCGCAGGCAGCGTGCGAAGTACGATGCTGAGTGGATATTCTTCCATCCGACACGCCAGGTCTGGACGGAGCGTTCGGCTGACTGGGAACGCAAGGGAAACGACCGGCTCTTCAATGCGTTTGCGCGTTTCCTCGGCTCCACCCGACAGCGGGCCATTCTCATCGCCGTTGCCCACGGGCCGGATATTGAAGCGTCCAAGCGGCTGGTTCAGCAACTCGGCATTGAGCGCAACGTCCACTGGATCGCTCCGCAGCGACGTCATCAGTTAGTATTCTGGTACAACCTGTGCGATATCGTCATCGACCAATTTATCCAAGGAGACTACGGTGGCTGCGCCTTTGAGGCATGGGCGTGCGGAAAAGGGGTCCTGATCCATCTGGAGAGCCGCAGGGATATGTTTCCCGAGGATCCACCCTGCCTTAAGGTTCGGACTGAAGAAGACATCTACCAAGCCCTGTTGGAGGGCGTCAGACATCCGCAGATGCTTCATGATATCGGGAAACGAGCGCGAGCGTGGAGCCTCACCCATCTCCACGCAGAAGTAGTCGTCAAGCGATATCTCTCCTTCTACGACCAGATCCTGAAAGTTGTAAACTAACAAAGGTATAGCGCGATATGGCTATCGAGCGTTCTTGTCTCAACTCCCTCACTGGAATTCAGCGCGTCGGAGCAGATTACTTCATGATGCTCACGGCTCAAGTAGTCTTTGTGATCGTAACAGCCATCGGGCTTACGTGGTCTGCTCGTCTGTTGGGTCCTGAGCAGTATGGTGTGGTGGTGCTCTTCTTCGCAGTTACGCAGTGCCTGTTCATCATCGGTGTCAAATGGAGTTTCCCCGCGGTGATCCGATTCGGACGAGAAGCCCTCGTGCACAGCCTGGGTAACGGTCGTGTGTTCTGGGGATGGCTTCCGTTATTTGGTTTGTCTGTTCTGGGAGGCAGCCTTATCCTTCTTTTGTTTTCGAAAGACCTGGTTCGCCTGGTAGGGCTTGGCCGCAACGAGACAGGTTTCTTCCTTTGGTTCTTCATCCTCCTAGCGTTGACGATGGCAACCGTTCAGTTCCTCCAAATGGAAGGCAAAATGCGCACCGCCGCATGGATTCCTGTAGTAAGCCGTGTCTGTTTTTTGGGACTCCTTGGGGTATGCATCGGCTGGATGCATTGGCCGATTACGTCCCAAACGGTGATCCTCCTCTCTGGGATAGCCCTGCTTGTACAGCTTCTGACGAGCCTTCCCTGTCTCAATCGCCGTGCGCTCATGCGAGTGCAGATTCCCTGGGAGCTGACGCAAGCGATGGCTCGCTACTCTGCACCCCTAGCTTTAGGAATCGCTGGAGCCTACCTCTCCGATTGGGCCGATCTTTATTTTCTTCGACTCTGGAGAAGCCACAGCGACGTTGGGATCTACCAACTCTCCTATCAGGCGATGCTCTTTGTTATCGGCGGACTCAATGGGGTCAGCATCCTGGCCTTTCCACTCTTAAGCGCGTGGCGGGCCGAGGGAAGGGAGGATCGTCTCCACCGATATGCCGTGCGTTTGACGCCACAAATAGTCTTGTGCTGGAGCCTCGTCATCTTGACGATTGGCTTATGTCAGGAACCGGTGCTGTTAAGTCTCTTCGGCCCGCACTACAGCCGCAGTGCCTTTCTCTTTTCCCTGCTACTGATAGGGGCTGCTTTTCAAGGAATCCTGTACCTCTATAGTCCACTGTTGTTCGTCTACGATCTCACTCGACAGGCCACAGGGATCCTTGTCTTGATGGCAGGAATCAACGTGCTGGGGGATTTTTTGTTGATCCCAAAGCTGGGTTCACTGGGAGCGGCCATCTCCACGTCTGCCAGTTTCGCTCTTGGGGCAGGGTACTCTCTGTATCTAGGCAACCGGCGTTTGGGTGTGCGCCGCTTCGTCGGAATCGTACCACCTACCCTCGTTGCCTGCGCGCTTTTGCTTATGATGGGCAGGGGTATTCTCGTTCGCGGAATGATTTTTGGGGGGATATTCCTCTCGTTGGTCTGGTGGGCTCGGCGATGCCGAATCTTTACGAGGGATGATGCGAGTTTGTTGGAGCAGATTCAGCTTCCACGTCAGCTCCGAGCGCTGGTCAATCTTATCTACCGTGGGCTTTGCCAGGAACGGGTCTTGGAGCAGGGAACCCTTGCCGTTCCCTGTAAGGATCGGCAATCACCCGTCGTTAGTTAAGATGGCTCACGTCTCTCAAACACCCACCAGGCGATCGGGATGAAACTGCGATTATTGGAAACGTTAAGATGCCCGGTCTGCCATTCTTCATTTCGCATGGAGAAGCCGCAAATACGACAGGTGGAAGTCTCAGATAAATCCCTCAAACCCTGCCAAGGGTTGTGTCCCTTTTTAGATATCGTAGGAGGTCCCCGCGACTGCTCACGCTGTGCCGCGTACGATGTTCTGGCGGCTACTCTATCTTGTACGACGTGCCAAGAATCCTACGTGATCCAAGATGGCTTGCCCCGATGCATTCCACCCCGCCATTGCGCCACGGCCTTTGGCCGTGAGCAACACGACAGTGCAACAGCCGATGGGTGGGGAGGTGGACTTACCGGTGCCACAGGCTCCTCTCGAGAGGCTCCTCCCCGCCATCGGGCCACGGCCGAAGGCATAGGGCCCAGTTGGTTTGCTTCAATGATTGGGTGGGCGGGATGTCGCCCCACGCGGGGCGTATTTCTGGATGCCACAGGATCCTCTGGTGGGGATCCACAGAGCTTGCAGAAAAGCGCTTGGTTAACGACGAGAACAGCCTCCAGCTTCGGTTATCTCTGGAGCCGTTCACAAAAAGCGCATACCCACCGATCCTACCACTTTGATCGAATGGAACAGCGTCTGAGTCTGTCTCCTGCGCAGGGGTTGGTTTTAGATGGTGGGTGTGGGGATGGCATTGACTTGGCAAACCAGGCTCACCGCCCGGGCGTTGAAATCATCGGGGTTGAACTCACCGAAACCGGTTGCCATGCAAGCCTGAAGCGATTGGCTTCAACGCCTAACAGCCATGTGGCTCAGGCGGATCTCTGCTGCCTGCCGTTTGATGACAATACCTTTGACTTCGTGTACTCCTATGGAGTGCTCCATCATCTTTCTTCACCGCAAGAAGGCCTGCAGGAATTAGTACGCGTGCTCAAAGGGGGAGGTACTATTGCCGTGTATCTCTATGAAGACTTCAGCGACCGGTCAATAGGCTGGCGGTGGCTCCTTCTTGTCGCCAACCAGTTGAGGAAGCTCACCCCACACGTGCCTCATTGGCTGTTGTACAAGTTTTGTCAGCTCGCCTCCCCTTTCGTCTACCTCCTATTCACCGTCCCTTATCATATCCTTCGCCGCATCCGCGGCTGTGGCTCATTCGCCTTAAGTTTTCCTTTTCGTCATGCCAAGAACCCCCTGAGTCTCGCTGGCGATCTTTATGACCGGTTCTCGACTCCCATCGAGTGGCGCTACAGCCAAGCAAAGGCCATCGCCTTGCTTGAGTCAGCAGGACTCAAGCAGGTTCTGAGCGCTAAGGATCGGGGATGGATGGTCGCGGGGATTAAACCCCTTGCGCTTGAAGTAAAGGCATGCGAGAAATCCTGATGATCGATTCCCGCTGTGTCTCAGTCGTAATCCCAGCCCAGAATGAAGCTGGAACCATTCGACAAGTGGTTTCTGATCTATGGTCCCATCATTCTTTCTTGTCTGAGGTCATCGTCGTGGATGATGGCTCACAAGATGAGACGGCCTCACTCGCGAAAGCCGCCGGAGCGCGGGTCATTCATCATCCCGTATCGCGCGGCTATGGAGCTGCATTGAAGTCCGGAATTCTCGCAGCGACTGGCGAGTTCGTCCTAACCCTCGACGGGGATGGACAGCATCCAACAAGCGCCATCGAGCAATTCTTTACCGTTGCGGATACTTACGATCTCGTCGCAGGACATCGCATCCATTGGCTGCACAGCACGTTCTGGAAACTTCCAGGGAAATGGCTTCTCAAACGCTTGAGCAGCTACCTGGTGAAACGACGGATTCCGGACCTGAACTGCGGATTACGAATGTACCGACGATCTGTCATCCTCAGATACCTACCCCTCTGCGCAGAGGGCTACTCATTTACGGCTACAAGCCTGGTGCTTCTAATGGCCTGGGGCTACCGGGTCAGGTTTGTGCCTGTTGAGGTCATTGCCGCTTCATCGCAGGGGCGTGTCACTGTTCGGACAGGATTGGATACTTTGATGCTGCTCTTGAGGATCGCGACCCTCATCGATCCCCTGCGGGTGTTTCTGCCAATCAGCGCCCTCACATGCGTCGCGGGGATTGTCTGGGGAGTTCCCTATGCTCTGGCGGGTCGTGGCATAAGCGTCGGGGCACTGTTGTTGTTCCTCACGTCGTTATTGTTGTTCTCTGTGGGATTGATCTCTGATCAGATTGCCCAGCTTCGCAAAGAGCAACTCGAGCGCGATTTTTCAAAAGCGAGAATTCAGCACATAGCAAATAGCAGATAGCACAGAGATAGGAGCGAAGAACGGCATGTCGTTTTTCTATGTGCTATCTGTTATCGAGCTATCTGCTATATACCACCACAACTGACGATGTGCGGTATCGCAGGGCTTTGGAATCGAACAGGCGAACCCGTTTCACGCGAGGTGATCGAACGGATGACCCGGCTGCTCGCCCACCGCGGCCCTGACGGCGAGGGCATCTACGTGAACGGACCCATCGGGCTTGGCCATCGGCGCTTAGCCGTATTGGATCTGAGCCCTGCGGGCGCTCAACCGATGTCGACGCCCGATGGGCGAATCTGGATAACCTATAATGGAGAGATTTTTAACGTTCAAGAGCTCCGCCAGACACTCGAGGCACGTGGATATTCCTTCCGTTCTCGGACGGATACCGAGGTCATCCTGTATGCGTATCAGGAATGGGGCCGAGCATGCCTAGCTCGGTTCAATGGGATGTTTGCCTTTGCCCTCTGGGATGCCGATGAACAGATGCTGTGGCTTGTGCGGGATCGCCTCGGCGTCAAGCCGTTGTTTTACAGCCTGCATCCTTCGTGTCTTGCCTTTGCCTCAGAAATCAAGGGACTCCTGCCAGCCTTGCCGACAGCACCCGCGCTCAATGAGGAAGCGCTCCATCGGTTCCTCTCACTGAACTACACCCCGGCACCTCTGACGCTCTTTGAGGGGGTCTTCCAGTTGCTCCCGGGACAGTACGCCGTCTACCGAAGGGACAAAGCGCCGCAGTTTACCCAATACTGGGACATTGAACCGTCAGCTCAGGATGGGCGTCAGGCAATCGCTCACTTCGAGGCGCTGCTTTTCGATGCGGTCCGTATGCGTCTAGTGAGCGATGTCGAAGTGGGCGCGTTCTTAAGTGGCGGGCTTGACTCGAGTGCCGTCGTGGGATGGATGCAGCGTGATCGGATTCATCCCGTGAAGACATTTACGGCAACTTTTCGCGATCGCTCTTACAACGAGGCGGCTGCGGCGCGGTTGGTTGCCAGCAGCCTCGGCACGACGCATCACGAAGCCCTGGTGGAGTCGCACGATCTTGAGCAGCTGCCCACAATCGTCTGGCATAGCGAGGAACTCACGGCCGATGCGTCCATGCTCGCACTCTACCGCCTGGCTCAGCGGGCTCGTGAGGAAGTGAAAGTCGTGCTGACTGGCGATGGGGCCGATGAGTTGTTGGGCGGCTACCCCACGTATCTTGCGACGCGGCTGGCAGCGTTCTACCGGCAATTTCCAGCGGTTCTTCGGGAGGGCGTGATTCGTCCGATGGTGAATCGCCTGCCAGTGTCCGTCCGCAAAGGCAGCCTCGAGTCGCGACTGCGTCGCTTCGTCAACGCGGATATTCGTGACACGGCCCATGCCCATGCCTCATGGCGGGTGATCTTTAGCGAACAAGAAAAGCGCGCGCTCTGGAAGACCCAAGCGGCGAGATCCGCGATGGCAAGCCTCTACGAACCCTACCTTGAACATGCCAAAGACTGGGGGTTCATCAACAAGCTCCTCTATGCCGATCTTCGCTTCTATCTTCCCAATGACATGTTGGTCAAAGTCGACCGCATGACGATGGCCTGGGGGCTCGAGGCGAGGACCCCTTACCTCGATTACCGTCTGGTTGAGTTCGCATTCGCTCTGTCCGATCGGACGAAGTGCCCTTGGGGCAGACACGACAAGACCTTGCTGCGTCGAGCCACCCGGCGGCTGCTTCCCGACGCGGTGCGAGCTCGATCGAAAGCCGGGTTCAACATCCCCGTAGCTCGATGGCTCAAAGAGGAACAACGCGCATTCGTGCACCGTCATCTGCTCGATGTCCGGCCCGGAATCTTCGCGATGTTCGAGCGCTCACAGATCGAGCGACTTATCCAGGAACATGGCAAGGGCGTGGCGGATCACTCGCACAAACTTTGGGGCCTGCTGTGTCTTTCTCTCTGGTGGCAACAGTTTATGGAAAAGCGTCCAGAGGATCCTACGCCGATTGGTTACGGCCCGCGAATGATCGCCACTCCCTCGTCATGACGACGGTGAGATCTTCTGCGACCGTCGGCTCACAACATGATTATTGGAAGGATGCTAAGCGGTTCAGGGCCTACGATCATACGGTGGTTAGGTTCTTCGCCAGGCAGCGAATCGAATACCTCAGCGAGTGGCTTGATTGGTGCGACATTAAGAATGCGTTGGACGTTGGTTGCGGCAGCGGCATCTCCACGTATTACATGCAAGAACATATAGCTGATCTATGGGCCGTCGATCGATCCGAGGACATGCTCTTGCGACACCCCTTGCGCGCGAAGGCAAGGGTAGGGATCGCTGATGCCCTCGCCTTGCCGTTTGAGAGCAATAGCTTTGACCTTGTCTACGGCTGGGAGGTGCTGCATCATCTTGCTGATCCACGGCCGGCCGTTGCGGAAATGGCTCGTGTGAGCCGCAGGTACGTCCTCGTGGCGGAGCCCAACCGCAGCAACCTGCTGCAATGCCTGTTTGCCCTGATGGATCGTGAGCATCGGTTGGTGTTGCGCTACACAAGCGCCTATCTGCGTGGCTTGCTTGAGTCAGCGGCTCTTGAAATCGAGCGAGTAGGCTGTGGCGGATGGTTGTTTCCAAACGTCACTCCACCTGGGCTCCTTACCTTCCTTGGCAGAATCCCCTATCGTTCGCCACTGGGAATTTCAAATTGGATCTTGGGCCGTAAGAAATCTTAAGATGCCCGGTCGGCGCATTGTGTGGCTCCTTTTGGCAGTAACACTCCTTAAACTTGTTCTGGCCTCAGTATGGGGCTGGACCGCTGATATCTACCAAACGTCCCTGCAGGCATCGGCCTTTTTAGCTGGCCATGACCTGTTCGATCCCCAGAATACCGGCGGGGGACCCGCGTTCTTTCCGTTAGGTCATTACCTGATTGCGGCAGCGTGCCTCATGACCTCACACTTCACGGGGATTCCATTTTCGTTCTTGCTGAAGACACCGGCAATCGTTGCAGATCTCGGGGTAGCCCTTCTACTTCGCACGACCTTGAGGGGCGGGGAGCGCGCGGCGATTGCGTACATGCTAAATCCCGTGACGTTTCTCCTTTCGGTTTACCATGGTCAGCTCCATACCGTTGCCATGGCCGCAGCGGTCCTGGCGTTCTGGCTACTGGAGCGGAATCGGTTTAAACTCGGGGCATTAGCACTGGGACTCGCCGGAAGTGTACGCCAGCATTATGCGGTTTTGATCGTCCTATTCCTGAAGCGCTCGAAAGTCCAGCGGCCGATGGTGCTGGCAGTGTTCGGTATCACGTTTCTTCTCCTCAATCTCTCGCTGCTAGAGAGTCATTCTCCAGGCAGAATCTTTTCCCCGACGTGGACCTATGGCTCCTGGGGATATACCATCCCCTTGGTCCAAGGTCCTCGCCTGCTGGCCATGCTCGGGCTAAACAGTGTGAGCGCCATCACCGATCCCATCAATCAATTCCTCCAGCATTACGGAGCGTCCTTCTACTGGCTCTGGGCTCTTGCCTTTGGACTCTGGACATGGCGCGTAAAATCTCAGGATCCTTGGAAATCGAGCCTGTTATTCCTTGTGGGACTCTATGCCATCAGCCCCGGGTTTGGTATCCAGTGGCTGGTCTGGGTCGTTCCGTTCTGGCTGATCGTCAACCGACGGCAAGCGTTCCTGTACAGCATCCTCGCGGGTCTATTCATCGCGGGATCTTACTGGCAGGCGGGGCTCAATGGTCTCTACGGCGTCAGATCGGTGACCGCGAACCTCCGTCTTTTGCACATCGGGGATTTGATCGGAATGTTCATCGTCGGATTCCTTGGAGTCTTGACATGGGTCTACTGCGTCAGGGTGGCATGGCAACTGGCACGGCCAGAAATCATTAATGCCACTGGGCAGGGGTGATTGGATGAAGAGATTTCTGTGGGTGATTGCAACCGGATTGCTGGCTCGTGGGCTTCTCCTGCTCTGCGATCCGACGCCAGGGACACTCAAACATTTTGAGCCATCGATCATCGCGGACAATCTCAATGCAGGACGAGGTTTTGTGTTCGAGCAGTATGGAGCGACTTACCACGCCTGGAAAGAACCCCTCTACATCATCCTGCTCTCTTGGCTGAGCCGTGGCGGTAAGACGCATGCGGTCACGGTCATGCTCGTTCAAAGCCTTTTCGGTATTGCCACCGCCCTTGGGGTGAGCCTGATCGGCTATCATCTGTTTCGCAATGTTTCAAGAGCCGTCGTTGCCGGAATGATCGCTTCGGCGAACCCTTTTCTGGTCTACTACGACACTCACTTCATCCACCCGCTCAGCTTGGATGCCTTGTTGTTCGTTGCGACGGCCCTCAGCATCCTCTGGGCCATGAGCGATCACGCCGGTGGGTTGCGCCGGAGTGCCTTGGCAGGACTAATGATGGGATTCTCGCTCTGGCAACGGGCCACGCTGCTGGTTCCTGGCCTTGTGATGTGGCTGAGTAGGGCTCTTTTTCCTGGAATGAAGAAAGCGGTGGTGGCGCGCAGGGCTTGCGTCTGGTTGGTTGTGGCATTGCTCATCATAGCGCCATGGCTCATCAGGAACTACCGGCTCTTTGGACGCCTCATCCTGACGACGGACGCCGCCCATATCCTTTGGCTTGGGAATAATCCCCACTCAAACGGGACCTACTCCGACGGGGAAGGACAGCGTGTCTTTTACCTCACCGAGCCTGAATTGCAAGCCAAGATCGCTAGCGCTTCCGAATTAGAACAGTACGAAATATTCCTCGAAGAGGTCAAGCGCTTTGTCCGTACGCATCCAGGACGATCCATCGGGTTGTTCATCCGTAAGCTCTGGGCATTTTTCTGGTTCTCCCCAAATGCGGGAATCGAGTATAATGCTTGGCAGCAAAGGCTCTACCGAGGCGTCTATATCCTCCTTTTGATCTTTGGCGTAGGAGGACTCATCGGGCATTGGAAACAAGCGACACCCATGCAGCGTCACTGGATTGTAATGTTGATGGCCGCGGTGGGTGGGTTAGCACTCCTGCATGCGGCTACGGCCATCAACATGAAACATCGGGTTCCTTGGGAGTTGGTGCTCAGCCTTTTTGCCGCTGAGAGTCTTGTCCGTGGTGTCTGTGTCATATTCCAAGAGAAGTAATGAGGATTGTGTCATGTTTCATGAGTTATGTGTCATGACTGAGGTTTTGCAAAATTCGAGGAAAGGGTCCTGCGTTAGTGACCCGTTCCTGGTGGTCAGTGACCAGTGAAAAACAGAAATACGTCGGTGAAGGCTTTGTATGCCACAGGTCACGAGGAACGGAGCTAATACAAACGAATGATCTAACGCGACAATGCCAGAGGATAATTCGTTTGTATCAGACTATAAGACATCCTGTTGCGTACAATACAAACGCACTCAATGTCTCAACAATAAGTGCGTTTGTATTAGTTACTGGTCACCGTTGTAGTCATGCTCAAAGGTTGCGATATCATTTGTATTTCCTCCATCGACTGGGATTTCATCTGGCAGGGTCACCAGCAGATTATGTCGAGTCTTGCCGACTCTGGGAACCGTGTCTTGTTCATTGAGAACACCGGAGTGCGCGCACCTACCCTGCGTGATCTGCCACGCTTACGCAAGAGAATCCGAAACTGGATTCGGGGAACCAAGGGCTTCCGTGAGGAAAAGAAAGGCTTGTTCGTTTATTCCCCGGTTTTGTTGCCATTTCCTTATTCCCGAATCGCCCAATGGATAAACCGGTCTTTCTTGCTGCGGGCCATCCATCGTTGGATGCGAGCCATGGAGTTTCATCGTCCCATCGTTTGGACCTTTCTGCCCACCCCGCTGGCATGCCAGATCATCCGTGCACTGCAAGGGCGATTGACGATCTATTATTGTATCGACGATTTGGCCTCAAGCTCCTCTGCAGCCCACCGCATCCGTCGAACCGAAGACCATCTGTTTCGAACCGCGGATTGCGTGTTTGTCACCTCTGCCAAGCTCCAAAAACGGGCCCTCCAATTCCGATCCCAGGCGTTTCTGTTTCCATTCGGCGTGGACTATGAACGATTCGAGCAGGTACGCCTCAGCCCTGACGAGATCCCCGCAGAGTTAAAAACGCTGCCCCAACCAATCGTCGGTTATGTCGGGGGGATCCACAAGTGGCTGGACCAGGATCTCTTGGTGGCCACTGCCAAGCAGTTTCCTCAGGGCACGTTTGTGCTCGTGGGTCCTGCCCAAACGGATATTGCCAAACTCTCGCAGTGCAAGAACATTCGGTTGCTCGGACCCAAACGCCACGAAGAGATACCTCGATACGTGAAGGGGTTTGACGTCGGAATCGTACCCTATCGCTTGAACCCATACACCGACCATGTGTATCCTACCAAGCTCAATGAGTATTTAGCCATGGGAATCCCTGTGATCGCCACCGACTTGCCTGAAATTCGACGTTTTAACAGCCAACACGGACCCATCGTTCAAATCGCTTCAGGGCATCAAGAATTCGTACCCGCCTTGGAGCAAGCCTTGGCCGGAAGAAACAAAGCGCTCAGCCTCCAACGCATCGCTGTCGCCCAACAGAATGGTTGGCAGGCGCGCATTACGCAGATGAGCGATCTCATCGAAGAACAGATCAAACAGCATGAGTCATCAGAAAATTCCTGGAGGGAACTTTTGCTCCAGTTGTATCGCAAGGCGCGTCACCGGATGTTCGCCATAACCGTCAGCCTGACGATGGGTTATCTGGCTCTGTTCCACAGCCCGCTGTTGTGGGTGATCGCCGAGCCGCTTCGCGTTAGCAGTGCGCCACAACATGCCGATGCCATCGTTGTGTTTGCGGGAGGGGTCGGAGAATCAGGAAAAGCCGGCGGTGGCTACCAGGAACGGGTCAAGCAAGCCGTGGATTTGTACCAGGATGATTTGGCTGCGCAGTTGATTTTCGTATCCGGGTACACCTTTGTGTTGCAGGAAGCAGATCTGATGCGTTCCCTAGCCATTGACTTTGGAGTTCCTCCTTCGGCGATCCTGGTTGAAAAAACGGCTGCCAGTACGGCTGAATACGTCAGGGCTGTGAAACGTGTTATCGAACAACACAAATGGCAACGCGTGCTTCTGGTAAGCTCTCCTTACCACATGCGCCGTGCCACCTGGACGTGGCAGAAACTCGCGCCCAACGTTCATGTGATTCCTATCGCCGTAGTACAAAGTCAGTTTTACACGCATACGACAGGGTCCAGCCTGGAACAGATCCGGGGTATTTTCCATGAGTACGCAAGCATCGTTTACTACTGGTTTAAAGGATGGATTTAACAACAGCACTCAGCAGATAGCTCGATAGCATATGGGAAATGATACAGAGTTTTCCCTCGTTTCATCTATTTGCTATCTGCTATCGAGCTATCTGCTGAGTGCTATGTACTGTGCGCTTCCTGATTCCTGAGGTCTGACGATACGATGTGCGGCATCTGTGGTGTGATCAACCGAGACAAACAGCCGGTTGCAGAATCCGTGCTCCAGGCCATGACGAACCGTTTGGCTCATCGGGGGCCGGATGAGCGGGGTATCGCTTTTCCCACATCATGGGTGGGGCTGGGCCACAGCCGTTTGAAGGTAATCGATCTTACCGATGCCGCCAGACAACCCATGGCCAGTCAGGATAGTTTCACCTGGATCGTCTACAACGGGGAACTGTACAACTACCGATCTCTCCGAACGGAGTTAGAAAGCCACGGCCGCCGATTCCTTAGCCAGTCCGATACGGAGGTCATCCTCCAGGCCTATGAACAATGGCCGGCGGATTGCGTGGAACGTTTCGATGGAATGTTCGCCTTCGCCATCGTCGATTGTCCCAGGCAAAAGCTTCTTTTGGCTCGGGATAGAACAGGCAAGAAGCCTCTTTTTTACTCCAGCGATCAAAACCGCTGGGCATTCGCCTCTGAGATCAAAGCGCTTTTGGTGCATCCGGAAATCCCTTGCCAATTCCGTGAGAGCGTCCTTCCGTTCTATCTCGCGTACGGTTATGTGCCTACTCCAAACACTTTTTATACCCATATCCAGTCTTTAGCCCCCGCTTCTGTCCTGACGGTGGAACTCCTCTCAGGCAAGGCAGCCATTCGACGTTACTGGCGTCTGAATATCCCTACGCGGACTGCTGTGGGTTCACGCCAGCAGACGATTCGTACCCTGCGTCAACATCTGACCGAAGCGGTGCGCAAGCGCCTCGTCTCGGACGTGCCTCTGGGTGGTTTCTTAAGCGGGGGCATCGACTCCAGCATCATCGTGGGTCTGATGAGTCGGTTGATCCCCGAAGCTGTCCATACGTTTACCATTGGATTTGGCGGTGATCCCCGCTATGATGAAACGGCTTATGCGCGTTTGGTGGCCGAGCGCTTTCACACCAAGCATACGGAATTCATCGTGCAGCCAAAAGCTTTTAACTGGATCGAACGGCTCGTTTACCACCATGATCAGCCGTTCGGTGACGCCTCGGCGATTCCTACTTTTTTCCTGTGTGCCCTGGCTAAAGAACATGTGACCGTAGCCTTGAATGGAGACGGAGGAGATGAGGTGTTTGCCGGTTATCGCCGATTCATAGCCGCTTCCATCTCCCAACGACTGCCCCATTGGCTGGTAGAAGGCATGGCCGGAATCCTCAACCAGGCTCATGTGCAACGATGGAGCCAAAGATGCTGGCTGGGTGAACTGCAGCGATTTCTGGATGCCGCCCGTAAACCGTGGGACGAGCGTCTGGCGCGTTGGGTGTCCTATTTTCCCAATCCGATAGGGCTCTTGCGTCCTGAATGGCGCAACCTGGGTGAGGAATCCTGGCTAGCACCGGTACGACGCTGGCTCTCTGAAGTTCCTATGGCATCAGCCCTTTCTCAAAGTCTCTACGTCAACTTCCACGAATACCTTCCGAATGATCTTCATGTCAAAATGGATCGCTGTAGCATGGCGCATGGGTTGGAAACACGCTCGCCGTTTTTGGATATCGCGCTCATCGAATTCGCGGCGTCATTGCCCGATTCCTATAAGCTGCGAGGAATGCGCACCAAGGTGTTGTTGAAAGAAGCGTTCGCGGATTTACTTCCACCTCGGATTCAGCGACGGGGAAAATGGGGTTTTGGCGTTCCTTTGGATGCCTGGTTCAGAACCGAGTTGAGGCCGGCCGTCTTTGAGGTTCTCTTAAATCCCAAGGCGCGCTGGCGAAGTTATCTGGATTCGCAAGCTGTGGAGCAATTGTGTCGCGCCCATTTGCAGAAAGAGTGCAATCGTGGATTGCAATTGTGGAATCTGGCCACGTTAGAAATCTGGCTGCAAATGACCGCTCGCGGGGTCTGGCAAAATCCCAATTTAGACGAACACTGTTCGTCCGGTTCTGAGGTGCTCGCAGGCTCGATTACCGATCAAAGGAAACAGTGATGTCCGTAAATCCGATGGGATACTCATCGTCCATCGAGACGGAACAGGCACCCCAGTATCAGTGGGAGGATAATCCTTGTCCGGTGTGCGAGTCCCGAGAGTGTATAAGGCTCGGCGATCGGGGTGGACAAGCGCATAAGCACCGCAAGGGAGTTCGATGCACCATCGTCCAGTGCCGTGTGTGCAGCCATCTCTACCCCCATCCCATGCCCATGACCGACGACCCGAACGCTCTCTATCACGACGTCGATGAGTATTTCGTCAATCACGATCCACAGACCAAGATTGAAAAGGCTCGCATCCTGCTTCAAGAACTGGAACGTTACTGTAACGGCCGCGGACGCATGCTGGATATCGGATCAGGCAGGGGAGAGCTGTTGTATGCCGCCAGCTTCCTCGGATGGGATCCGTATGGAGTGGAAGCCTCAGCCGAGTTTACCGAGTTTGCGAAAGCTACCTATGGAGTGCAGGTAACGCAGGGCACTCTGGCTCGTGCCAACTATCCGGATGCCACTTTCGATCTGGTGACGCTGGGCGCTGTTTTGGAACACCTCTACGACCCCAAAGGTATGTTGCGGCAGATCCACCGAATCCTGAAACCGGATGGAGTCGTCTGGATCGACGTTCCTAATGAAGCGAGCCTCTATAACACGATTGGCAATCTCTATTTCGCTCTGCAAGGAAAGGATTGGGTATCGCAACTATCCCCTACGTTTGCTCCTTACCATGTGCAAGGATTCACCCGACGTTCCTTGTTGCAGTTGCTCACTCAGACCGGTTTTTCGGCGCTCACGCTGAAACTTTACACAGGAAGAACGCTTCTGTCGCGGAAAACGGCGAAGGAACATTTCGAATACTGGGCCGCCTCTCTGGTCAATCAGCTCGCCCGATGGACTCGCACGGGACCTTACATGGAAGTCGTTGCAAGGGCAATGCATGCCGGCACGTAAAATCGTCCGCATCCTCACGCGCATGAACATTGGAGGTCCGGCCATCCACGTCGCTATTCTGTCAAACCATCTCGATTTTGAGCAAAATAAAACCTGTTTGATTGTGGGTTCACCGGATTCCGAGGAAGGGGATCTGACTGATTGGGTTCAAACCAATCGGGTTCGGCTGATCCGTCTGAACAGCCTGCGCCGCGCCATTCATCCGTGGCGCGATCTGATTTCATGGATAAAAATCCTTCGCATCCTGTGGGAAGAACGTCCTGATGTGATTCATACCCATACGGCAAAAGCGGGAAGTTTGGGACGGCTCGCGGGGATCGGCTATAACGCCTGGCAAAAGCCCCGGCAGCGGGCAAAACTGATCCACACCTTTCACGGGCATGTGCTGGAGGGATACTTCTCGGGGCTGTTGTCATACATCTTTGTTACGATAGAACGCATCCTGGCTGCACAAACCGATTGTCTCCTTGCAGTCAGTCGACGGGTGCAAGACGAATTACTGGCCAAGGGCATCGGCCACAAGACCCAATGGCGAGTCATCCCTGTAGGATTAGATCTGTTCAGTCTCTGTCAGTTGCCTCTGGCCCAAATGCCCGCTCAGGGAATTCGATGTGGGATAATCGGACGGTTGGTGCCCATCAAGAACCACCGGATGTTTCTGGAAGCCATCGAGCGCCTCAGCCATCGCTATCCTCCCCAGGGTTTCTCAAGCGTGATCGTCGGAGACGGCCCTTTGCGGCAAGAACTCCAAGACAAAGTATCCCGTGGAAAACTGGACGACTGGATTCGCTTTTCGGGCTGGCAATGCGACCTACGCTCCATCTATGAGAA
The DNA here is from genome assembly GCA_023247255.1 of Candidatus Omnitrophota bacterium. Classification (GTDB taxonomy): domain Bacteria; phylum Omnitrophota; class Gorgyraeia; order Aquiviventales; family Aquiviventaceae; genus JAHFGV01. The sequence continues at coordinate 47,097 of JAHFGV010000003.1, read as the reverse complement.
CCTGGACATCGTGTGTCTCACATCGTCCAATGAGGGAACCCCTGTGGCATTAATCGAAGCCGCAGCCGCAGGGCGCGCCGTGGTGGCGACGGACGTCGGTGGGGTTCGAGAAATCCTGGGGGCTGATTCCTCCAGCGCTTTGCCTATCGAGCCCGGACAGTTTGAGCAGGCTGCAAACGGCCTGTTGGTTCGTCCGGGTGACACGCCCGGCCTTGTTGCGGCACTGACCCACTTGATTGAAAATCCAGACCTGCGTCAACGACTGGGACAATCCGGGCGGGTGAGTGTCATCGAACGTTTCGGATATCAACGCCTTTTGAAAGACATCGCTGCGCTCTATAATGAGATCGATCCGAGAAGCCCTCCGCCACAGGGTGCGGGGTCTTGGGATAAGTAATGAGGATTGTGTCATGTTTCATGTGTCATGAGTCATGGAAAGCAAAAGGAGCCCTTTGGCCATGCCTGACATGCCTGTTTATTTTCTGCTTTTTCATGACACATGAACCATGAAACATGACACAGACGTGAATACTGCATATTAGGAAGGGGTAGCGATCAATGGAAAAATTGTGGACGACCGCTGAGGTTGCCCGATTTCTGGAGATCGGTGAGCCTGACGTCGAGCAACTCGTGTGCGAGGGGAGGCTCAGCGGTTATAAACTCGGGGGTCAGTTTCTTCGATTCCGCCCGGACCATGTTCAGAAATTAAAGCAGACATTACAGTTGTCATCCATCCAGGCGATTCCTGTAATTGCTCGGCAACCGTCTGTGTATCAGCAGGTCTTAGAATTTATCTATTTCTATGACTTCTATCTAGTCTCTGCGCTGCTTCTTGCGGGGCTGGTTGTGTATCTGGTTTTGTCATGAGCACTCGGGGCAAAAACCATCGCGCTGGGGAATCTCTTAAACGTTCGGCCTTACGCTCAAGCGTCCGAGGGGATCGCTTCAGCGAGCAGAGCCTGCGTCGCTTAATCCATCAAGTCAAAAATGGCCGCCGAAAACCGCAACAGCTTCTGGATCAGTTACGACGCCTGCCTTTTGATGTAATTGGGTCCGCCCGGTTGGATACCCATCGACATCTGCGTCGGGGAATTCCGGAAGTGGTGCTGTGTGCGGGCAAGACCCCCCAGCAGATCGTGCAGATCGCCAGTCGCTTGATCCAGACGCAGGGATCGGTATTGCTGACGCGGCTCGATGCCGAGCAATTTCAACAAATCCACAGGCAGCTTCCCGCTCTTCGCTATGAAGTTCTCGCACGGGTGGCTTATCTTAAACGGGGGGCGAGTCCTCGGCAGGTTTTGAAGGGACTTGTCCTTGTGGTGACAGGTGGGACGGCCGATGTTCCGGTAGCGGAGGAAGCCTTCGTCACGTTGCAGGTTCTCGGCAGCCGAGCCGTGCGTCTGTATGACGTCGGTGTCGCAGGACTCCACCGGCTACTGAGTGAGTGGCCGTTGCTCAATAAGGCACGCGTCATTATCGTGATTGCCGGCATGGAAGGGGCCTTGGCTAGCGTGGTAGCCGGTTTGGTGCGAGCCCCTGTGGTGGCTGTGCCTACCAGCATCGGCTATGGGGCCAATTTCGGAGGGATCGCCCCTCTTTTGACTATGCTCAACAGTTGCGCTCCTGGCATCGGTGTGGTTAACATCGACAACGGATTTGGGGCCGCCTACCTGGCTCATGTCATCAATCTCCCACCGCGCTAAGTCAGTGACTGAGGTTTTGCAAAATGCATCGACCTTAGTGGCCAAGTCGCCCATGGCCAGGAAGAAAGTGGATTATGGTTCTAATGCAGTACTCACGTCTGTATCATGAGTCATGTGTTATGTGTCATGAAAAAGCAGAAAATAAACAGGCATCTCAAGCATGGCCAAAGGGCTCCTTTTTCTTTCCATGACTCATGACACATAAAACATGAAACAGTTTTTCATGACACATGAAACATGACACAATCCTCATTACTTCTTTTGGAACATGACACAACACTCAGTCGACGCGTTGGCTATTTTTGCAAAAGCCCAGTGATTAAAATGCCCACGACTGGCCCACGCGTTTGGGTGCGATCGATCCTTCAGAGTGGACGCCTGGTCCCCAAGACTGCCCAGGGACTCAAGGCACAGGTGGTAGTGCTTGCCCCCGCAGGCGTGATGAATTGGCATTCCACAGGATCGCGTGAAGAGCTCTTGATTATTCTCGAAGGGCAGGCCCAACTTGAAATTCAGATTTCACCACACGCCATTCGTCGCGTTCACTTTCGACTGGGACGTTGTGTTTTTCTTCCTTCCCAGACAACCCACCGGATCGTGAATCGATCAAAAGCCAAGGTTCGCTACCTCTACGTTACCGGTCCGATCGCATGACTCAAAGTGCCCGAGTCATTCCCCTCCATGCACAGGCAATCCGCAGTCGGCTTCAGGAGCTAGGGATTGCTCAGCCCCAGCAGATTGCTCAGGCCCAAGAGGAATTGACCCAGACCGGGGAACGTTTCAGCGCGATTCTGGTTCGATTGGGGGTCTTTCGAGATATCGAGGGGGGAAGACGATTGGCAGTGCCACTGGGGATCTTGCCCCAGCGTTTCGATTCAAAAGTCATGCGTGAGATGGTTGCAGACAACCGCATCCCCGCAAATGTGTGGCGCACGCATCGATTAGTTCCTCTGCATGGAGAATCAGATAAGGTTTTATTAGCCACGGATGATCCTCTATCCGTGTTCGCCCTGCCTTATTTCGAACGCCAGTGTGGTCTTTCTTTGGAAGTGGTGCTCGTTCGGGAACAAGATTTGATCACATGGCTGACTTCCGTGGAGTCTGTGTCCCTTGAGGTCTTCACCCCTGCGCTATCTATCCCGCAGACAACGGCATCACCGATTGTCTCCAACGCCTCCAAGGCCGCTGAGAAGATAGAGACTCCTGTACTTAACCCTCCGGTAACTTTGAGGGTTTCACCAACCCTAACGCCAGCGCCCACTCCATCCCCTGTTGCGTCCCCACCCGCCCCCCAAAGGCCACAGAAATCCGGTGTGTCTGCAGAGGACGAGCCCATCATCCGTCTGGTCGATTCCATGATGTCTGAGGCGGTTCGCATGCGATCGAGTGACGTGCACATCCAACCCGGCAGGGATCAGCTAGGGGTTCGCTATCGCATTGACGGCATTCTGCATGATGTTAACAGCCCACCCAAGGCCCTACAGGGACCCATCGTCAGCCGGATCAAAATCTTGGGCGGGTTGAATATCGCTGAGAAACGGCTGCCTCAAGATGGGCGTCTGCAGCTTTCGATTGAGGGAAAGCCGTTGGATGTACGTATCTCTACCTTGCCCTCAATGCATGGGGAATCGATCGTCATGCGGTTGTTGGATCGCAGCCAGCCTATCCGTGGCCTGGCCGAGATGGGTTTACACCCGGATGGCATCAAGCAGTGGGAGGAACTGATCAGCCGTCCCCATGGAATGGTGTTGGTGACCGGCCCCACCGGTTCTGGAAAGACCACGACGCTTTACGGGGCCCTGGCAAAACTTAACCGTCCGGATCGAAAGCTGATCACTGTGGAGGATCCGGTGGAGTACCAACTGGTGGGTGTGAATCAGGTCGCTGTGAAAGCGACGATTGGACTGACCTTCGCGGCCGCCCTTCGGTCCATGTTGCGGCAGGCGCCGGACATTATCATGGTCGGTGAAATTCGAGATCAGGAAACAGCCCAGGTGGCGATCCAGGCTGCGCTCACCGGCCATCTCGTCTTATCAACCTTGCATACCAATGACGCGCCTAGCGCGATTACTCGATTGATCGATATGGGGATCGCTCCTTTTCTGGTGGCATCGACCATCCAAGGGGTATTGGCTCAGCGCCTGGTGCGTCGTATCTGTCCGGACTGCTGTGCCCCAGAGACTCCGACTCCTGAGGAACGCTCCGTTTTGGAATCCCTAAAGATAGAAAAGATCATGCGAGGTAAAGGTTGTCCGAACTGCCATGGCTCTGGGTTCTCAGGCCGCATCGGGATATTCGAGCTTCTGCAAATGACCGATACGATTCGCCGGCTGGTTGTGACTAAAGCTTCCGCATCCGTGATTCGTACCGCCGCCAAACAACAAGGGATGGGAACTCTACAAGAGGACGGATTTCTTAAAGTGCGTGAAGGTTTGACATCGGTCGGAGAGGTTTTTAGGGTAGTGGCCGGCAGCAGCGAATAATCGATTGACAGGGTACTGAAAAACCCCTCTTGGCTCAGGGTTCTGGGTTCGGGGCTCAATGGAAAGATGCTGAGGGTTCAGGGTTGAGGGCAATTGCCCAGAGCCCAGAGCCGCAAGCCCAGAGCGTAGTTCAAATGAGCCCGCAGCCCAGAGCAAAGTGGATTCGTAAAACGGTATGCTGTTCAGGATGAGTGGTGATAAAAATGGCTGAGGCAGATACGCGACTTCAGGTTCAGGCGCTGAGCGAGGCATTTGCCCAAGCGGGGCAGATCGGGCTATCGGCGGATGCCCTCACGGACCAGTCCAAACTCGTGGAGCTGGCCAGTCAAGGACCGATTGTGCGCTTGGTGGATTCAGTCATGACGGAAGCGCTGGATCGACGGGCCTCCGACATTCACATTGAAGCGTTTGAACGGGAAGTTTCTGTCCGCTACCGGATCGACGGCCGTTGCTATGAAGTCGCCCAGCCGCCGAAGAGCCTGGCTTTGGCCATCGCTTCACGGATAAAGGTGATGGCTAATCTGGATATCGCAGAATCTCGGCTGCCCCAGGACGGCCGGATTCTGCTGAGTGCCCAAACGCGTCAGATCGACCTTCGTGTTTCCACATTACCCACGGTCTACGGGGAGAGCATTGTTCTGCGCATACTGGACAAAGGGGCCTTGACGCAGACGCTCGACCAACTGGGAATGGCCCCGGCCATCCATCAGGCGATTGAGCGTTTGATCGCACGCCCTCACGGTTTGTTGTTGGTGACAGGTCCGACGGGTGCCGGTAAGACCACGACGCTTTACGCGTGCCTGAACAAACTCAACCGGCCTGAGCTGAAACTGATCACCACCGAGGATCCGGTCGAGTATGACATCGGTGGATTGGTCCAGGTGCCGGTGAACGAGAAAATCCATCTTAATTTTTCAACGTGCCTGCGGTCGATTCTCCGCCACGATCCGGATGTCATCATGGTCGGAGAGATCCGAGATCCTGAAACGGCGCGCGTGGCGATCCAATCCGCGATGACGGGGCATTTGGTGTTCTCTACGTTGCATACCAATGATGCCCCGGGTGCGGTGACTCGATTGTTGGATATGGGAATTGAGCCGTTCTTGGTGACATCGACGGTCACTGGGGTGCTGGCCCAGCGGTTGATCCGTCAGTTGTGTTCCCAGTGTCGGGCACCCTATAATCCCAATCCACAGGAGTTGGCTGCCTTGCGGCTGTCGTCGGCCGCAGAACTCACGCAACCTTTGATGCGCTCGGTTGGCTGTGAAGCGTGTCATGGGATCGGGTTTAAAGGACGGATAGGGGTTTTTGAACTCTTCGCCCTGACGGAAACCCTGCGCCCTTTGGTCATCGATCGTGTCAGCGTCAACGAATTACGTGCCAAGGCTGTCTCTGAAGGGATGCGTTCCTTACGGGAAGATGGGATGGCTAAGGTGTTAGAGGGAGTCACGACTGTGGATGAAATGATACGGGAGACACAGGACTATGAATAGATTACGAATTACGGATTGCGAATCGAGGATTGCGCCATTCAAAATAAAGATGCGACCGATGGCGTTTACACTGGTTGAGTTATTGGTTGTCATCGCTATTCTGGGGATTCTGATTAGCCTGGTGACAGCAGGCGCCCAGGCCGCTCGACGCCGAGGGGCGATCACAAAAGCGAAAGCGACGCTTTCCGCGGTGGAGACTGCCATCGCTATGTATGATGCCGACCTAGGTCACTATCCGCCGACCGAAAATGAAAACCTGGTGAAGACCCTCCAAGAGACGCAAGAAGATCTGGATTGGCAAGGCCCCTATATAGAATTCAAGAAAGAAGAATTGCAAGATGGCAAGCTTCTGGATTCCTGGGGAAACCCATACGTCTATGTGTCGGTGGAGGGGGGCTCACCCACTCACCGCGAGCATTCCTACGATCTGTTCTCCTATGGACCGAATGGTGTCGACGATCAAGGTGGCGGGGATGATATCATCACCTGGTAACGGTTGCATCGGTCCCCAAAAACGTTGCTTGGGTTTGTGGAGCCCCACAGGATGAGCCTGGGGCAGCGGCACTCCCACACCTTGGAATTTTCGATTGTCGATTTTGGATCGTCGATTGAAAACCGCTGTTCAATCGAAAATCGACAATCGTTAATCGACAGTATCGTGATGCAATCATCGAGGGTCGGAGGCGCAATGGCCGAGAGGAGCCCCGCAGGATGCGCCTGGGGCAGCGGCAAGTCCGCCCCGATGGGGGCGACATCCTACCCACCCATCGGCTGTTGCACTATCCTATCGCCCAAAACCTTCGGCCGTGGCGCAAGGGCGATCTCGGCAATGACGCTGGTGGAACTCATGGTCGTCTTGGGTCTGGTTGGGTTGATCGTATGTATCAGCGTACCGGCGCTGACCGGCTATGCCCAAAACGTGCGATTAAGAACGGCGACTTCACAAGTCGTTGGCCTGATCTCTTTGGCTAGGAGCCTGGCGATCAGCAGTCAAGAAGAACATGCCCTTGTCATAGATAGGGAGAAGGGAGAACTTCGTGTGGTGGAATTGGCCTCAGGGCAGGCACTGGAGCAAATCGTGCGATTGCCTTCAGCCATCACGTTAGAGGTTCAAGTGGGCGGACAGGCTTCTTCCGAGACTCAGTTCGTGTTTCGACCGACCGGCTCTCTTAAGGGTCGTAGTATCTCCTTAGTACTCACTGGCCGTAAACGCAACAACGCGGTGACTATTACAAGTGCGACCGGGGCGGTCACCATCCAGCGCTGAACATGCCGCTTCCGACGCGCAACAAAGAGCAAGCCCCTTGACGAGGGGGAGGAATCATGCTACAGTTGCGGTCACCGGACATAGGGATGCGCCTGGGGCAGCAGCACTCCCATACCTTGGAATTTTCGATTGTCGATTTTGGATCGTCGATTGAAAACCGCTGTTCAATCGAAAATCGACAATATCGTGATGCAATCATCGAGGGTTGGGGGCGCAATGGCGGGGTTGGGTGGTTGAAGATGCAAAACAATGTCTGCAATGGGATGACCCTCCTTTGTGTTACGTTCCTGGGGTTTGGCTCTGCGGCCGAGGTGTGTGCGGGCCCGTTGCGTGAAGAGGCAGTAGCGTACCGACGCCAGGGCTACGAAACCCAGCAGCGAGGTGATGCCGCTGAGGCTTTATCGTGGTATCAGAAGGCTGCAGCGCTGGATCCCTCTTATCCCACTGCGCAGAACGATATTGGCGTGATTTTTGAGCAACAAGGGCGCCTGGAAGAAGCCGAACGCGCCTATCGAAAAGCCGTGGAATTGAATCCACAATATCCGGAAGCGCACGCAAATTTGGCGATGCTGTATGAGCGGATGGGGGATGAGAAATCGGCAACGGTGCACTGGTTAAAACGCTACGAGTTGGGGGATCCCTCCGATCCCTGGACCGCCCGTGCCGAAGATCGTTTGAAGGCGTTGGGATTCCATCAGTCTCCTGCATCAAACTCTACCCACAAAGCACGCGCACGGGTCATGGACGAAGCATTCAAACAGAACGCCAGGACCGTCGAAGACTTTCACTCAGTCACAAGGCGATACAGCGACTGGCCCTGATTTCAAGACAATCCCCACACCTTACACTCCGATAAGCAGAACCGATCGTGTTACCGTTTGTGTCAGCGCACAATAGCCGAAGCAACCGAGGGTCTTCAGTCACGTATTGCAGCCCTGCTCTTATCTGGTGAGAAATCCTCGGAAGGCAGCTTGACACGGAATCTCTCGCGCGACTTCCCCATGGCTGGACGTAAGGCTTTTTTAATCGATGGCACTGCCTGTTGCTATCGAGCGTTCTACGCGATCCGACAACTCAGCACGACCAACGGACGCCCGACCAACGCCGTATACGGGTTTACGATGATCCTTCGAGCCCTTAAGCAAAAGGAACGTCCCGACTATCTGGCAGTCGCTTTTGATGTAGGTAAGCCCACGGTTCGGCATCAACAGTTTGCCGAATACAAGATCCAGCGAAAACCCATGCCGGAGGCGTTGATTGGACAACTCCCGTTGGTAAAAAGCGTACTGACTGCCTACCGGATTCCTGTCTTTGAGCTCGAAGGCTATGAGGGGGAAGATGTCCTGGCAAGCCTCACGCGGCAATTGGTGGCTCAGGGGATTCAAACGTTTTTGGTGACCAGTGACAAGGATGCGCTACAGTTGGTCAATAGCCACATCAGCGTTTATAACCCAAACGGCGATCCCATGATCGTGGATGCAGAAGCTGTCCGCGCCCGGTATGGCATTGACCCACAGCAGATGGTGGATCTGTTAGCCTTGATGGGGGATGAATCGGACAACATCCCCGGGGCCTCTGGGATTGGGGAAAAGACGGCGAGTCAATTGCTTCAACGATTCGGCAGCCTCAAGCGGCTCTATCAACATCTGGATGAAGTGGAGAGTGTTTCCATACGTCAGCGCCTGAGCGACTCGCGAGCGCAGGTGGAACTTTCTCGCCAGTTGGCTTGCATCCACGACGATCTGCCATTGACGGTGGTTCTTGAGGATCTTAAGGTTCAGGAGCCTGATTGGCAGACCCTGCGCGTTCTTTTCCGCGAACTTGAGTTTAAGCGTCTATTGAAAGAAATGGAGTCGCACATTCCCGTTCAGCCCGAGGCCCAGCCCATCCGTCAGCGCCTGCTTTCCACGGATCAGCTTTTTGATTTTCAAGCCCGATTACACAAGGCTCCATCAGCGGTGGCCGTCCAGGTTTGGATGGAATCATCCCCGGGAGAATCGGAGACGTCATCCCCGGCTCATCCTAATCGTATGCTTCTGGCCATCGCGACGGAGCCGGATGAAGCCTGCTTTCTGTGGCTGGATTCTGAAACGTCTCGCAGCGACGTTTGGCAACCCGTCGTTCAATGGCTTGAAGATCCACAGGCAAAGAAAGTCGCTCATGATATGAAACGCTGCATCCGTCTGCTTGAGCCCTTGGGGATTCACCTTCGAGGCATTGCCGGGGACAGCCGGGTTGCCGCCTATCTTCTGAATCCCACGCGCGCTCCAGTCGGTCTCAATGACCTTTGCGAAGAGTATCTTGGTCAACGATTGAAAGATCCTCCAGACTTGGAGCCAGAATCCCTGTCCGATGCCAATACGACCGACCGACCGCTTCATGCCCAGCAGGTGACTTCGATTTTGTCTTTGCATCAGCATCTGCTGTCGGCGCTTGAAGCCCAAGGGCTTTTGTCGCTTTACACGGATTTAGAGTTGCCGCTGGTTGAGGTATTGGCTCAGATGGAATCCGTAGGCATCGCTGTGGATCTGGCACATCTGTCCAGCTTGCGTTGTTCCATGGATGCGCGACTGGTGCAATTGACTCAAGAGCTTTATGCGCTGTCAGGCTGCGCTTTCAACCTGAATTCACCCAAGCAGCTCGCCCAGGTTCTGTTCGAGCGCTTGCACTTGCCGATCGTCAAACGCACCAAAACAGGGCCTTCAACCGACAGTGAGGTGTTGCATCAGCTCGCCCAGAAGCATCCTCTTGCCGCTGGTCTTCTGGAATATCGAGAATTGTCGAAATTGGTTTCCACCTATTTGGAAGCGCTACCGAGATTAGTCAATCCCTCAACCGGTCGGATTCACAGCACATTCAACCAAGCGATTACAGCGACCGGCAGGCTTTCTTCCAGCGAGCCTAACCTTCAAAACATCCCGGTAAAAACGGAACTGGGACGCCTGATCCGCAAGGCATTTATCCCCGGACTTACCGACGGCTTATTTGTGGCTGCGGACTATTCCCAAATCGAATTGCGAATCCTTGCCCATCTTTCAGACGATGAGCAGCTCATCCAAGCGTTTCGCGAGGGCCGGGACATTCATCGATACACGGCTTCGCTGATTTACGGTCTTCCTGAGCAAGAGATTCAACCCGAGCAGCGCAACGCGATGAAGGCGGTTAACTTTGGGATTCTTTATGGGATGAGCTCCCACGGCCTCTCTAAAGAATTAGGCATTAGCTTTAACGATGCCCAACGTTTCATCGAATCCTATTTCCAGCGCTACCCCAGGGTGCGCTCTTATATGGATGCCCAGATTACTCTGGCCCGTCGGGATGGATTCGTTCAGACGCTTCTGGGCAGACGGCGGGTGATTGCTGAGCTTTCCCATCCGGATCCGAGCGTGCGCCAGTTTGGGGAGCGGATTGCGATCAATACCCCCATCCAGGGCACCGCGGCGGATTTAATCAAACGGGCCATGGTTCAGCTTGCAGAGGCTTTGGCTCGTGAGCGATTGTCCAGCCGCTTAGTGCTTCAGGTGCATGACGAGCTGGTTCTTGAATGTCCGCGAAAGGAACAGGATACTTTGGTCAGTATCGTGCGACGTATCATGGAAGGTGCTCTTTCGCTCAAAGTTCCTCTTGTAGTGACGGTGAAGTCGGGTCCTAATTGGCTGGATCTTTCTCCTTGCTCATGATAGTGATCGGTGTCACCGGTGGATGGGCAACTGGCAAGAGCACGGTTGCGCAGATGTTTCAGGAGTTGGGTGCCGTAGTCTTGGATGCCGATACCATCGCCCATGAAGTGATTGAGCCCAAGCGCCCGGCCTGGAGACGTATCGTTGAGGTTTTTGGAGAAGGCGTTCTCAATGAGGACCAAACGATCGATCGAAAGCGGCTGGCAGACTCGATCTTCTCTGATGCGCGGCTTCGGCAAAAGCTGGAAGCGATCGTTCATCCCCCTGTGTGGAAGAAGATCAAGCAGCAGCTCCAAAGGCTTCGGCGTTTGCGTAGGGTTCCTGCAGTCGTGCTCGATGTTCCCCTTTTGGTCGAGGTGGGTGCTGAATCCGAAGTAGATGTGTTGGTGGTGGTGAAGGCTTCCCCAGCGGTACAGCGCTTGCGACTCAAACAGAGTCGGGGATGGTCGGATGAAGAACTGAAACGTCGATTGGCGGCGCAAATGGATTTGACGGCCAAGGTGGCATTGGCCGATTATGTCGTTGAGAACTCAAGTGGCAGAAAAGCGACACAAACACAGGTGAAACAGATATGGAATCAACGGGTCAGAGCCATCAGACGGTAAAGCTTGACATCGCAGCGCTGAAAAGCTTGAAGATATCCGAGTTGACCAAGGTGGCTCGAGAGATAGGAGTCAATGGCCTGTCTGGGCTGCGTAAACAGGATCTGATTTTTAAAATCCTCTCCGCCCAGACCGAGAGGGAGGGACTGATCTTTTCTTCGGGGGTGCTGGAGATTCTTCCCGATGGTTTCGGATTCCTTCGATCCCCAAACTATAACTATCTGCCCTGTCCGGATGACATCTATGTTTCCCCATCCCAGATTCGTAAATTCGATCTGCGCACCGGGGATGTGGTCAACGGCCAGGTGCGTCCTCCCAAGGAAGGGGAGCGCTACTTCGCCCTTCTGAAAGTGGAAGCGGTCAACGACGAAAATCCTGAAAACTCCAAAGTCAAGACCAACTTCGACAACCTAACACCCATCTACCCCAATCAGCGGCTGGTTCTGGAAACCGATGCCAAGGATATGTCGACTCGGATCATGGATTTGTTAACCCCCATCGGCAAGGGCCAGCGGGGCCTGATCGTCGCCCCTCCTTACAGCGGCAAGACCGTCTTGCTTCAAAAGATCGCCAACGCCGTCACCACTAACAACCCGGAAGCTGAGTTGATCGTTCTGCTGATCGATGAGCGTCCTGAGGAAGTCACTGACATGCAACGCTCCGTCAAGGGCGAAGTGATCTCCTCGACTTTTGATGAGCCGGCCGACCGGCATATTCAGGTTGCTGAGATTGTCATGGAAAAGGCCAAACGCCAAGTGGAGCACAAAAAAGACGTGGTGATCCTTCTGGACAGCATTACCCGCCTGGCCAGGGCCTACAATACCGTGGAGCCTCACAGCGGGCGTGTGCTCACCGGTGGGCTCGATGCCAATGCCCTTCATAAACCCAAACGATTCTTTGGCGCCGCTCGAGGGGTGGAGGAGGGAGGCAGCTTGACCATTATTGGAACCTGTTTGATCGATACCGGCTCCCGGATGGATGACGTGATCTTTGAAGAGTTTAAAGGAACCGGGAACATGGAGCTGACTATGGATCGGAATTTATTCCAGCGACGCATCTATCCCGCTATCGACATTCGACGCTCCAACACCCGTCGCGAGGAGCTTCTGGTCGCTGCCGAGGAACTGCAAAAGGTATGGATCCTTCGGAAGGTCCTCAATGAGATGGATCCCGTCCAAGGGATGGAATTGCTCATCGATCGGCTTTCGAAGACTAAATCCAACCAGGAATTTTTGGCTGCGATGGCAAAGAAATCACCGTAATACGAGCGCAATAAAATGGAATTTTCGATTTTTGATTTCCGATTGACGATTGGTAGAGAAGAATGACGTTCAATCGACAATCACCTACAGTACAGACCAACCGGAGGCCGTTATGAAAACAAACATCCATCCAGAGTATCTGGAATGTACCGTCTCGTGTACCTGTGGCAATACGTTTCAGACGCGCTCCACTCGCAAGGTGATCCATGTGGATATATGTTCCGCCTGCCATCCTTTCTTTACCGGGCAGCAGAAATTGGTGGATACCGCAGGGCGGGTGGAACGTTTTAAGAGAAAATACACCCGCAAAACGTCTTTGGCTACCTCATCGGAGTCTTCCGCATAGAGCCTGTTTCGCGTAGGCCGGCGTTGGCTCATGCCCGATAGACACCCTCGCTCGACGTCTCATGTCCCTTTCAGATCGACAGCTGCTTGAGTTCCTGTCTCAGCTTGAGCGCCGCTACAGCGAGTTAGAACAACGACTCGCCCTTGAGGCTACCGAACGCTTGGGAAATCCACGGGCCTATCAAGCGCTCTCCAAGGAACTATCGAGCCTCCGGGATATCGTCACGACTTACCGGACCTACCTGCGAGTAAATCGGGAGGCTGCTGAGGCTGAGACGATCTTTCAGTCTCACGGCGAAAGAGAAATGCGCCAGATGGCTAAAGAGGAGGCGACGTCGCTGCATCAACAGCAGGGACTTCTTTTGACGCAGCTCATTTGGCATTGGAACCAACGCCATCAGGAGCCGGAACGTCCCTTGATTGTGGAAATCCGTGCCGGAACCGGTGGCCTAGAGGCCAGCCTGTTTGCCGCCGATCTTTTTCGCATGTACACCAAATACGCGATGAAATGTGGGTTGACCATCGAGCCGATGCATAGTCAGCCCAGCGAGGCTGGGGGATTGAAGGAAGTGGCTTTTGCCGTTCGGGGAGCGGGGGCTTGGAAACGGTTCAAATACGAGCGGGGAGTGCACCGTGTTCAGCGCGTACCCGAGACAGAGGCTCAAGGACGAATCCATACATCGACGGTTACCGTCGCGGTTCTGCCTGAGCCTGAGGAAATTGAGCTTCCAGAGATTCCAGCCAAGGATCTTCAAATCGACGTGTATCGGTCTTCCGGCCCAGGAGGCCAGGGAGTGAATACCACCGACTCTGCCGTGCGTATCCGTCATCTTCCCAGTGACTTGGTGGTTACTTGTCAGGACGAACGCAGCCAATTGCGAAATAAGGAAAAAGCCATGCGTGTCTTGCGGGCGCGGCTTCTGGATCAAGTACAACACTCCCAGCGGGAACAACTGGCGTCCGATCGACGCAAGCAAGTCGGAAGCGGCGATCGAAGCGAGAAGATCCGAACGTATAATTTCCCTGATCGACGGGTAACGGATCATCGGGTCGGAGTAACGCTTTATCAACTGGACATCATCATGGAAGGAGAGCTTCAGCTTTTGACGGACGCGCTGGTCGCTCATGAACGGGATATGGCCGAGAGCGATGGTTAAGATGCAAGCATACACGCTCCGTGAACTTATTCGGCAAGGGACCCTGCGGCTTAAACAAGCCGGCGGAGAATCGACTCGCCAAGAAGTCGAATGGCTCTTGGGACAATGTGTCGGTTTACGGCCTCTGGAACTTTACCTTCAAGAACCTGAATTCTCCAAAGAGACCGTCGAGCAGTTCTTTTCACACATTGAGGCGCGAGCCAGAGGCGTTCCTTTGCAATACCTGTTGGGCGAGGTGGAATTCTATGGCATGTTATTTTCGATCGCCCCCGGCGTATTCATCCCTCGCCCGGAGACCGAACAGGTTGTGGATGCAGCGCTCAAGGCGTTTCAATCAAGCGTCCCTTCCCGGACCCGAAGGATTTCGGATTTAGGATTTCGGAGTGCGGATGATTCCGTTGCTAACAGGTTGCTGAAAAACGCCCGGGATACCCAGGCTGCTCAAAAAGGTGCCAGACGCAAGGCGCCGCTCGATTCGGCTGAGGAGGCGCGTACTAAAGGATTACGGCTGCTGGATCTTGGCACCGGAAGCGGATGCATCGCATTGACGTTGGCACGTTTTCTTCCGACTTGTCTTGTAGTCGGAGTTGAGGTATCATGGCTGTCTTTATGTGTCGCTCGTCTCAACGCCCAGCGTCAAGGTTTGACAAGCCAGGTGCATTTTGTGCAGGGTGAGTGGATGGACGCGATCCGTGGGGTTTTTGACGGCATCATCGCTAACCCACCATACATTCCCACGAGCGAAGTAGCCGGCTTGCCATTAGAAGTGCGGCAGGAGCCTGCCATCAGTCTGGATGGCGGTGAGGATGGGATGCAAGCCCTCGAGCACATCATGGAACAGGCACCCCGGTTATTGAAGCCAGCAGGCTTACTGGTTTTAGAATGTGGGCAGATGCAGGTGGATTTGCTGATGAAGAAAGCCCAGGCGAGTTTTTGGGTAAAATCTGTCCGTCCGATTCATGACCTCGCGGGATACCCACGGGGCCTTTTGATTCGAAGCTCTCAGGCACGCTTCAGAGCCTGATGGCGCGACTGCTCATTGAACATAGCGGACCCCTTGAGGGAAGAGTGACCATCAACGGGGCAAAGAACGCCGTCCTGCCCATCATGGCCGCGTGTCTGTTGACCGATGAGCCCTCGACGATTGAAGGCGTTCCCCACGTTACTGACGTCCTGTTGATGATCGAGATCCTGCGTCATCTGGGACTTCAAGTCGAGTTTACCGACGATCACTTAGTGATCACGCCCGGACGCTTCGCGGGGCAGGTGGCTCCCTACGAGCTGGTCAGCCGGATGCGGGCATCCATCTGCGTGCTGGGGCCTTTGTTGAGCAGGCAAGGACGCGCTCAGGTTTCCATGCCTGGTGGGTGCGTCATCGGGCCAAGGCCGATTGACCTTCATCTCAAGGGACTCCAGGCGCTGGGGGCTACACTGACGGTAGAGCATGGCTATGTGGTTGCTGTCGCCGATGAGCTGCGCGGTGCCAAGGTTCACTTGAGTGGAGCGTTTGGCTCATCGGTTTTGGCGACAGCGAATGTGATGATGGCCGCCACCCTCGCCAAGGGGACCACGGTGATCGAACATGCAGCCTACGAGCCGGAAATTACGGATCTGGCACAGTTTCTCATTCGCATGGGAGCGCGCATCGAGGGGCATGGAGGATCGGTGATTCGCGTCGAGGGGGTCCAACGGCTCCACGGGGCCGAGCATCGCATCATTCCGGATCGTATTGAAGCAGGGACGTGGATGATCGCCGCTGCCATGACGCAAGGAGACTTGACCATTGAAGGCGCACGGGCCGATCATCTGGGCGCGGTGATAGACAAACTGATCGAAGCTGGGGTGAGCGTGGAAAAACTGAGTGGAGCCATTCGCGTGCGCGGGATGCGTTGTCCTCAGGCTGTGGATGTAACCACCCTGGCATTTCCAGGTTTTCCGACCGATTTGCAGGCGCAGATTGTGGCCTTGATGTCAATCGCCCAAGGTTCGAGCCTGCTCACCGAGAGAGTATATCCGGAACGATTCATGCATATTGCAGAGCTCAATCGGATGGGAGCACAGATTACGCGGGAGGGTGCCAGTGCCATCGTAAAAGGAGTGGGACGGTTGTCCGGAGCTCCAGTGGTTGCATCCGATCTGCGTGCTTCGGCGGCATTGGTTCTTGCGGGGTTGGTGGCTCAGCATCAAACCGAGTTGGAAGGCATTGAACATTTGGAACGTGGCTACGATCACTTTCCGGAAAAACTCGCGGGATTAGGTGCCCAGATCCGTCGAGTCGAGTAGTTTGCCATAAATTTTGCTTCGCAAAATTTATTAACGGGTTTCTTTGCAGGACATAGCTAAGCGGAGGGTTGCGGATGGTAGTGATTCGATTGCAGCGGCGTGGGACGAAGAAAGTCCCGCACCATCGGATTGTGGTGGCTGACCGCCAACGTGCCCAAGGAGGGCGGACGCTTGAGATTCTTGGGCATTATAATCCGGCGCGCGATCCTGTTGTGTTTGAGTTGGACGAGTCACGGCTGGCTTACTGGGTTTCCTATGGGGCACAGATGAGCGAGGCGGTTGCGCGACTCGTCAAACGCTTCAAGCACATTTCGGTAAAGCCGCTGACTTCTTCATAACTACGCATGACGGGGCCAATTCTGGATCGGCCTTTGAGTGGCTAGCAGGCTGCGGAAAAACCCTTCGTAGTTCTGGGTTGAGGGTTCCGGGTTCGGGGCAAATACACCTGGCATTGTCGCGTTAGATAATTCGTTTGTATCAGCATAACGAGGGCACAACTACGATGCGGATCGACGTCGTTACGATTTTTCCCCACATGTTTCCCGCAATCCTGAATGAGTCCATTCTCCGACGGGGGCAACGAGACGGCAAGCTCCAGGTCGTAATCCATGATCTGCGTGACTATACCCACGACAGGCACCGAACGGTGGATGACCGTCCGTATGGCGGCGGCCCAGGCATGATCATGAAACCGGAGCCTTTGTGTGAAGCCGTAACGGCGATTAAAGCCAAGGTTTGCCCAGACCACGGAACTTTGCCGGATCGTTGCCAGACCCTGCTCATGAGCCCGACTGGTGAAAAGCTTTCCAGTGCCATGGCTCAGACCCTTGCTGGGCGAGAACATGTGATTGTTCTGTGTGGGCATTACGAAGGGGTGGATGAGCGGGTGAACATTCTTCTTAACGCTTGCTTGGTTTCCATCGGTGATTATGTCCTCACCGGAGGCGAGCTGCCCGCCTTGGTCCTGATTGATTGTGTGGCACGATTCGTACCGGGTGTGATCGGCCATGAGCAAGCCACAGTTGAAGAATCATTCATGCAGAATCTATTGGAGTATCCCCAATACACCCGGCCGCCTGTCTTTAAGGGGCTTGAGGTTCCTGGCGTTCTGCGAACGGGTAACCATCAGCAAATCGACCGATGGCGCAAGCTTCAAGCTGTTCAACGGACAGGGGCTAGCCGTCCGGACCTGGTGGACCAATCAGATAAATAGTCATTCTGTTTTGAAATGGCTTGAAGCCCCGCTTAAGGGGTAGAAAACAGAGAGGGATGTAATGGATTGGATGAAGTGGGTGCATGGAGTAACGAAACAACCATCTACAGGTTCATTGAGAACCGGGGATGACGTGCGAGTGTGGTTCAAGATTCGGGAGCAGGATAGAGAACGCCTGGCTCAATTTGAGGGTGTGGTGATTCGCTACCGAGGCTCTGGATCATCAAAGACCATTACCGTGCGTCGGGTGACCTATGGGGAAGGGGTGGAACGCGTGTTTCCTCTGGATGCCCCTGTGATTGAACGCATTGAGGTGCTCAGACACGGCAAGGTCAAGCGAAGCCGCCTGTACTTCCTGCGCGCTGTCGTCAAGAGGGTTCGGCTTGAGACCGCACAGCAAGGGGGTTCTTCGTCACCGTCTTCTCAAGATACCCGCACGGTTGCTGTTCCTTCCGAAGAGCCGATGCCTTCCGGTTCCCAACGCTTGGAGGATTCTCCATCCGCACCGGCATCGAGCCCAGATTCACAGCCAGCGGGTACAAAAACGGCGGAGGAACAAGCGACTAAGAAAAGTACTCCTCCCGATTCCTGGACCGGCACAGGAAAATCCCCCCAGGCAGCTTCAGGCCAACGAGCGAAAAAACCTGTACAAACCGCTTGAATCGAAATCGTATTCCATGGGTTCACGGATAGCGGGTGTCGATGAAGCAGGGCGGGGACCCTGGGCCGGGCCAGTGGTTGCGGCTGCCGTGGTTTTAAGACGGCGGCGATTGAGCGTTCGAATCGACGATTCGAAACGCTTGACTGCCTCCCAGCGCTTGCGGGCCTTTGAAGCCATCTCTGAAAACGCGGAAGTAGGCGTTGGGATTGTCTGTGCGCAGGAAATTGATCGACGGAATATTCTCCAAGCCACTCTCCTTGCGATGGCCGAGGCGATTCAGCAACTTCCCCGAGTGCCTAAGCTTGTTCTGGTGGATGGTAGGGATGCGCCTCCATCATGCATTCCTTGCCGGCCCATCGTGCATGGTGATCAACGCAGCTACGTGATTAGCTGTGCCTCGATTGTTGCCAAGGTATTGCGTGACCGTCTGATGACCTTCTACGATACCCTATACCCCCATTATCAATTTAGCCGGCACAAAGGGTATGGAACGACTCTTCATAGGCAAGCCCTTCAGATGTGGGGGCCATGCATTCTGCATCGACTCACTTTCAACCCGGTGGCTCAATCCAGCATAGATTTCGCTTCGCCCCACCACCTGATGGGGTTTGCTGCAGGCAAACCGCCGCTTCGCAGCTCGCTGTTGGCGATTCGGCAGGTGGCGGAGACGGGGTTGCGGAATTTATCCGCACGGCCAGGGAAGCACCCCATGGGTAGAACCCGTGGCGGTTCCACTATACTGACTTCGTCCGACGGGCCTTCGGCCCGAGGAGCCATCCCTCCTTGACATACACGTCATGTATGTCAAGGGTTCCCCCATCGATTCCGCGCCATCTCTGAGGCATTGCCCGGTTAATAAATTTTGCGAAGCAAAATTTATGGACAATCACCGATTATCCCGGCTACTGAGCAGACTTCGGATATCTTGGTGGAAGCCCCGCACAACAGCTGATATCCGCAAAAGCAGGGGCAAACAGGCAGAGCGACTCGCTTGTGCTTTTCTTAGAGCCAATGGCTTTGAGGTGCTGGAGCGAAATGTCCGTTTTCCAGTCGGTGAGATCGATCTGATCGCGCAAGAGGGCCGGACCCTTTGCTTTATCGAAGTCCGTTCCACAGGATCGGAAAAATGGGGTGGGCCTTTGGCATCGATCACCAATCGCAAACGTCGGCGGATACAAAAAGCAGCCCGGTGGTATTGGCACCGACGTCCGATTAAGCTGCCAGAGGCCCGGTTTGACGTCGTGGCCGTTGACTGGGGAAATTCCCACCCACCCCACCGACCTAAGATACAATTGATCCGCGGGGCCTTCAGTGCGGATGAGTGGATTGAGTGATCACTGGGCTTTTGCAAAAATAGCCAACGCGTTGACCGAGTGTTGTGTCGTGTTCCAAGAGAAGTAATGACTGATGTTTTGCAAAATGCATCGAGATTAGTGGCCCAGGGCCAAGAAGAAAGTAAATCATGGTTTTAATTTCCACTACTCACGTCTGTGTTATGTTTCATGGTTTATGTGTCATGAAAAAGCAGAAAATAGGCAGGCATCTCAGACAGGGCCAAAGTGCTCCTTTTGCTTTCCATCACTCATGACACATAAAACAGGAAACAGTTTTTCAGAAAGTGCCATCAGAGGATGGCTGGCTCAGGTGCCAGAGGAACCGACGTTTAAATTCAGTCCATGGAAAGCGATCCCCGGGACAGGCTGTGATCTTTCCGCGGACGTCCCGATGTCGAATGACTCGCGCCGGGGGGATATGGTAGGCGACAGAAAGCTGATGCACCAATCCGATGAGGGATTCCATCTGCGCCTGAGAGATTGTATGATTGGTGAAATCCCCCACCAAGCAGATACCGATGCCATGGGTATTCATTCCACCGGCATTGCAATGAGCGCCAGCTTGCTGGCGTTTCCAGCGGTGGCCGATCTCAATTTGCCCGTCTTTGCGGCCTGATGTTCCATTGTTGATTACGAAATGATACCCCAAGCCGTTGCTGAATCCCCGTTTGCGGTGGGCTCGATCGAGAAGCGAGGCATTTCCGTAGACCGTGGCGCTGTGATGAATGACGATATGCGTCCACTGGCCTCGACTGGGATAGATCGGCACCAGCCGAGGAACTTCTGGGCGAGGAATGATGAGGATGAGTCCAACGGGGATTTTAGTGGCGTCGGTCAGATGATTGGCGCGCAGGATCGCCTCGGCAGAGATATGATAGCGTTTCCCGATGGCCCAGAGGGTTTCTTTGGGAAGAACCTCATGAGTCACAAGGCCGGAGGGGAGATGCGCCGGCAGTTGTGGGTGGGAAAATACCAAAGGTTCTTGGCGTGGAAAGCTGGCGCTACAGCCGATTCCAACCGTCGCACTGAAGACAAATGCCCAACCTTGCCAGCAAACGCCTCGGTGGTAGAGAGACTTTCCGGATGGCTTCATTTCCCAAGAGGCCCCACGAAGGCCCAGCCTCATAATGGGGATTGTACAAAATCTTCGGGAGAATTGCTATACCCATAAATTTTGCTTCGCAAAATTTATTAATCGGGTGGAGCCCCACAGGATGAGCCTGGGGCAGCGGCACTCCCACACCTTGGAATTTTCGATTGTCGATTTTGGATCGTCGATTGAAAACCGCTGTTCAATCGAAAATCGACAATCGTTAATCGACAATATCGTGATGCAATCGTCGAGGGTTGGGGGCGCAATGGCAGGGTTGGAATCATGAGCCAATCCGTTTCTCACCAGCGATTCGAGATTGCTTACAGCACCCACCATAAGCAAGTGGATGCGCAGATTGCTCAATTGCTGAAAGATGTGGCGGATCCCTTTGACCGCAGGCTCCTCATTGAAATGGTCGTTTCGGTCTACCGCTTGGGTGAGAAGCGGTCCTCAACCGGTGATTTAAAGATTCTCAACACAGCCCTGAAGGAGCTTCGCTATGCGTTTGAAATTTTCCGTCCCTACCGTCATGTGAGGAAAGTAGCCCTGTTTGGTTCGGCGCGCATTTCCAGCCGACATTCGGCCTACCGCGAGGCCAAAGCGTTCGGGCGCCTGATGAACGGTGCCGGCTGGATGGTAATCACCGGGGCTGCCAGTGGAATCATGCGAGCCGGACATGAAGGGGCAGGATCGGACCGGAGCTTTGGCTTGAACATTCGCCTTCCTTTTGAACAGAAAGCGAATGTCGTGATCGCCCAGGACCCCAAGCTGATTAACTGCAAATACTTTTTCACTCGAAAGCTCCTGTTCATCAAGGAATCCCATGCCACCGTCTTGTTTCCCGGAGGATTCGGCACTCTCGACGAAGGATTTGAATCCTTGACGTTGGTGCAGACAGGCAAATCGGATCCTCGACCCATTGTGTTTGTGGAGAGTCCGGATCGGCCGTTTTGGCGTCCTTTGCTTCGATTTTTTGAACAAAAGCTGGTTCGAGAGGGAATGATCAGCCCTTCGGAGAAGGGCATCTACCAAGTAGCGCGTTCGGCGCAGGAAGCGGTGGATAAAGTGCGGCAGTTTTACCATGTTTACCATTCCATGCGCTCTGTCGGTTCGGTTCTAGCCATGCGTTTGTCTCATCGTCTTTCGGATGCATCTGTCGAAGATCTTAATCTGAGATTCCGCGATCTGTTAGCCAGCGGCACCATTCGTCAGGCGGGGGCGTTACGCGAGGAAGGGGATGAACCTGAATTGGAAGGACTCACCCGTTTGCTTCTTCGATTCGACCGCAAAAGCTACGGTCGATTGATTCAGATGATTCACCGCATCAATAGTTATGCAAGCGGTTCGTAATCTAACCCCCTCAGTCAGTGACCGATGAAACACTCGATGAGAACTGTGGTATCCGAAGATGCTTGTTTGCCCTCGATTACACCCCCGGGGTGTAAGAACGGTCGCTTGTAAGTTGAACCTGTGATTTTTTTCACATATAATGCCTCGTACGTCACCCACAGAAGGAAAACACAAGGCAACGAGCTTGTCAGGATCATTGGAATCATTCTTGGATGAAGTGGCTCGACCGGGCTGTTGGCTGGGAGGTGGCAGCGTGGCAGCGATGAGCACGGCTTTAGCCGCCGCCCTCTTTGAGAAATTGCAGGTCAGTTCAGCGATGGCGCGCAAGTGCCTCTATATTCGCAGGGAATGTGCCAAGCTGGTTCGGCAAGATGCGGAGGCTTTCGCCGAGGTAATCCGGCAGACTCGCCAAAAGGATCGTGTCAAGATCCGTCGCGCCCTGCAAGTAGCTACCGAGCTTCAGTGGAAAGTCTTGCAACATGCGCGATGGGTGGAAAGAACCTGTCACAAATCTGGACGGAAACTGAAGCCTCGATTGGAATCGGATCTACGTTGCGCCAGAGCTCTCGCCAAGGCTTCCAGTGAAGCGGCGCGCGGTTTTATCTTGGCAAACGTGGCATGGACTGACGATCCGCGCTACCGTAGGCGGATGCAACAAAGGCTCCGCCACCAACAGTTTCGATAACGTTTATCCTTGCGAACGATGGGGACGCATCAGGTGTTGGATGGCAGGAAAATCGCTGAACGAATTAAGCAGACGCTTTTGAAGGAAGAGACTGCGGTTCTACGAGCGCATCCGCAACTTCGGGTACTCTATTTCGACACGACGGCATCCCAAGTCTATTGGCAAGCGCAGCGCGTTGCAGCGGCGGCTCTTGAGATTGGTACTGGGGTAGATAAGTCTGGCCGTGAGTCTTACAAGACAGGGAGTGTCTCGTGTCCCTGGAATATTCCCCAGCCAGAGGTGGAACGGATTATTCAATGGTGGAACGATGATCCCAGCGTCCATGGGATTTTTGTTCACCAGCCCATGCCTGTGCAGATCGATGCCCAACGCGTTTCTGCCCTCATCGATCCCCGCAAGGATGTGGAGGGTATTCACCCAGCCAACTGTGCGCGTCGATTCTTCGCCAAAGCCCGTATCGGTTCCTGCACGGCTCTGGCTGTGATGGAGCTCATCGAGTCAACGGGCGTTGCGCTTGAGGGAAAAGAAGCCGTGGTCGTAGGCCACAGTGAAATTGTGGGGCGACCTGTAAGCATGCTGCTTTTGGATAAGCTGGCGACTACGACGATCTGCCACGTCGGTACCGATCGGGCCGGACGCCTGGAGTCTCACGTGCGGCAAGCGGATGTTCTAGTGGTAGCCGTCGGTAAGCCTCAGTTGATTAAAGGAAGTTGGATAAAATCCGGGGCCATTGTGATCGATGTCGGGATTAACGTGGTCAACAAACGCGTGGTGGGAGACGTTGAGTTCGACGAAGCGCTCAAACGTGCCGCCTATATCTCACCTGTACCCGGAGGGGTTGGCCCGGTGACCGTGATGATGGTGATGAAGAATACGGTTGAGGCGTTTAAGTGGCAACGGCGTTAGCGAGTGAGCGGGCTTGCCCGTTGGCGCGTTCTTGGGGGAGCATGCCAACGCACAGCCCCGTCAACGCGTAAACCTACAAACACGCAAACCCGCAAACCCAAAGATGAGCTTCGTTGACACCGAGAGATTTCAGCAGAAACTCGGCAAGAAACCCTTCCTAGTGACGATGGAGGTCAATCCTCCAAAAGGGACGGATCTTTCAGAAATCACACGGGCCGTTGATGCTGTCCGAGGTCAAGTGGATGCCATCAACGTCACCGATGGCTCAGGAGCCATGATGCGAGCTTGTTCCCTTGCGGTGGCCAAAGTCATTCTCGATGCGGGGGTGGATCCGATTTTACAAATGACCTGTCGTGATCGCAATCGACTCGCCCTCCAAGCCGATCTTCTGGGTGCCTCGATATTGGGGGTTCAGAACCTGTTGCTTTTGACCGGAGACGATCCGAAAGCTGGCGATCATCCAGAGGCCAAGCCGGTTTTTGATATCAACTCGGCAACTTTGATGAAGGTAGCCAAAGGGCTCACGCAAGGCAAGGATATGGCTGGAAAAGATCTCGTGGGAATCCCTCAGTTCTGCATCGGGGCGGCCGCCGATCCTGGAGCCAAAGACCTCGATGTCGAGATGCAGAAGTTTCAGGCCAAAATCGACGGTGGTGCCCAGTTTTTTCAAACCCAGGCCGTTTTTGACGTCTTGGCTCTCCGAGCGTTTATGGAACGGGCAAGGCCCTCTGGCAAGCCGGTACTGGCAGGAATCCTGTTGGTCAAATCAGCCAAAATGGCCCGGTACATGAACGCGCACGTCTGGGGCATTTGCGTGCCAGAAGCCCTGATCGATCGGTTTGAGCGATCCCAAGATCGACGAGCGGAATGCGTAGCCGTGGCGGTAGAACTCATCCAAGCAATTCGCGAGGTGGCGGATGGCGTTCACCTCTATCCCCTCGGATGGGAAGATCTGGTTCCAGAGATTCTCAAACGACTCGACACTGCGCAGACTCGATTGGGCAGCACCATTGGCAGAGGCCGTAACCCGGTGGCTGGCTCGTAGAGCTCGTTTCAAAACCCGACCCCGCCATCGGCCATGGGCCCAGGCTGGTTGGATCTTAACAGAAATTCAGGAACCATAAACATGAAAAGAACAGCTTTATATCAACATCATCGAGCGCTTGGGGCGAAGATGACCGATTTCCACGGTTGGGAAATGCCTCTGTATTACACGAGCATCCTTGAAGAGCACAAAGCTGTCCGTCAGGCGCTGGGGATCTTTGATATTTCCCACATGGGGCAGGTCTTGGTTACCGGAGACGGCGCCCTGGCAATGCTTAACAGACTGCTGGTGAGTGATATCAGCCAGGTAGCCGAAGGTCGGGCTTGTTATACCCTCATGCTGAACGAACAAGGAGGGATTCTGGATGATCTCATCGTCTACCGGATCGGGTCCGATGATTATCTGGTCATAATCAATTGCGCCAATCGTCAGAGCGATTTCGATTGGTTGCAGGCCCACCGACACCCGCAGGCAACAGTCACGTCGATTAGCGAAGGCCGTTCGATGCTGGCCATCCAGGGGCCGCTGGCTGCTCGTGTGCTTGAAAATCTCCTGGATGCCCGAGTGAGTAGCCTCGGACGCTTTGGCATCGCCCCGATTCGAACGATGGGACCCGAATCCTGCATTGCCCGTACCGGCTACACGGGCAGCGACGGTTTTGAGCTGTTCGTTTCGGATTACCACGCCCAGCGGTTGTGGGATGCGATTCTGGAGGTGGCGACGGCTCGCTCAGGAGGAGCGATCGGTTTAGGCGCCAGGGATACCCTGCGTGTCGAAGCCGCTTTGCGTCTCTACGGCACGGACATGGATACCACAACCAGTCCGCTAGAGGCGGGGTTGGGTTGGACGGTTGCGATGAATAAAACTGAGTTTATCGGAAAGCCCGCGCTTGTGCAACAGAAGCAAAGAGGGCTTGTGAGACAGTTTGTCGGATTTGAACTCGCTCAGGGTCCCATACCGCGATCAGGTTGTGAGCTGAAAGCGAACGATCGGAAGATTGGCCAGGTCACAAGCGGTACTTTCAGCCCGACGATGAACAAACCGCTAGGCATGGGCTACGTGGAGCCGGACTTTGCAAAGCCAGGGACGACCTTGACCCTGACGGTACGCGCTCAGACCTATCCAGCGACCGTGGTTAAGCTGCCGTTTTGGAAAGCCCAGTCCTTGCCGGTTTCACCGGCTTCTGGGGTATCGTCGGGATATCGGTCTGCCAAGGCCAGCGATGCGGATGTACCGTCCCGTTGTTGTCCTCCGGCCATTGAAGGCTGATCTCCCTTCAAATCCCAAGACGTTAATAATAAATGCCGGGAGGGGGATTTGGCGCCTCCCAGGGAATCATGAAACTCTGTTCAATCGAAAATCGACAATAAATGATGGGAGATGACCCCATGCAATTTCCTGAAGAGCTACGTTACACGACGACCCACGAGTGGATTAAGCTTCAAGGAACCGAGGCGGTGGTCGGCATCACCGCGCATGCACAACAAGAATTGCGGGATATCGTTTTCATCGAACTGCCCAAGGTCGGCACCGTTGTCAAGCAGGCGGCAGCCGTTGCGGTGATTGAGTCGGTGAAGGCCGCTTTCGATATCTACGCTCCGGTTTCCGGAACCATCAAACGGGTCAATGAAGCCGTAACGGGCTCGCCCCAACGGGTCAATCAAGACTGTTATGGAGTGGGCTGGCTCTTCGCCATTGAGCCGAGTGATTCCCAAGAATTCTCGCGCCTGCTTAGCGTAGAAGCGTATCGGCAAAAGCTGCAAGCGGAAACTCACTAATTTAAGCTAAGAACTGCCAGGTGTTAGGTGATAGATACCCGGTGAAAGGTGAAGGAAAAAAGAGACATGGATTACGCGCCTAATACGGATGCTCAAATCCAAGAAATGTTAGATGTCATTGGAGTGAGCTCTTTCGAGGAACTCATTTCTTCCATTGTTCCTGAGAAGCTCCGTCAGTCCAATCTGGATGTGCCTTCTGGAATGAGCGAGCAGGAAATTCTTCAATGGGCAGAGGCGCTAGGTTCGGGCAACAGGCCTGTGAATCAGCAGATTTCGTTTTTGGGTGCCGGCGCTTACGACCATCTGGTGCCGACTGTGGTGGATGTCTTGGCATCGCGCGGAGAATGGCTCACCCCCTATACCCCTTATCAGGCCGAAGCAAGCCAAGGGACCCTGCAGGCGATTTATGAGTTTCAAACGTTGATCTGCCAATTGTTCCAGATGGATGTGGCGAATGCCTCGCTCTACGATGGCGCATCGAGTGCGGCCGAGGCTGTGTTGGTCGCCCTACGCTGTCGTGCACGCACGCGCGTGTTGGTTTCAGAGACCGTCCATCCGCATATCCGCCAAGTGATCTCGACGTATCTGAGCCAATCGGAGGCGGTTTTTCAAGAGATCCCTGCTGTCAACGGGTTGACCGATATCGAAGCCTTGGACAGGGCATCGGCAGAAGACGTGGCTTGTGTGGTATTGCAACAGCCCAATGTGTTTGGATGTCTCGAGCCGATGGAACAAGCCGGACAGTTGGCTCACCGTATGGGAGGTTTGTTCGTTGCTTGCGTCTATCCCATCAGTCTGGGGTTGCTGCGGCCTCCAGGGAGTTTCGGGGCGGATTTGGCCGTCGCTGAGGGACGATGTTTAGGAAGCCCAATCACTTACGGAGGACCCGGGCTGGGGCTATTCACTGCGACGGCTGAGTTGCTGCGACGCCTGCCCGGCCGTCTGTGCGGAGCCACGGTGGATCATGCGGGGCATCGGGGCTACACGCTGACGCTTCAGACGCGGGAGCAACATATCCGCAGGGAGCGAGCAACGTCCAATATCTGTACCAACGAAGGTTGGCTGGCGCTGCGGGCAACGATTTTTCTAAGCCTTCTGGGCTCGGGGGGAATGAAGGAGCTGGCTCTGTTGAATTTTGAAAAGGCCCATTACGCCTATCGAAGGCTGCTGGAAATCCCTTGGATCAGTGCTCCCTTCTCGCAGGCTTTTTTCAACGAATTCACTCTGCAATATGATGCCGCAATCGACTCGGATAAAATCCAGCGGGTCTTGGCAAAGGCAAATATATTAAGCGGGTTGTCGCTCGCTCGTTGGTATCCCACGATGGAGAAAAACTTTCTCTGGTGCGTCACTGAGCGCATCAGCAAAGACGCCATCGATCGGCTTATCGAAACGTTGAAAGGATTCCAAGGATGACGGAGCCGTTGATCTTTGAGCGTTCCGTTTCCGGTCGTCGGGGTTATCGCTTGAGTCCCAGTGACGTACCCACTTGTTCCATCACGCAACTGCTACCTCAGGATCAACGGCGCACAGAAGTTCTTCCTTTGCCTGAGCTGTCAGAATTGGACGTCGTGCGGCATTTCACCCGCATATCCCAGTTGAATTTCTCTGTGGATACTCATTGTTATCCTCTGGGATCCTGCACGATGAAATACAATCCGAAATTGAACGATCGGGTAGCCGCCATGCCTGCATTCGCCTGGCTGCATCCGTTTCAACCGGCCGATCAGCTACAGGGAATCCTCCGGTTGCTCTATGAGTTGGAGCAGTTGTTGTGCGCCATTACCGGCATGTCTGCTTTTACCCTTCAGCCTGCCGCCGGGGCTCAAGGAGAGTTGACGGGTTTGAAGATCATTGCCGCCTACCATCGACGCAAGCGGCGCAGACGTTCCATCATTCTCATCCCCGACTCTGCCCACGGCACCAACCCTGCTTCCGCGGCACTGGCCGGATTCCAAGTGGTGCAGTTGAAGTCCGGCATGGATGGGCTGATTGACACGCAGGAACTTCGTGCGCGGTTAAATTCTAATGTTGCCGCGTTGATGCTGACCAACCCCAATACCTTGGGGCTCTTTGAAAGACAGATTAAAAGCATCTGCGCTTTGATGCACGAGCGGGACGCATTAGTCTACATGGACGGAGCGAATATGAACGCCCTGCTGGGAATCGCCCGTCCCGGCGAGTTGGGCGTGGATCTGTTGCAACTGAATCTCCACAAGACGTTTTCAACGCCGCATGGAGGAGGTGGCCCGGGGGCGGGACCGGTGGGAGTCACCCGGAGCCTTGAAAGATTCCTACCTTTACCGAGGGTTCGACGAGTCGGCAAACGGTGGGTGTGGACGGAACACTCAGAGGCATCGATCGGTCGTGTGCACGGCTTCTATGGCAATATCGGTGTATTGATCAGGGCCTACATCTATATCCGCACCTTGGGACGGGAAGGGCTGTCCCGTGCCGGATGCCATGCGGTCGTGAATGCTAATTATCTCAAAAAGAAACTCCAAGACATTTTTCCGGTGGCTTTCCCTCAAGCCTGCATGCATGAATTTGTGCTGAGTCTAAAATCGCTCAAGGCCCAAGGACTGACTGCTTGGGACGTGGCCAAGCGTTTGTTGGATTACGGTTTTTATGCTCCGACCGTCTATTTCCCTCTGATTGTCGATGAGGCTCTGATGATTGAACCGACCGAGACGGAATCCAAGGAAACCCTAGATGAGCTGGCCGAGGCCCTGCGAAAGATTGCGTGTGAGGCCAAAGAAGATCCCCAACTGGTGAGTCGCGCTCCCCATCGGATGGCTGTGGGTCGGCTCGATGAAGTCAAGGCAGCGCGGGAGCCAGATCTACGCTGGAATCCTGCTAGCGTACCGACAGCCGTGGCTCATTAAATTCAGCATGCGTGGATCGTGATTCGTGAATCGCATGGTAATAGTCGCAGAACATCTTGAGCATTCAACTAAGACGCAGGGAGGCTATTGGCGCATCATCGTCGATGAGCCTCGCTTGGGCCATGAGCATATGGCGATGGATGTGCGTTTAGCAGAAAAAGCAGAATCGACCTTGCGGTTCTTTACATGGAAGACTCCTGCGATCTCCTATGGATGGAAACAGCCCTTGCCGTCGTGGTGTGATACCCAGTGGGCTTGCCAGCAAGGTATGGATCTCGTAGAACGTCCCACCGGTGGGGGATTGGCGTTTCATGGCACAGACGTTTCGGTGTCTCTCACTGCGCCTCGCACACTGGAACTCACCCTTGAAACCATTATGAATAGCTTGTGTCAATCGGTGGTGGACTTGTGTCAGACGTATAAAGTCCAAGCCCATGCATTGCTTGAGACGACACAAACCAGTGGGCGGATCACCACCTGCTTGACGGAACCCAGTCCCTATGCCCTTATGATCGGAGAGCGCAAGGTTGCAGGTTTTGCCATCCGCCGCTTCTCCAAGAGTTGGCTCATCCAAGGCTCATTTCTTGCGCGTCCTTTAACCGAGGGATTGACACGCCTGTTACCTTCAGCCCTATTGGAACAATTGACTCAGCGCTCGATTGCTTTGAGCCAAGCGTCATACGTTGGCATCCGGGAATCATCCCTCATCGAGCACTGGTCGCAACTTTTCAAATAAACGGGGTCAGGCATTCAATATGTTCACTATTCGGGATTACGGTGGACATCCTGCTACGTGAAGATCGCGGTAATCGTGTGAAATTTAGCTCAGGGACCAAAAGGGTAGCATGATGGGACGCAGGAGAACATCGAGTACAGACGTGTTGGTGGTCAGTGGTCATATGGGTAGGATGATGGCCGCTGCATGCCTTACGCTGGGCCTAGTGTCCTGCGGCTGCGCGCAACTGGCTAGCAGCAAGCGGAAAGAGCTTGACTACGCGAAACAACTGTGTTCTACCAAGCCAATCGTGGGAGAAATTAGCGGTGTGAAACTTGAAATCGACGTACAGCGCGAAAAGTTGCAGTCGGCCAAAGGGCGCATCACCGCGGAGAAGCACCGGCGCCTGTCCCAGGAGTTGAAAGACTACGACTCGGAATGGGAGTCGCTGAACCAGGTGACCCATCTCGCTTGCATGGAATTGGCACTGTGCCAGTACCGGCAAACCGTCTCGGTTGTCTCCAGCTGCCAAACCGAACGGGAAGCAATGGAGCGCCGCGAGGACTCTGCCAGACGATTCGTGGAGCGGATCATGACCCTGAAGCGTGACATCAATGCCTCCTCGTTACACATTGACGCCAACAAGATATTTGCAGGGGAAAGATATCCTTATGAATTGGACGACTATTCGAGTTACGCTCCAGACGCCAGCTTAAGGCTAACTCCACAAACTGTGTTACGTAAGAAATATGTTCCTGGCAAGCCTCTTCGTTTTACACCGGTTATTGAAAATCAATCTGGGTTTTCATTAGAGCACCCCAGGCTACAAGTACATTTTCTTCAAGGAGGACTGGAAATTCGACATGGAGGTGGCTGGCAAGTCCAATATCCAAATCAACGCTACTCGTTTGCCTTCGGGGAGCCTGTCAATAATACTCCGTTAAACGTAGATGAGTCGTTATGGGTAACATTTCCCAGCGCTGGCAAATACACCGTAGAATTTGTCGTCGATGGAGATCGCATGAGCCGCAGAAGTGAGACCGTCATTGAAGTGGTGCTTGATTGAGTGCGCAATGGCGGTGCAGAAGCGGCTGTGGGAGAGGGGTTGGATGAAGGACGTGGCGACCGAAACAAATAGGGTCAGGCATTCAATATGTTCACTATTTGGGATTGCGGTGGACATCCTGCTGCGTAAAGATCGCGGCAACTGAGAAAACCCCGAATAATTAAGATAACAAATGCCTGACCCCGTTGTTGGAAATCTGTGAAGCATAATTTCCATGCAATGCGATACCTGTAAACAGGAAAGCCCCATTGTGCTGCGTGTAGTCGTTGCGAAAGACTACAATCGGACGTTGGCCAAGCCGATTTTTAACTGTCAGGACTGTTTTGATAAGAAGCAGAAAGCCCGACAGGTTCGAGATTCGACGCCTAAGATCGACGGTAAACGGTAACAGAAAATCGGGGGCAGGAGAAAAAACAAGATGATTACAACTACTGTTGGAAATTTCCCAAAGGTCGCAGAAGACGCCTATACGACGAAGGTGATCGGGGCCATCAGTCGGTGGCAGCGAAAGGAGCTTACCGACTCCGAACTGGAACGGGTCTTCCAAGAAGTCACGAAAGCCGTCATCCAAGAGCAAGAAACGGCAGGACTTGATCTTCTGACCGATGGCCAGGTTCGATGGGAGGATTTGTTGAATCCCATCGCTCGAAAACTGGAAGGGTTCGAAATCAACGGGCTTTCCCGTTGGTTCGACAACAACATCTATTATCGTCGACCCATTCTCCATAAAGCGCCCCGATGGACCGGCCCGATTTTGGTACGGGACTATCAATTTGCCGCCCAATGTACTTCGCGGCCACTGAAGGCCATTCTGCCGGGTCCTTATACCTTTGCGAAAATGAGCGAGGATCGCTATTACAAGTCCGAGCAGAAATTCACAAGGGCGATGGCCGAGATCCTCCACCAAGAAGCGAAGGCCTTGGAGCACGCAGGAGCGCCCTTCATTCAGTTCGACGAGCCGGCGCTGGGATTCGCAAAGCCCAACATGGCCTTGGCCGTTGAGGCCATCGGCATTGTGACTCAAGGGCTCAAGGCAAAGACCGCCCTGTACACCTACTTCGGGGCATTGAATGGAAATTTGGGATCGCTGATGCGTGCGAAGGTGGACGTGATTGGATTGGATTTGGTGTCGAGCCCCAAGACGATCATGAATCTGAAACACGTGCCGATCAAAAAGACGCTGGCTCTCGGATGTCTCGATGGGCGCAACACGAAACTGGAGTCGGTCACTGAGCTTCATGCGCTTTTCAATGTGATCCGGAAGATCCTGCCCCTTGAGCAGATCTACGTAAACCCAAACACGGGGCTGGAGTTCTTGCCGCATGAGCAGGCCCTCCAAAAGATTCAACGGCTACAAGAAGCCGTCGTATCCTACGGGGAGCGCTAGCAGAATGCTGAAAAACCCCTCTTGGCTCAGGGTTCTGGGTTCGGGGCTCAGGGCCGTGCGACAGCAGAAAAGGAGTCGAAGATGTTACTGACGACGTCGGTGGGAAGCCTTCCGAAACCGGATTACTTGACTCAAGCCCGCAGTCAAACGCGACGCGGCGAGATGGATCCATCCAGGCTGAGGCAACTGGAGCAGCGCGCCACCGGTGAATGGATTAAGGCTCAGGAGGAACTCGGCATTGACATTCTTGTGGATGGAGAACAGTATCGCGGGGATATGGTGGCCTACTTCGCGGAACATCTGGGAGGTTTCAAGCAAAGCGGCCTGGTCCGCTCCTACGGCAACCGATATTACCGCAAGCCGATCCTAGCGGGCAAGATCACCCGTCCGAAGCCAGTGACCGTCGACTGGTGGCGTTTTGCGCAAAAACAGACCCGCAAGCCGGTCAAGGGAATGCTGACCGGTCCTTACACGATCATGGACTGGTCGTTCAATGAGCATTTTCCCTCGCGCCGGGCAGCGAGTCTTGCCATTGCCCGTGTGATTCACGAAGAAGCCAAGGATCTGGAGCGCGCGGGGGCCCAGTACATTCAAATTGATGAGCCTGCCATATCGACCCGTCCGGAGGAAATGGATCTGGCCATTGAGGCGCTTGGATTGGTGACTCGGGGGCTGCGCGCGCACACGATTACTCACATTTGCTATGGGGACTTTAAAACGATCGGGCCGAAGCTGCGTCGGCTTCCCGTGGATCAGATTGACTTAGAGTTTGCCAATCGGGGCTTTGAGTTGCTGGCATTCTTCAAGGGAAAACGTTTTCCGAAAGCAATCGGATTAGGGGTCGTCGATGTGCATAACCACAGGGTTGAGTCCACGAAAGAAGTGGTCGCGAACTTAAAGAAGGCCCTGAAGGTTTTCAAGCCGGATCAGATTTACGTGGATCCGGATTGCGGCCTCAAAACGCGCACGCCCGAGGAAGCAAAAGAGAAACTACGCGTAGTCGTAGAAGCCGCGCAAGCCGTGCGTCAGGAGTTGATGAACTGATCCGGGACATCGCAGGCTGCTGAAAAAGGCGCATCTGCGGCGTTGCATCTGTACCTTTTTGAGCAGCCTGGGTATCCCTAGGGGTTTTTCAGCAACCTGTCTAGGAGAAAAAATCAATCTTGCGCAGCGAAAGTATTGATGGCGAAGGTGACGGTGGATGCCATCCGACAGGCCAAGGCCAAAGCAGAGAAGATCACGATGCTTACGGCCTATGACTGCCCGATGGCCAAGCTCTTGGATGAAGCCGCACTCGATATCGTGCTGGTTGGAGATTCCCTCGGCATGGTGGTGCTGGGCTATGAGACGACCGCTCCCGTGACGATGGAGGAAATGCTCCATCACGCCAAAGCAGCCAGACGCGGGGTTTCAAGAGCCTTGCTCGTTGGGGACATGCCCCTTATGGCATTTGAGTCTTCGATCGAGCAGACCGTGCGCCACGCTCGGCGTTTTATTGAGGAAGCTGGCTGCGAGGCCGTCAAAGTCGAGTGGAAGCCAGACATCGAACGCGTGGTGAGCGCCATCGTCAAAGCCGGCATCCCGGTGATGGCCCATGTGGGTTTGACTCCTCAGACGGCGGCCAACGAAGGGGGTTTTGGGATGCGCGGCAAGGATGCTTCCTCTGCTGCCCGATTGCTCACGCAGGCCACAGCCATGGAAGAGTTAGGATGCTTTTCTGTCGTTCTGGAATGTCTGCCGGACGTTCTGGCTCAGGAGATTACCAGGCGGCTTCGTATCCCGACGATTGGGATTGGTTCCGGTGTTTTTTGTGACGGCCAGGTCCTGGTTACCTATGACCTTTTGGGATTGTTTGAACGCTTCAAGCCTCGATTCGTCAAACGCTATGCCGAGCTGGCTCCGGTCATTCGACAAGCGGCGGCCGCTTATGTGCGAGACGTCAAATCCGGTCGGTTTCCAGACAAGGAACACACGGTGTCCATGAAACCGGAAGAAATAGGTCTTTAGACAGTTCCGCCCATGAGTCGACCAAGGTATTATCCATTGTTTGTCGATCTGACTGGCCGTCGGTGCGTGGTGGTAGGTGGGGGGATGATCGCACAGCGAAAGGCCTTGGGATTGTTGCGTGCAGGGGCTTCTGTGACCGTCGTGAGCCCAAGTGTGACGCGTGGTCTTCAGACTGCCGCACGTCGAGGGCGTCTTCGATACCTTTCACGAGTTGTCCGCCGCGACGATTTTCGAGGGGCTTGGTTGATCATCTCAGCGACTGACGATCCCGCGATTAATACCCGCGCTGCTCGTGCCGCGACGAGCCTTGGCATCTTTGCCAATGTCGTGGATCAACCCAGACTCTGTTCCTTTATCGCGCCTTCGATTTATCGACGGGGCGCCTTGACCGTGGCCTTCAGCACAGGAGGCAGAAGTCCGCTTTTGGCCAAGCGACTCCGACAGGATCTTGCTCGCATAGCAAGTCCCAAGCAGGCCAGGATGTTGAGGTTCGTCGAAGCCTTACGTCCTAAAGTCCACGAGCATCTCAGCCATCCTGAGGCGCGCAAGCGTTATTTCAAGTGTCTCTTCGATGGGCCAGTCTTTGAGCTGGTGCGGGGCGGACAGCTTAAGAAGGCCCAACAGAAGGCTTCCGAACTGCTCGCTGGGTATCCTTCCTACGACCGACGTGCGATGAGCGACGGAAAAGAATAGGGCAATGCTCACGTGGCACACGGTATGTTCCTGGCTGAGTTACGTCGCGTTCCTGGTAGCTTTTGGCAGCGGCCTGTTGTTTCTGCTGCAGGAGCGCCAGATCAAGCGTAAGCGTATGGGGGCGTTGTTCCATCGGTTGCCATCCTTGGGAGCCTTAGATCGAGTGAACCTCTTGGCGATCGGTCTTGGATTCGGACTCTTGAGCCTGGGCGTATTCTACGGAATCCTGGGACAGCGCACACTTTTGGGTCGCTGGTGGGTGGACGACCCCAAAGTGTACCTTACGCTGTTATTGTGGAGCGGTTATTTTCTCCTGTTTCTGGTGCGTCTGCGTTCGACGTTACGCGGCAGACCTGTCGCCCTGCTTTCCATCCTGGGGTTTAGCCTCGTTTTATTCACCTGTCTCGGAGCGGGATGGTTGTTGGCCTCGCGGCATCCTTATAAAGTAGCCGATGCGTCAACGGCCCACCGGCTACGGATCGCGGGTCAATAAGACGATGCACATTGTGGTGGTAGGGCTCAATTATCGGTCGGCGCCGATTGAGCTTCGTGAGAAGCTAGCCTTTACATCCGAACAACTCCCCCAGGCGCTGGCACGATTGCGCGTGGAAATGGGATTGCGCGAAAGTGCGATTCTCTCGACGTGTAATCGAATCGAAATCTATGCCGGTGTGCCCGACTGGCAACAGGGCATACCCCGGCTCCAACATTTCCTCAGCAGCCATGGTCGCTTGGACCATCATCTAGTGACGTCGAGGTGTTATCAGACGGCAGAGCCAGGGAGTGTCCAGCATCTTTTTGCAGTGGCCAGTGGATTGGATTCAATGGTGCTCGGTGAGTCCGAGATCCTGCATCAGGTCAAACGCGCCTACGCTGTGGCAAAAGAAGCGGGATCGACGGGCAAAGTGTTCAACGTGCTTTTTCAACGAGCCTTCAATGCCGCCAAGGCGGTTCGGTCGCAGACGGCGATCGGGCAGGGCTGTGCATCGATTGCGACGCTTGCAGTCGAGCTTTCCGAAAAAATCTTCGGCAGGCTCAACCGAGCCACCGTTGTTCTCGTGGGTGCTGGAAAGATCGGGGAAGCGACGCTTAAACACCTCGTCGCCAGAGGTGCGAGCCGTTTGCGGATCGTCAACCGTACTGCCGATCGTATCCAGAGCTTGGCGCAGAGCTATGCAGCCAGCCTTGTATCTTTGGATCAGCTTCAGGATCAGCTGCTGGATGCGGATATCGTGATCAGTTCAGCAACCGCTCCCGCGTACCTATTGAGGCAGACAGACATTGCACAGGCGATGCGCACACGACACCATCGGCCATTATGCCTGATCGATCTGGGGCTTCCCCGAAATATAGATCCAGCCAGCGGGCGGATGGATAATGTCTATCTTTTCAATATCGACGATCTTCAGGAGCTCATCACGCAGACCTATCAACAGCGAGAGGCTTCCCTTTCGCATTCCCGGGCGATTCTCCATGCAAAGGTCGAGCACTTCCTCCGTTGGTGGACCAACGAACGATCACGATGCACGCCTCACGTCCCATCCGTCTCGGAACTCGTGGCAGTTCCTTAGCAGTAGCCCAGGCTCGGATCGTGCAGACGATCCTTGAGCAACGCGCCACGGATCGTGTGATCGAACGTGTAGTCATCCAGGCCCAGGCGGATAAAGATTCGCAACGGCCCCTGACTGAAATCGCGGGGGAGGGAATTTTCGTCAAAGAGCTTGAGATCGCCTTGCAAGACAATGCCATCGACGTGGCTGTGCACAGCCTCAAGGACTTGCCCTTGGATCTGCCGCAGGGACTAAGTCTCGCCGCCGTGTTGAAACGTGAAGAGCCCCGCGATGCTTTGGTATCCCGAGGAGCAAAAAAGCTGGCGGATCTTCCCATCGGATCGCGCGTGGGAACGTCCAGCCTTCGTCGACGGAGCCAATTGTTGCATGCTCGCCGGGATCTAAAGATGATCGATATACGCGGCAATGTGGATAGCCGGTTGCGCAAGCTGGACGAAGGACAATACGACGCAATCGTTGTGGCGGCCTGTGGCCTGATTCGTCTTGGGCTTGAAGATCGGATCACAGAGTTTCTGGGACTGGATGTCATGCTTCCGGAGCCGGGCCAGGGAGCCTTAGCGCTTGAGGCGCGTGAAGACGATCCAGAAACCCTAGAGCTGTTACAACCATTGGGCAACAAGAAAAACCGGGCTTGTGTCGAGGCAGAGCGCGCATTCTTGCGCGCTCTGGGAGGTGGCTGCCGGGTTCCCATTGCCGCTTATGCGTCTTACCGGCAGGACACCCTAGAGCTTGACGGTATGGTAGCTCGTCCCGATGGAACACAGTTGGTGCGTGGACAGACTCAGGGTCCCCTGAATGATCCTATCAACCTTGGAGAACAATTGGCTCGCCGCCTTATTTCGCAAGGAGCCCTCCATTTGCTGAAGCAAAATTAGGGGTCATTCAATATGTTAAGTATTTGGATTGAATCCGAATAATTAGGATAATGAATGCCTGACCCTATGCAGGGATGAGAAATTTCCAACTTTGATTTTACAAGGAGCAAAGGTCTTACTCACGCGATAAGGCGCATAGAACCTTTTTTTCTGGCCCAAATGGCAAGACCCGATTCCAGACGACGGGTATTCTCACAGATTGGTGGCTGTAGTTTAGGCGTCAGGGTTAGTCTCCTATCTATCTTGGCAGTTGCTTCTGCCGAAGTCTTGGCAGTTGCTTCTGCCGAAGAGCCGACCGCACGCATCGAGGAGATTGCGGATACTACCGGACGCTGGAATCGAGTGGTTCAAGCAGGCTTCGGCGATTCTGAGGTCGGGCTCTTTGATCCACTCGTGAAATTCCAAGGCATGTTGTTCGCCGGTGGTTTTGACGAAAACAAGGGCTGCCAATTACTCCGCAGCCTAGATGGCACTACCTGGGAACGTGTGATCGGGCCTGGGACGGCTACGCCTAGCGGCTTCGGGAATCCCCACAATGAGTCGATCAACGCCCTTGTGGTCTTCGATGACCACTTGTACGCCGGTACTTGGAACGAAATCGACGGTGCTGAGCTCTGGCGCAGTCCTGATGGAATGACTTGGACATTGGTCATCGGTCATGGTGTGCCAATGGCGGGCGGTTTTGGCAAGCAGGAGAACTCCGGCATCACGGCGCTGGCGGTATTCCGTGACCAACTCTTCGCTGGCACCGGCAGCCTGTACTGCAAGGACGGAGTCGAGGTCTGGTCACTTCATGCGAAGAGCCAAACCTGGGAGCCGATTGCGGGAGAGCGATTCGCATTGCAGACAGCCTTTGCCCGCGAGAGCAAGTACCTGCTGGATGCCGAGGTTTTCAACGGCTGGCTCTATTTCGCCACAGGCGATCAGCGTACCGGTGGTTCCGAGATTTGGCGTACACAGGAGGGCCGATTTTGGGAAGCAACCGTCGGCTCTCCCTCAGCCTACCGCGCTGGTATGGGTCATGTCAGCCATGATATGATTTTCGATCTGGCTAGTTTCAAAGGTTATCTGTATGCGGCAGTCTGGGACCGAGCCAGTGAAGGTGGGGCGCTCTGGCGAAGTCCAGACGGTACTACTTGGGAAGTTGTCGTTGGGGATTTGCCCGCGCGCTATCCGATGGGCTTTGGCCTGTCTGGTAACGTCGGTCTAGTTTCGTTGGCTGTGCTGGGCGATCAGCTGTTTCTCGGTACGACAAACATTGACCACGGTGCCCAGCTCTGGGCCAGCCACGATGGGATAATCTGGCAGTGTCTGGTCGGCCCAGAGGCACCTGTGCGTAGTGGCTTCGGCGACATAGAGAACAGTTCAATCTTCTCACTCTTGGCTTTCCGAGGACAACTCTATGCCGGTACGAGGAACGACAAGGGTGGCGAAATTTGGAAGCTTTCTGCTGGATTTACCGCAACAGATTGACACCAATCCATAGTTTCCCCACGTAGTTAGGAGGGGAGAACTGAGGGAAACGCTGGGTTCCCCTCAGGGAGGAACGAGGCGATAGCCGAGTTCCGACGCGCCTGAGTTGAGACGAAGGCGCTGAAGGGGTGTAGGGAAACTATAGTTTCCCTACGTAGTTAGGAAGGGAGTACTGAGGGGAACGCTGGGTTCCCCTCAGGGAGGAACGAGGCAATAGCCGAGTTCCGACGCGCCTGTAGCTCAGCGGATAGAGCGCCAGCCTCCGGAGCTGGATGCCGTGGGTTCAAATCCCGCCAGGCGCGCGTTTTTCCATTGTAGCGGGATTTGAACCCTGAAGGGGTGTAGGGAAACTATAGTTTCCCCACGTAGTTAGGAAGGGAGTACTGAGGGGAACATTGAGTTCCCCTCAGGGAGCGAGGCGAAACCGAGCGACGGTTCATATCCGCCAGGCGCGCTTTTTTCATCATGGCGGGATTTGAACCCTGAAGGGGTGTGGGGAAACTTATGACTGGGCTTTTGCAAAAATAGCCAACGCGTTGGAGGATTGTGTCATGTTTCATGAGTCATGTGTCATGAAAAAGCAGAAAATAAACAGGCATCTCAAGCACGGCCAAAGTATGCCTTTTGCTTTCCATGACTCATGATACATGAAACATGAAACAGTCTTTCATGACACATAACACATGACTCATGACACAGACGTGAGCGCTGCCACTAATCTCGATGCATTTTGCAAAACCTCAGTTATGAGTGGATAGGCAAAAAATGTCTCTTAATCCGAAATCCGAAATCCGAAATCCGAGATTAAGCCGTGGGGTTGTCTACCTCGTGGGGGCAGGGCCTGGGGATCCGAAGTTGCTTACGCTGAAGGCTCTGGAGCTTTTGCGTCAGGCAGATGTGGTCGTCTACGATCACCTCGTTTCCCCAGAGATCCTCAAACATTGCCCTCAGGGAGCAAAGTCGGTGTATGTCGGCAAGAAACCTAAGACTCACAACATCAGCCAGGAGGTCATCAACGCTCGACTCATCCGCGAAGCCAAATCCGGAAAGTGCGTGGTTCGATTGAAAGGAGGGGATCCCATGCTCTTTGGTCGCGGGGGGGAAGAAGCCTTGGCCTTGGCGAAATCACGCATACGCTTTGAGATTGTCCCCGGGGTCACAAGCGCCATTGCAGTGCCGGCCTATGCAGGAATCCCCGTTACCCACCGGGAGCTTTCGTCATCCGTGGCTGTGATCACCGGGCACGAAGATCCCACAAAGGCCTTTCCCCAGATCCGATGGGGGGCTTTAAGTGCGGCGGTGGATACGCTGGTGTTTCTGATGAGCGTCGGCAATCTGCCAAACATCGTGGAACGTTTGAAGCAAGCATCCAGGCCCAAAGATGAACCCTGTGCGGTGATCGAACAGGGCACTCGGTCTTCCCAACGGGTAGTCACAGGTTCTTTGGATACGATTGCAAGACAGGCCGCGCAGGCCAGCATTCGTCCCCCGGCGGTATTTGTTGTCGGTGACGTCGTTAGTCTGCGCGATCGTCTTGCGTGGTTTGAGACAAAACCGCTGTTTGGCACGCGCGTTCTAGTGACCCGATCTTCTGAAAAGGCAAACAGTCTCATGGAGCCATTGGAGACCTTGGGGGCAGAGGTGGAGTGTCTACCTGTAATCAGCCTGGCTGCTGTCCATACCAATGGCCTTTTCCGTGAAGCCATTCGAACATTATCAAAAACGGATTGGGTATTCTTCACCAGCCCAGAGGGTATGGGATGGTTCAAGCGTCTGCTTGGAAGCATGCGCAAGGACATCCGTGTCTTGGCGGGTTGTCGTATCGGGGCCATCGGTCCGGCAACGGCTGCGGCGATTGAAGCAGCCGGCGTCAACGTCGATTACGTTCCCAACCGGTTCAACCAACAGCGGATGCTCCAGGAGTTTCCCCGTCGATTCAGCGTCGGCAAGCGAGCAGTCATTTTCAGCGCCCGGGGTAGTCGAGATGTTTTAGAACAGGGGTTACGTCAAAGAGGGATGACGGTGACGAAGGTGTCCATCTATCAAGCGGTCATGCCCAAGAACGTTGCAAAGCGCTTGAGCGAGTTGTTGGAGCGTCCCTATGATTTGGTAAGCGTGACCTCGGCCAGTTGTGTGGAGCACTTGGCTCAGGCACTCGCGATGAGCGGGCAATCCCAGCTGATGAAGAATCTGCACTTTGCGTCCATAGGCCCTGTGACTTCTCGCGCGGTCCGCGCCCGTGGCGGGTGCGTCGTGCTTGAGGCATCCGTTTCTACCATTGAAGGTTTAGTCGCAGCGATCTCACGCTATGTCCGCCGTCAGCATTCATAAAGTGCTCAAGAACAATCGAGTCCGCCATCGGGCTGTGGCTCCACAGATAGCCGTAGTTGCCGGCGTCCAACGTCTTCGTCGGCTGCGCCAGCGGGAAGCCTTTCGGC
This sequence comes from Candidatus Omnitrophota bacterium, assembly GCA_023247255.1. Classification (GTDB taxonomy): domain Bacteria; phylum Omnitrophota; class Gorgyraeia; order Aquiviventales; family Aquiviventaceae; genus JAHFGV01. The sequence continues at coordinate 5,647 of JAHFGV010000003.1, read as the reverse complement.
GTTTGGTGCGCCAGAGGCGTCTGTCCGTCGATCAATTGGTCATGCCGCTGTTTGTCCGCTCAGGCAGGCACGTGCGTGTTCCCATTGCTTCCTTACCGGGGCAGTTTCAACTGTCGGTGGATGAGCTGGTGAAGGAATGCCGGGAACTTTCAGCGAGAAACATTCCTGCCGTGCTGCTGTTTGGGTGCGCGGATCGAAAAGATGAACAGGCCAGATGTGCTTTCGCCAAGGATGGGATCGTGCAGCAAGCGTTGAATGCCGTTAAGTCGCAGATGCCTGAGCTGCTGATGATCAGCGACGTGTGTCTGTGCGCCTATACCAGCCATGGTCATTGTGGCATCGTTAAAAGATGGGGCGAGGGGCGAGGGACCAGAGGCGAGGGAAAGGGGTTATTCGATCATGCAAGCGGTCGTGATAATCTTCAGTCACTCACAGAGACAGACTTCTGGATTGATAACGATGCGACTTTGGAAGTGCTGGCAAAAGTGGCCCTGTCGCATGTGCAAGCCGGTGCGGATATGGTCGCGCCATCCGATATGATGGATGGTACGGTAGGAATCATCCGATCCACCCTCGATGCATCAGGCTACGGCCATGTGCCGATCATGGCCTATTCCGCGAAGTTCGCCTCCAGTTTCTATGGGCCATTCCGAGATGCTGTCGCATCCAGCCCGCAATTCGGTGACCGACGATCTTATCAATTGGATGTGGCCAACACCGATGAGGCCCTGCGCAAGGTGGCGCTGGATCTGGAGCAAGGAGCAGACATCGTTATGGTTAAACCCGCGCTGAGCGCTTTGGATATCATCTGGCGCGTGAAGCACCAATGGCATCGTCCCGTCGCAGCCTTTAGCGTCAGCGGTGAGTATGCGATGATCAAAGCTGCCGCTGCGCGAGGATGGTTGGTCGAACGTGCGGCAGCGCTTGAGATGCTTTTGGCGATGACACGTGCCGGGGCGGATGTGTTGATCACTTATTGGGCCAAAGAGGCTGCCCGATGGCTGCAGGAACGATAAAACAAAATAGCCGTTCATCGAAACGGCTGTTGGATGAGGCCGAGCGTTTTCTGGTGGCAGGGGTCAACAGCCCGGTGAGAGCCTTTCGTCACGTCGGGGGTGATCCCGTCATCCTGACCGAAGCCAGCGGTGCTTGCGTGTTCGATGCTCAAGGTCGGGTGTACCGGGATTTCATCATGGGCTGGGGAGCGCTTATCTTGGGCCATCAACCGCCCAGCGTCGTTCAGGCCTTGCGGCGTGCGGTGCAGAAGGGTATTCTCTTTGGCTTGACTCATCCGGCTGAGATTGAGCTTGCCAAACGGATTGTCGCAGAGCTTCCTTCCCTGGAGCAAGTTCGGTTTACGGCCTCCGGAACGGAAGCCTGTATGACGGCGGTGCGTTTGGCCAGGGCTTATACCAAACGTACAAAAATTTTGACCCTCGATGGCTGTTATCATGGGCATAGCGATAGTTTGTTGGCACACACAAGCGCCGGTATTCCAGGAGTCTTTGCCAATGAAACGCTCACTGTTCCTTTCAACGACCTTGAGGCTTTGGAAGAAAGGATCAAACGCGAGGGAGAAACGCTAGCCTGCGTGATCCTGGAGCCGGTCTGTGCCAATAGCGGCGTGATTCTTCCGGAGGCGGGTTATTTGGAGGCGATGCGTCAGCTGACTCAGAAACAGGGGGTCCTGTTGATTTTTGATGAGGTAGTCACCGGATTTCGTCTGGGACTCGCAGGGGCTCAAGGGCATTTTGGCATCCATCCGGATTTAACGACATTTGGCAAAATCATCGGAGCGGGGCTTCCGATTGGAGCCGTCGGAGGCTCTCGGAAAATCATGCAACAACTGGCGCCCTCCGGAGGGGTTTACCACGCGGGGACATTCGCGGGACATCCCTTGAGCATGGCGGCGGGGTTGGCTATGATCGATCAATTGAAGGCATCCGGTCGGTATGCGTACCTCGAGAGATTGGCCCGACGACTGGTTGAAGGGCTTAAAAAGGAATCCGAACGTACCGGTATTCCGATTCAGATTAATCAGATCGGTTCGATGCTGACTGTGTTTTTCTCGGATGATCCGATACGCAACGCTACCCATGCACGGGCCAGTCGCCGGGATCATTTTGCAAAATGGGCGCGCGTGCTTCGCGAAGAAGGCGTTCTCATTCCTCCGTCGCCGTTTGAGAGTCTGTTTCTCTCCGCGACCCATCGCCAGGCGGATGTGGATCTATTCGTCAGTGCCTCCCGCAAGGCCTTCCAGAGTATATGAGCGCGATTCCAAGGAAAAGGTGGATTTGTTTATGACGAACGCCTTGCCGTTTAAAGAGCGCCGGGCTCCGGGATTCCGAACTCAAGTTCCTGAGGTGTGCGTCACGCGCCTGTCGCTTTATCTGCGTGAGCTGACTCGCCTGAATCGCCAGCAGGTTCGAATGGTTTCTTCGCGACAACTGGCCGAGTCCCTCGGCCTGACTGATGTACAGATCAGGCGTGATTTTAATTATTTTGGGCAGTTCGGGACAAGCGGACGGGGTTATGACGTCCGAAAACTCCACGATCGTTTGACGAAAATCCTGGGCGTGGCGGGTCGCACCTGGAACGTTGCCCTGGCAGGCGTTGGCCATTTGGGCTCCGCCCTGTTGGCCTACAGGGGTTTTCGGGAGCGGGGATTTCTGTTTCGAGTCGCTGTGGATACCGATCCCCGAAAAATCGGCCAGACGATTCAAGGACTCACCATAGCTTCAGCCAGCCAGTTAGCTCATCGAGTTCGGCAACAGCAGATTCATATCGGGCTGATTACCGTGCCGGTTGAATCCGCGCAAACCGTTTGCGATCAGCTCATCCAGGGTGGGGTTCGGGCGATTCTGAATTTTGCCCCGATTCATTTGGACGTTCCTGCCAGCGTGCATCTGCGTACAGTCGATCTGGCGGTCGAGCTGGAAAGTTTAGTCTTTTATTTGGTCCATCCATCTCCCGACACTGATTCCAGAAAAAACTCGATGGTCAATGGCGCATGAAAGGGCTGGATGGAAAAACGGAAAGAAAAGCGGCAGTGGGATCGGCAGTGCCGGAGGTCGTTCATTCGAAGCGCCTCTTCATTCAACGGCTCTTTTCGACGATCGCTGCGCGTTATGACTGGTTTAACCGGCTGGCAAGCTGCGGCTTGGATCAGCGATGGCGCAAGATCCTGGTTCGGACGGCCGGCCTTCAACCAGGCATGCGCATCCTTGATGTGTGCGCCGGAACCGGCGATTTGACGTTGCTGTGCGCCAGACAAATAGCGGAAGGCTTTAACATCCCCGGTGATTGTGGGCTCAGGGCTGTTACCTCAGGGCAAATGCAAAGGCCGTTAGGTTCCACTACGATTGTGGGTCTAGACATGAATGCGCAGATGTTGGCACAAGCGCAGCGCAAGCAACCCCGCAATCTTTCTGTGGGATGGCTTTGTGGAGACGCTTTGGCTTTGCCCTTTGCGCAAGGGTCTTTTGATCGGGTGATGATCGGATTCTCGACGAGAAATCTGGCCAATCTGATGGCTGGCTTGCGTGAGATGCTTCGTGTGCTAAAGCCGGGTGGAGAACTGTTGATCTTGGAGACCGGACGTCCCAGCCACCCCTTGTTGCGCACCGCTTACTGGGTGTTTTTGTTTACTGGGGCTCGGCTCATCGGCTGGCTGCTGACCGGACGCTGTTGGCCTTTTACGTACCTGGCCCAATCGGTGCGACAGTTTTTGACTCCTTGGCAATTTCTGGACTGTTTGGGCCAGTGCCAGACACAGGCGCGTTACGTGGCTCTATCCGGTGGGCTGGCGAGTCTTTACATCGCGACCAAATTACCGATGGGGGATCTGCCTCAGCAGCCTGCTGATCAGTGAAACGAAACGCTCGATGAGAGACGCGGCGGATTTTGATTTCGGATCACGGATGAAACGAGAGGGAAAAGCCAGGCAATGGCTGTTGAGACATTGACCAGACGCAAGCCGCAGCGTCGCGAATCAGATTCGCTGGATCAGGTTCTGAATCCGATTCGACGCCAGCTTCAAACAGTCACCCAACGGATGCTCTCGCAACTGGCTAACCCTGTCGTTCGTCGGGTGGCCTACTTGATTACGGCGGGTGGCAAACGACTGCGTCCGGCGTTGGTGTTGTTGGTAGGTGGCTGCGGGGACTCGCCCAACTATTCGGCTTTAATCGATTCCGCCGCAGCGGTTGAATTGATCCATACGGCCACTTTGATTCATGATGATATCATTGACCAAGCGCCCTTGCGTCGACGGCAACCGAGCTTTCACGCTCGCTGGGGTACGGAGCGGGCCGTTTTGATGGGAGATTATCTCTATGCGACCGCCTTCGCCCTGCTTACGCGTCTGAGACTGCCGTACGTTTCTCAGGTGATGGCCGAGGTGTGTCAGCAACTGGCCCGGGGTGAGTTGCGGGAGGTTGAGGCGCGCTATCGATTGGACTTGAGTGAAACGGAATATATCGAAATCATTCGTGATAAAACCGCCTCACTGATTGGCGGCTGTTGCCAGGCGGGGGCCTATATCGGGGAACTTTCTCCGGAATCGATCGGATGGCTGACGGACTTTGGCATTCATATGGGACTTGCGTTTCAGATTACGGATGATTGCCTGGATCTAACAGGCAGGACCGAGCAATTAGGCAAGTCCATTCATACCGACTTGGATAAAGGTGTACTATCGCTGCCCATCATTTATCTGAGTGAGTCCCTTTCTTCTCGGCAGCGGGATCAACTGTTTGCTCCCCTCCATCAGGGTGGACAGAATCCGCATTTCTTAAAACGTGTGGCTCAGGCTGCGCAGGACACAGGGTCGATCGCAAAGGCTCAGGCAAAGGCCCAAGAGTTTGCCCGATCGGCCAAGCAGGCTATCGCGCACTCACCGGTGAATGGTTTTGCCAAGGCCTGCCAGCAACTGGCGGAATACGCGATTTCACGAAGGAGCTAACTTCCATGCGACTCGGATGGGGCGAATTGTTGGTCATCCTTGTCATCCTTCTGCTTCTGTTCGGAGCCAAGCGTCTTCCTGAAATCGGACGCTCCATGGCTCAGGCGATTCGGGAGTTTCAACGGTCCATGAATCGATCGGATAAACAGTAGGAACGTATTAACTGGGCTTTTGCAAAAATAGCCAACGCGTCGACCGAGTGTTGTGTCCTATTCCAAGAGAAGTAATGAGGATTGTGTCATGTTTCATGAGTCATGTGCCATGGAAAGCAAAAGGAGCCCTTTGGCCACACTTGAGATGCCTGTTTATTTTCTGCTTTTTCATGACACCTGAGTTCAAGTTTCTAGCGCAACACCTGTATCCTGGTCTGACCCAGGAGAAAGGAGTTGCGCGAGATGCACAGGTACACGAGACTCACCCTCTCCGAGCGCGAGGAGATCAGCCGGGCGTTGGCGACGAGTCGGTCGCTGCGCAGGATTGCCCGCCAGCTCAGGCGCAGTCCCAGCGCGATCTCGCGGCAGCTGCGCCGAACCGGCAAGCGACGGCTGCACACCCGCCGACGATGCTATCGGGCGGCCGTTGCCCATGTCCAGGCGACTCACGTCAGCCGCCGCCCGCGGCGTCCACGGAAGTTGGTGGAGCCGGGGCGACTCAGCGCAGCCGTGCAGGACAAGCTGCGTCAGC
>JAHFGV010000037.1 GCA_023247255.1 Candidatus Omnitrophota bacterium | reverse complement strand
CACGGCTGCGCTGAGTCGCCCCGGCTCCACCAACTTCCGTGGACGCCGCGGGCGGCGGCTGACGTGAGTCGCCTGGACATGGGCAACGGCCGCCCGATAGCATCGTCGGCGGGTGTGCAGCTGCCGCTTGCCGGTGCGGCGCAGCTGCCGCGAGATCGCGCTGGGACTGCGCCTGAGCTGGCGGGCAATCCTGCGCAGCGACCGACTCGCCGCCAACGCCCGGCTGATCTCCTCGCGCTCGGCGAGGGTGAGTCTCGTGTACCTGTGCATCTCGCGCAACTCCTTTCTCCTGGGTCAGACCAGGATACAGGTGTTGCGCTAGAAACTTGAACTCAGGAATAATTATGGTCGTACGACTTAATTTTGTTTTGGTTAAACCTGACCGATGCCCCCATATTTATTTTGTAACTTATTATTATTCTTTTTGTTACATAATACGTCTACTCATGCTCTCCTCATCGCCTAAGCGCTCTTTTTGGACTTTCCACCCGAGAAAACGGACAGCCGATCAGATGGCATATGGCTTCAGCAACAGGCTCAGCGCATGGGAGAGAATCGGTCGCGCAGGAACTGACGTCAAGGAGACGCCGTTTAAATGGAGCGGAACACTCAAGCACAAGACTCCAGTACGACCAACCCGAAGGGACGAAGCCGAATTCATCGGCTTCGCGTTCCAGCCGTTCAACGAGTCGCACCTCTCGGATATGACTAAAGGGGATCTTGCGATCCAACGGCCATAGACCTAACACTCGGTCTTGAAGCGTCACCTGTTGTCCCTGTCGATCCACACGAATCGCTTTGTCATCCAACAGGCGGTGGAGTCCGTACAAGCTCAAGCCCCCACCTACCCACCAGAAGTCCGTGATAGCCCTCAAGGTGTAGACCATGAACAAGTTCGTCCCTCCGAAGGCGAGCGCACAAAGCCCAAGCCAGAGTCTTGAGGATACGCGATAACGTAATTCCAAAATGTCATCATCTTGCCGGACGACTTTAAAGTTCATCTAAGCCGTCACACAGCAGCTATTCCTTCACAAATTGTAGACGTATTACGTAACTGCCTTTATATAAATGAGTTACAAAAACTTTACCCCTAATTTGCCTTGCCCTCCTCAAACCACTCGGTGTGTAAAGTTTTTGTAACTCATTGTGAAATAATATATTACGTAATACGTCTACTGTTTCCCACATACCGATCCATCGAGAATCCCACGATGGAGGATAAGCCGTGCCTGAGTCAACCAAAAGATACCTGTTTAGCTCTGTGAGAGGATTTCATCCTTCGAAGGGCATTTTATCGTCCAGGAACGCACTCAGCCGCCTTTCCTCGCTGCGAAAGCTATGATTTTGTCCTCGTCGCTGTCTCAGAAAGCTAAACAGATACCCCCATCGGGAATCGGCGCCTCCTAAGGAATGTTGCTTCTCCTACTCGTCGCAGCGACTTCAGTGGAACTCGGCGCTCCCTTCGATTCCCGGCTTCCCTGTTAAAGAGGCCTGTCCCCAGCGGGAATCGAACCCGCGTTGTCAGCTCGAAAGGCTGTTGTCCTGCCACTAGACGATGGGGACATGGATTTTAAATTTCGCCCCCGACGCTTTGCTTCGTCCCCTGGCATGCGGAGCATGTAGGGGATTGAATCCCTAAAATCGCCTATCGACGATTTCAAGGGACAAAGCGACGCATCGGGGGCGAAATTTAGGGGACACAAGCGACGCCTAACCGTGAAAAATCAGCGTCGAAGCAGAAGGCCAATTCCAGCCGATGGTCATGGATAACCAAGAGGCTGCTGCAATCTGTAAAACTGAAGCCTGCTTCGGCATACTGAGCAAATAGCTCTACGCTCCGCTCATGCTGCTGGGGCGTGAGAAAGGCAAGCTCAACCAAGGTTGTCTTTTTTAGGACATCGAGAAACCCTAACGCCTGTTTTGTCCCAAGACGATACCGGATGAGATTAGTCGTTTCAACAGCAACGTAATTGCTCGTAAGGAGCGTTCCGGTATAGCTCTCGAGAAACCGCCGGGCTTTCGCGTGGTGGGCATCTTGAGCATTGATGAGCGCATACCAGGCACTTGTGTCGGTGAACACCGTTTTCATGACTGATAGAGATATTTGTCGTGATGCTCAGACACATTGCGCGCTCGATCCTTGCCCAACCCAATAAGACGAAACAGTGGATCGTCACGCCGCCTGCGCAGCTGGGAGAGCCGGTGGGTCTCGATCATCTGTCGCAGGATTTGGGACAGACTCGTCTTGTACCGCCTCGCCTGATCCGCGAGCCATCGATATTGGTTTGCCTCCAGTAGAATCTGGGTCCGTGTCATCATCCCTAGAATGCTACACCTTACATCTACATCGTACACCATTAAAAAACGCCGTCAAGCGCGGGTTGTCGCCAGACATCTCCTTCGTCTGTCGAATAACGATTTTTATGCAGCGGCTCTTGACTCCGTGGCTGTGGGCTCTCCGGTTTCCTCATCGCGGGGTGCGACAGCAGCGACAGAGGCCACACGATCTTTGCCCTTGATGTTGATGAGCTTCACCCCTTGGGCTGCGCGACCCGTTGAGCGCACATCCTTGACCGAACAACGGACCATCATGCCCTCTTGCGAGATGAGCATGACTTCATCCTGATCCGTCACGGTCTTGGCCCCAACGACAGGGCCGTTTTTCTTCGTCACTCTTATGTTGATGACCCCTTTGCCGCCGCGGCTCTGGAGCCGGTATTCCTCCAAAGGCGAGCGTTTTCCAAAGCCCAAATCGGTGACGGTTAACAACTCCGCTTTGGGCTGCACAAGGGCCATGGCGATCACCTCGTCGCGTTTGTCTAAACGCATCCCGCGCACCCCGCGCGCGGAGCGGCCGACCTCGCGCAGGCCTTCCTCGGGGAATCGGATCGCCTTGCCCTGACGCGTCACCAACAACAGCTCCTGCTTACCATCGGTGACCTTGGCTCTGATCAACTCATCGGATTCATCCAACGTGATGGCGATGATTCCCGCCTTTCGCGGATTGGCATAGGCATCAAGCTTTGTCTTCTTCACTGTGCCTTGCTTGGTCACCAGGATAAGAAACCGATCTTCGGCAAAGTCCCGAATGGGGACGAAAGCAGAGAGGCGCTCGTCTTTTTGAAGGGAGAGCAGATTAATGATCGCCGTTCCCTTTGAGTAGCGGCTGGCCTGCGGGACTTCGTGCACCTTAAGCCAATGACAGCGCCCGGCCGTGGTGAAGAATAAAAGCATCTGGTGCGTCGAGGCGACAAAGAGGTGCTCGACGAAATCTTCCTCTTTCATCTCCATCGCCGTGACGCCCACCCCGCCTCGCCGCTGTTTGCGATAGGCCGATATGGGCAAACGCTTGATGTAGCCGGCGTGGCTGATCGTTATGACGACGTCTTCTTCCGCAATGAGGTCTTCGATGGTCATGTCCGTCACTTCGCCGACGATCTCGGTGCGCCGCTCATCCCCAAAACGTTTTTTAATATCCTGCGACTCTTCCTTAATCAGCTCCAATATCTTGCGCTCGCTCGCCAGCAGTGACTGGTAGTATTCGATCCTCTTGATCAGCTCCAGATATTCCGCCTCCAGCTTCTCGCGCTCCAAGGCGGTGAGGCGTTGGAGCTGCATCTCGAGGATGGCCTGCGCCTGCCGGTCGCTAAAGTCAAACTTCTTCATCAACGCCTGCTTCGCCTCCTGAGGCCCCTTCGATTGCTTGATGGTGGCGATGATGGCATCGAGGTGTTTGAGGGCTTTCTTGAGGCCTTCCAGAATGTGCGCGCGCTCTTGCGCCCGACTCAGTTCGAACTTCGTCCGACGAATGATCACTTCCTTTCTGTGGTCGATGAAGGCCGAAAGTATCGGTTTAAGCCCCAACACGCGCGGCCGAGCATCGAGGAGGGCAAGCATGATGACCCCGAAGGTCGTCTCCATCTGCGTGTGCTTGAAGAGCTGATTGAGGACGATCTGGGCGTTGGCGTCGCGCTTCAACTCAATCACCACACGCAGCCCGTCCTTGTCCGACTCATCCCGCAGATCGGAGATTCCTTCAATCTGTTTGTCCTGAACCAGCCGGGCGATCGTCTCGATTAGGGTCGCCTTGTTGACCTGATAGGGAAGCTCGGTGATGACCAGGGCTTCGCGGTTTCCCTTCAGTTGCTCGGTCTGCACTTTCGAGCGCACCCGCAGGCTGCCCCGGCCGGTTTCATACGCGGCCTTGATGCCTTCGCGCCCGCAGATGATCGCCCCTGTCGGAAAATCCGGTCCCTGGACGTGGCGCATCAGCTTGGCCAGGGGGATCTCAGGATCGTCGATCATCGCACAGAGGGCATCGACCACCTCGCCCAGGTTGTGGGGCGGGATGTTCGTGGCCATCCCGACTGCGATGCCACTGGAGCCATTAACCAGAAGATTCGGCAGCTTGGCGGGAAGAACCCTGGGCTCCGTCAGAGAACCGTCAAAGTTCGGCGCGAAGTCAACGGTCTCCTTGTCGATGTCGGCAAGCATCTCCATCGTGATGGACCGCAATCGGGTCTCTGTGTATCGATAGGCCGCCGCCGCATCCCCGTCGATTGAGCCGAAATTTCCTTGTCCATCGATGAGGGGATAGCGAAGCGAGAAGTCCTGCACCATCCGCACCATCGTATCGTAGACGGCCATGTCCCCGTGGGGATGGTATTTTGCCAGAACCTCACCGACGACGTACGCGCTCTTTTTGTAAGGCCGTCCCGGCACAAGCCCAAGACCTTGCATCGCGTAGAGAATCCGTCGGTGCACGGGCTTGAGCCCGTCGCGCACATCCGGCAGCGCGCGTCCGACGATGACGCTCATCGCATAGGAGATGTAGGAATCCTTGATCTCCTCTTCGATGTCGCGCGGAACGATCTTTTCACCAAGGGTGTACATGACTATTCCGGTTTCTCTCGCTATGCCACGCCTTCGCTAACCTCTCGGCTCTCCTTCGCGGTCAGCCGTTTTATCAATCTTTCTTGCGCAAGGACTCTCAAGTGTCTGTTTTCTTCATCCGTAAGAACGCGACCACAGCCATCACATTGCCATGTTACGGGAGCGAATCGATTGAACGTACCGCGGGTGCAGCTATTAATCATGGAAACGCGGTGATCGAGACACCTCGGCTTGCTGATTCGCAGCGAGGAAGCGACGTCATCCTTGCCAGCAGGATATTCCAGTGCATAGAGAACGCCGTGTTCAGGGAATTCTTCAAACTCGGTCTTTAAAACAGCCTCCGGTTTCGGAGCGGGCATCGTTTCGTTCTTTAGCTCCCTCACTCTCACCCAACACATCCCTAGCAAAATCACAGTCAGAAAGATGGCGCCCACAGGAACTGCGACCTGCTTCATGAAGACATCCCTGATGCCGGGGACGAAAAAACCGAAGATGCTCGCTACCACCATTACTGATGCGATATGCTTTTCCATCGCTGCTGAGCCTTGGGCATGCTACGTTGGGAGACGGCTGCGAGTGGGTTTATGCACATTTAGCGGGGCGTGTTTGGCGATGCGGTGGAGGCGCCACCATGCAAGGTGGCTCGCGCTTACGAAGTCCGATCCCTCTTAACGATCTCCCGCTGACGTTGCATCTTCGCGATTTCGATCACTTTCTTTAGAGCTAGTTCGGCGACGGCTTTTTTCGTTTTTGTCCCGGTTGCCTTCATGGCGTTGTGCCAGAGATCCTCGTCGATATCGACCGTTAGGCGCATGCTAAATGTCGAGATTCTTGACCTCGAGGGCGTGCTCCTCGATGAATTGCTTGCGAGGCTCGACATCTTCGCCCATCAGCGTCGTAAAAATCCGCTCAGCCTCTACGGCGTCTTCCATCGTCACCCTAAGAACCGTGCGCTTAGCCGGATCCATCGTCGTATCCCAGAGCTGCTGCGGATTCATCTCTCCCAAACCTTTGTAGCGCTGGATGGTCATGCCCAAACGGCCTTCTTCTTCCACCGCACGGAGAAGTTCTCGAAGCCCGCTGAAGGATCTCTCGGTTTTCTCTCCGGTAAGCTTGAAAGAAGGCTTGCCGTCTCTCGGAAAGTACTCATGAATCGAAAGCTCCCATTTGGCCAGTTTCCGGCAAAGCCCGGTGATCTCTGGGGCGTCGAAAATCTCTGTAAAAGGAACAGGACTCGATGCCGTTTTGCTCTGCCGCCCCAACTCTTCGAGGTTGAGGTCGTGGCGCTTGGCCAAACCCGCCAGCTCCGCGTCATCATAGAGAAAATGGTCTTTGCCTTCGACGCGAAGCACATATTGGGCCGCGCCCTTCTTCGGATCCAGGTGTTCGAAGTACGTCGCGGGATCGATCCGGTAGCGGCCGATGGCCCTGATCACTCCCTCTAGCTCACTCAACAACTGCAGCAGATCCAATAGGCCTTTCTCCTTGAACGTGCGTTTCGTCTTGACGTGGGCGAGGGCTTGGCCTTCTGCCCCCAACTCGATGAGCATGCGGGAAAGCTGCGCTTCCGTCTCGATGTATTCTTCGCGCTTGCCGCGTTTGATCTTGTAGAGCGGCGGCTGCGCGATGTAGATGTGTCCGGCGTCTATCAGCGGCCGCATCTGGCGATAGAAAAACGTCAGCATCAGCGTGCGGATGTGGTTGCCGTCCACGTCGGCATCGGCCATGAGCACGACTTTATGGTAGCGCAGCCTGCTCAGGTCAAATTCCTGTCCAACCCCGCAGCCCAAGGCAGTGATGATGGTGCGAATCTCGGCGTTGGTTAACACCTTGTCCAAGCGGGCCTTTTCCACGTTCAGGATCTTCCCTTTGACGGGCAGAATCGCCTGAAACCTTCGGTCGCGGCCTTGCTTTGCCGATCCGCCGGCGGAGTCTCCCTCGACGATGTAGATCTCACACAAAGCGGCGTCGCGCTCCGAGCAGTCGGCTAATTTACCGGGCAGGGTGTTGGATTCCAAAAGCCCTTTGCGGCGAACCAGCTCCCGTTCATGACGCGCACGCTCGCGGGCCCGGGCCTCGGTCAGACATTTATCGGCGATCGCACTGGCTATCGAGGGATGCTCCTCAAAGTACGTCGATAAATGCTCGTTGGCGATCGATGCCACGATGCCTTCGACCTCCGGGCTTCCGAGCTTGGCCTTGGTCTGGCCTTCGAATTGCGGCTGAGGGACTTTCACGCTGACCACGGCCGCAAGGCCGGCGCGGGTGTCTTCCCCCTCGATCGTCAGCGAATCACTCTTTATGAGATTCTTTGCCTTGCAGTATTGATTGATGGAGCGTGTCAAGGCCGACTTAAACCCAGATAGGTGCGTGCCGCCGTCAGCCGTGTTGATGTTGTTAGCGAAGGAGAACAGATGTTCCGCGTAGCCATCGTTATACTGCAAGGCGATCTCGACCGACACATGCTCGCGGGAATCCTCAAAGGCCACCACCGAGTGCACGGGGGTCTTGGTCCGGTTGAGATGCTCCACGAATTGCCTGATCCCTCCGTCGAATTTGAACGTCGCCTCCTTGTCCGATCGCTCATCCCGAAGCTTTATCGTCAGGCCTTTGTTGAGAAAGGCCAGCTCGCGCATGCGGTTGGACAAATTCTCGTAGCTGTAGGATAGCTCCCCTTTGAAGATTTCTCGATCCGCCTTGAAGGTAATCCGAGTGCCGGTTCCCGTTGCTTTGCCGACCACGGCAAGATCCGATGCGGGTTTTCCACGGACGTACCGCTGCCGGTAAAGTTTGCCTTCCCGACGCACCTCGGCCTCAAGCCATTCCGACAGGGCGTTGACGACCGAAACCCCTACCCCGTGCAATCCTCCAGCTACCTTGTAGGTGCGCGAGTCGAATTTCCCCCCCGCGTGGAGTTTGGTCAATACGACCTCCAGCGCCGATTTTCTCTCGGTCTTGTGCGTATCGACGGGGATGCCTCGTCCATCGTCGATAACGGTAACGGATTGATCGTGGTGGATCTCGACTTCGATGTCGTGGCAAAATCCAGCCATGGCTTCGTCGATCGAGTTATCCACCACTTCCTCGACGAGATGGTGCAACCCCTTGATCCCCGTGTCACCGATATACATGGCGGGCCGGCGACGCACCGCCTCTAGCCCCTCCAACACCTGAATGTTGCTGGCGTCATAGGACGCGGAATCTTGCGCCGAAGATCGAGCGGTGGGTGGTCGTGGTTTTTTTGAAGAGGCTCGCTGCGCAGGCGCCATCGTCGTTGTCAGATCATTCTCCCTTGCTTGTTTAACAGGCGTCCCATCGTCTGAACGCTTCGTGCAGCCGTCGCACGAGCGTCGCTGGTCTTGTCCGGGTATCCTGACGACTGCCGTCCTTCAGGATGACGCGGCTTCGCAGAAGCCGCTGCCGCAGGGCGATAATGGCAACAACGTCGGCCATGCAGAGTGCCTGGTGGCGGTCAATCAGGTAACTCATTTATCGAGGTTTTGCAAAATGCATCGAGATTAGTGGCAGCGCTCACGTCTGTTTCATGAGTCATGTGTTATGTGTCATGGAAAGCAAAAGGCGTACTTTGGCCGTGCTTGATATGCCTGTTTATTTTCTGCTTTTTTCATGACACATGACTCATGAAACGTGACACAATCCTCATTACCTTCTCTTGGGAAATGACACAACACTCGGTCAACGCGTTGGCTATTTTTGCAAAAGCCCAGTCATAACACAGGACTCATGAAACATGACACAATCCTCTGTTTCGCCTACGGTCAAAGGCAGTGGCGCAAGGGTGGGGTCGCTGATTTACTTCACCCGCACGGATGACGATCTCCGTCACGCGCTTGTGGGTCATCGTCTGCAACCGTGAAAGCAACTGCGTCTTTTTGTAGCTCAACGCAAACCCCTCACCCGGTCGGTCCACATGGACGATGAGACGGCCGCGTCGAAACCCAACGGGGCAGGCGTGTACGGCCAGGCTTTTACCCACCAACCGCCTCCAGCTTTTTTGGATGGCAAAAAATACCCACTGCCGTTTCTCGGTCTGCGCCAGCACCTGCGGCAACAAGACCCCCAATCTTTCCGGCAGGGCTGCTTGAGCGCGCGATCCCACAGACGAATCCCGTCTCCTTCGAGGATCCCGCGACCCCGTCATTGGGCCACGGGTGGGATCCGTGTGGCACCACGAGGATCTTCTCATGAAAGCTTCATCGGCAAAACCAGATAGGTAAAGTGCGTCTGACGGATAACCGCCGGCCGATCCGCTGCGGAAAGCTCGATGGCGACATCGTCGGTCTCAAGTCCCTTGAGGGCATCGATCCAGAACTGTGGATTGAAAGCGACCGTCATCGGCTCTCCCGAATAAGAAACCTCTAGCTCCTCACGGGCGCTGCCCAGCTCTGCCGACTCTTTGGAGATCACCAAGCGATCGGCCTTCAACTCAAACACCACCGCTTGCGAGGTCGCCGTCGTCATGAGACTGACCCGCCGAATGGCGTTGAGAAATCTTAAGCGGTCTATGGAGCACACCTGCTTGGTGGACGGAGGAATCACCTTTTCATAAGGGGGGAACTGCCCTTCGATGAGTCGGGTGACGACCCGCAAGGCATCGACTTGGAAGATGAGTTGGTTCTCTTTCAGGGGGCTGATAAAGACGTCGTCGGTCTCGCCGTCTTGTAGGAGTCGTCCGAGTTCGCGAACGGTCTTTGCCGGAATCACCACGTCGAGGTCAATCGTCGGGCTTGTGTTTAAAGGACAGCTCGCTAGGGCTAACCGACGTCCGTCCGTTGCCACCATAATCAAGTTGTCTTTCTTGATCGCTAATAGCGCGCCATTAAGGATAAACCGCGTCTCTTCCATCGACATCGCGTAGGCTGTGTGATCGACCAGTGATTTCAATGCCCCTTGGGGAATGGCCAAGGCTTGCTGCCTCTGCGTCTGCGGCAGCGATGGGAAATCTTCCGCCGGCAGACCCGGCATTCGAAAGCTGCTTTGGCCACAGGTGAGGGTTGCTGTGTGATTTTTCTTGGCTTCGATCGTCACCGTCTCATCGGAAAGCTCGCGAACAATTGCAGTCAGCTTGCGCGCGGGCAGAGTAACCGAGCCCTTCTCAATGGGAGAGCTTAATGGAAACTGGCATTGGATACCAATGTCTAGGTCTGTGGCGGTTAAGATTAATTCATTCTCTTTCGTCTCGATCAAGACGTTACCTAGAATGGGTATCGTACTGCGCTCGTTCACGGCGTGTTCCACCATTTGCAGGTGTTTAAGGAGTTGGGGTTGAGGAATGGTGATTCGCATGGAAGCCTCTTTGTTTTTCACATTCTCCACAAGATATTCACAGTGTTACTATTTCAATACTCATCGTTTATAAAAACTCGTACTAGTCTTCGGGGTTGTGGAATTGTGGAAACGCTTGCCTATGTGTCTTGTTGAGAAGACTGAAGGATGGATTGAGAAAGTTGATCCAGGGTGTGTTTCCTGTGTACATCCTGGGCCAACTCCTTCTCGATTTTTGCCACGGCATGAAGGACGGTCGTGTGGTCCTTTCCCCCAAAGGCTCGGCCGATTTCTGGAAGGGACGCCTCGGTCAGTTTCCTGCACAGGTACATCGCTATTTGTCGAGGATGAAGGATCGACCGGTGGCGCTTTGAGCCGCGCATCTCAGTGGATTCGATTTTGAAATAGTCTGCCACCCGATTTTGGATCATGCCGATGGTGATCCGCGAGCTGACCTCACGCACCATATCCTTAAGCACATTTTTAGCGATGTCCACCGTTTGTTGACACTCGGAAAATTGGCAGTAAGCCACGACGCGGATCAGCGCTCCCTCCAACTCACGAATGTTCGATGTAATCTGCTTGGCGATGAAAAAGCTCACCTCATCGGCCACCGCGATACCCGCTTCTTCGGCTTTCTTGCGAAGGATAGCCATGCGCGTTTCCAGATCCGGGGCCTGAATGTCGGTCACCAGTCCCCACTCGAATCGCGAGACCAATCGTTCTTCGAGCCCGGCGATTTCTTTAGGGGAACGGTCGCTGGACATCACGATTTGTTTGTGAGCGTCGTACAAGGTGTTGAAGGTGTGAAAGAACTCTTCTTGCGTCGCCTCCTTGCCGGCGATGAAATGGATATCATCCACAAGCAAGACGTCAACGGTGCGGTACCGCTCACGGAATTTTACCGTGGATTTGGTTTGGATGGCGGTGATCAACTCATTGGTGAAACCCTCGCTGGACGCATAGACGATGCGCCGTCGGGGCGCGCGCTCAAGAATGGCGTGTCCCACAGCCTGCATCAAATGGGTCTTGCCCAAGCCCACCGCTCCATAGATGAACAAGGGGTTGTACGCCTTTGCGGGGGATTCTGCAACGGCCAGCGAGGCTGCGTGAGCGAATCGATTGCTCGGCCCGACGACAAACCGATCAAAGGTAAACTTGGGATTCAGGGAATTTCCCCACCGCAGGTCCTGCCGCTCGGCAGAAGAAGACTCACTCAATGGGGCTTGCGGAGATTTCTCATCGGCGAGGCTCGCCGGTCGTTGGCCCGATGCGGTCGATGGAACAGGGATGGTTGTTGCGGGGACTTTGATGGTTTCGGTGAGTGGGGCACTTGCGCTGTCATCGAGCGCCGATGAGGAAACGAGCTGTACCGCGCGTCCCCCGGCCAGCGACTGGATCGCTTCCAAGTAATGCGTGTTAATCCAGTCCAAAAAAAAGGGATTGGGAGCCTCAAGAATCAGCGATTGTTCAGAAACAGATGTCACGCTTAAAGGATCCAGCCACCGCGAGACAACTTCTGATCCCAGTCGGTTTCTCAAGGATTCGCGCGCCAGCGCCCAATCAAAGGAGAGGTTTTGCACAGATTCCACAGGTTTTACACAGGAGGAATGTCGAACGGGTTATTAATAACCGAGAGTACAATAACTCTAGAGTACAGGGGTCACGAACATGGGCTATTTTCTCGGATTTTTAAAACCGCGCTTATTATAACAACACCCCATCGAAAGCTCAAGCGGTTTCTCCTTGCTTGGGAGGCGTTCCCTTCGTATAATGGGGCAGACGTCGGGCCGATTATAAGGGGGACTATGAAGAAACATCTCCGGAACAAATCCAATCTCAAGCGAGTACGGGGCCAGGGTTTTCTGAGGCGAATGAGCTCCAGCTCCGGACGTAGAGTACTCAAACGTCGTCGACAAAAAGGCCGATGGCGACTCGTTCCCGCCTCCTTGTAAGTGGAGCCGATCGATTCGATTACCGGATGGGTGGACTGGCTGGTAGAGGATGCGCACTCACAAGCCAGGGCGCGGTTGTCTCGCTGAAGGCGACAAAAAGCTTCCTAGAAGTATCCAAGCGAGGAAAATGGAAAAGCACTCGGTGGTTGTCGATCGGAATCTTTCCAAACGGGACCAACCAAACACGAGTGGGACTTCGAACCCGTCGCGGATTAAAACCCGCGGTAGTCAGGAACCGCCTGAAACGACAGACACGCGCGATTCTATCAAGACAGGAGCGCGATATTCGTAGAGGATTTGATATTGTCATTGTGATTCACCCCCCCACGCTTCCTACGAAGTCATCGGAATTGGAGCGGGATTTTATCTCTCTGTGCAAGCAATGCGGTATTTTTCAATAGTCTCTCTGGAAATTTCAATGGTCGATTTTTATCGCAACCATATTTCTCACATACTATTACACTCTTGTCGGTTTCACCCCACCTGTTCAGAATATGCCATGGAGGCATTGAGACATTATGGAACGATCCGAGGCAGTTGGCTTTCAATCTGTCGATTGCTTCGATGCCATCCTTGGGCTCCGGGAGGATTCGATCCTGTTCTTACTCCTTCGGCTTACAAGCATCGGTCATGAACGTTGAAAAACGGATTCTCATCGCGTCTCTCTTATCGGCGTTTTTACTTGCCTGGTATAGCCATACCATCGGTATGCGCACCGGAAATCTCCTTCCGCGAGCACCCCAGCAAACAGAAGATATTTCGAGTCAACACCCCGAGGATCCCTCAGCAATTTTTAAAAAGGATAAGGATAAACAAGAAGACGCAGTATCTATTGAAACAGAACAAGTTAAGATTGAGGTAGGCAGGCAAAGCAGCGCGATTCGAAAGGTAGTCCTGAAAAAGTTCTCGGATTCTTCAGGAACTGCGCCAACTCTAGGCACAGAATTCCCTGTCTTCCATCTTCATGTTGGTGAAGAAAATCGAGCCTGGAGACTCATTGAGCAGGATGCAACACGGCTGACCTTTAAATCCGAGGAGTCTACCGGAGTAATATACCAACTCTCCTATACAATCGATGCAGAGACTCCCAAAATTTACGTTCAGCTTTCCAAGCTCGGACAGAATCTATCCGATCATCAGGAGAAGCCGTTGTTTCTTACGTCCACTTGGCACCGGGTCGATGAGCTGCCCAGTCGGTTTAATCCACTTGAGGCCATTCTATGGGATCCTGGAAGAAAGGGTGCTTACAAGAGGTACATATCCCCGCTTAAAAGGCCCATCGATGTTCCACGTGGAACACCGATCGTGAGTTTAACAGAAAGATATTTCTGCCAGTCCCTCCGCGTTGACCAGGGACTATTCGATTCCATGCGGTTTATTCAATTAGATCCCCAATCCCTCGGGTTTTATGGCACATCTGCTCAATGGAGTCAGACAAAAGACGTTTCTTCCCAATTTTCTGCCACTCTGTATTTTGGTCCCAGGGATTATTTTTACTTGAAGAAGGCTGGATTTGAAACGGCCTTTCATATTGGACCTCTGGGAAGGATCGGGTTGATTTTTCTGGTCATTCTTGGATGGATTCAATCCATTGTAAGAAATTATGGGGTGGCGGTCATAATCTTTTCTGTTCTGGTCACCTGTGCAACGGCTCCGTTTACATTGCTGAGCTTCAAGTCCATGAAGAAGATGCAACAGCTAAAACCGAGTGTAGATAAGATAATGGCGAGATATAAGGAAAATCCTCAAAAGGGGAATCAAGAAGTCTTTGCTTTGTACAAGGAGAACCATGTCAGCCCTTTGAGTGGATGCCTCCCGATGCTTATGCAGATGCCGATCTTTATCGCCATCTTTCAAGCGGTCCCTCACTTTATTGCTCTCAGAGGGGAGTCGTTTCTATGGATTAAAGATCTCTCATTGCCTGATCGGTTTTTTCATCTTTCTTTTTCTTTACCGATTCTCGGGGAGTATCTGAATCTTCTTCCGATCGTCATGGCCGCAGCGATGTTTTTCCAGACTAAGATGTCCCAGCAACAAATGCCATCGAGCGAAGCTAATCCAAGCTCTCAGATCATGTCAGGTCCAGTAATGCCGATTTTATTCTGTATCATGTTTTACAACATCCAATCGGCGCTTGTATTATACTGGTTGACCAATAGCCTGATTTCTGTAGCTTGGTATCGGCTGTCCACTTAACTTATCCTGGGCTTTTGCAAAAATAGCCAACGCGTCGACCGAGTGTTGTGTTATGTTCCAAGAGAAGTAATGAGGATTGTGTCATGTTTCATGAGTCATGGAAAGCAAAAGAGCCCCTTTGGCTATGCTTGAGATGCCTGTTTATTTTCTGCTTTTCATGACACATAAACCATGAAAGATGACACAGACGTGAGTACTGGAGCTTAGAATCATGATTTACTTTCTTCCTGGCCATGGGCTACTCAGCCACTAATCTCGATGCATTTTGCAAAACCTCAGTTATCCACAGATAATTCACATTGTGTGAAACGCGTCATTTAAGCAGATGTTCCACGTGGAACGGTCTTAGGCCCATCAGATGTCAACCATTCTATCCATTTGCAATCAAAAGGGTGGAGTAGGAAAATCAACGACTGCGGTGAACCTCAGCGCCTATCTGGCACTGGCAGGGCGGAGGACATTGCTCATCGATCTGGATTCTCAAGGAAACGCTACGACGGCCTGTGGGATTCAGCGGGGCAGTTTTCAGCAGCATCTTTATCACGTCATTACTAATGGCATCCGCATCGAATCTGTCATCATCAAGACTGGGATAGAGCTCCTTGAAATCGTTCCATCTGCCATAGATTTAGCCGGAGCCGAGCCTTATTTAACACAGATGGAAGCATCCCGAGAAGGTGTTTTAAAACACATATTATATTCTATCAGAGAGAGATATGATTTTATTGTTTTAGATTGTCCACCGGCTCTCGGGCTATTGACAGTAAACGCTTGGGTGGCTTCGGACAGTGTCCTTATTCCCGTGCAATGTGAATATCTGGCATTGGAAGGACTGACTGCATTGATGCGCGCCATTGACCTTGTCAAGCAACGTTTAAATCAGGAATTACGCGTGAGCGGTATCCTTATGACTATGACTGACTTCCGCGCGAACCTTTCGAGAGAAGTGGCTGAGGAGCTCAAGGGTTTTTTCAAGGAGCTTGTCTTCAACACTTCCATTCCGCGCAATATCCGTCTTGCTGAGGCCCCTAGCTTTGGAAAACCTATCTGTCTGTACGATCCAAATTCGACAGGGGCTTTGGCATATCGTCTTGTTGCACAAGAAGTAATAGAAAAGGAGGCCGCTGAGAAACCAGCGGGGGTAGCCTCATGACACGACGATTAGGCAAGGGACTCGCCGATCTCATTGACTCAGCACCCGCACAGGAAGGATCTGAAAAGGGATTAGTCCTGTTGCGGACGGATCAAATTCATATCGGGAATTTCCAGCCGCGGGTCACTATGGATGAAAAGGCGATCGAGGAGCTCAAGGCGTCTATTAAGCGGCAGGGAGTGATCGAGCCGATCATTGTAAGGCCTCATCCGTCTGGGGCTTATGAATTGGTCGCTGGAGAGCGGCGGCTTCGGGCTTGCCAGGAACTCGGATTATCAGAGATCCCGGCGTTGGTCCGCACGCTTTCGGATCAAGAGGCGTTTGAATATGCGTTGATGGAGAACGTGCAGCGGGAGAATCTCAACCCGATCGAAGAAGCCAGAGGCTACGCCCGGATGACGAGTGAGTTTGGGTATACGCAGGAACAGGTCGCACAGGCCGTGGGCAGGGATCGAGCGACGGTCACGAATCTTCTGCGTTTGCTGACATTGCCGGATGAGATTCAACAAGCCCTGTGTCGAGGCACGATCACGACGGGACATGCAAAGGCGTTGCTGTCAGTTGAGTCGCGCGTGGCGCAGATGACGTTGTACCAGACTGTGATTGGCAAGGGGATAACGGTCAGGCGACTGGAATCCCTGGCTTCTCAGGTGCAAGATCCATCTATCCGCAGAGCGAAAAGAGCGCGAGGGATCGTTCATCCTCAATGGCAGAGTATGGAAGACGCCCTTCGACAGAAGCTGGGGACAAAGGTCAGTTTGCTGCCCCGTAAGAAGGGTGGGCGCATTCTTATTGAATATTTCTCGGAAGAAGATCTTACCCGGCTCTTCCAGGTGCTGGGGCTGACACTGTGATGGCCGAGGAGGCGACGTTTGTGATTGTCAAGCCTGATGCGATTAAGCGCGGGCTGGTCGGTGTCGTCCTGTCACGATTGGAAACATTGCATCTGCACATCATTGGGGCCAAAGTGGTACGCGTCAGTCGCGAGTTGGCGGAAGAGCACTATCACCATTTACGCGAGAAACCGTTCTTTGGAGAGCTGCTGGATTATTTAGAGGGAAAAATCCACGACGTTCCTTACGTTTTGGCCCTGGTGTTCTGGGGAGCTGACGCTATCCGTCGAGTGCGCGAGCTCACCGGTTTGACGCATCCGGAGCGGGCAGAACCCACGAGCATCCGGGGATCGCTTGGGCGCATCACCGGTTCCGGTGTGATGGAAAACGTGGTTCATGCATCTTCCGATTCCCAGGAGGCCGAGCGTGAAATCCAGTTGTGGTTCAAGCCGACGGAGCTCTTGCGGGATCTGAACTTCCCTCTCCCCAAAGAGGAGAGGGATAGGGTGAGGGGAAGATAAGAGTGAAGCCGATCCGATTGGCACATTTCCCTCACCAACCCACCCTCACCCCAACCCTCTCCTTTTTCAGGGAGAGGGGGGAAGAATGCCCATATATCCCGGAAGCGCCGTTTTTTATGACACATAACACATGACTCATGAAACATGACACAGTCCTCATTACTTCTCTTGGAACATAACACAACACTCGGTCGACGCGTTGGCTATTTTTGCAAAAGCCTAGAGAGCTAACGATGAGGAATGGTCGGACGGAAATGAGAGTGAAAACAGCTTCTATTCAGAGCATGACAGGATATGGACGTGCCACTCGGCGAATAGGACGGGCGAGTATCCTCGTTGAAGTTCGTAGCACCAACCATCGTTATCTGGAAATCGACCAGCGGCTGCCCAATGGGTATCTGGCGATTCAAGGACGTGTGGCAGAGATGTCTCGGCGCTACGTTCGACGCGGCAAGATTGATCTTGCGATCAATCTGCAGTCGTTGGATCGGCACAAGGCGCGTCGTGTGGTTTTCGATGAGGTTTTGTTGCAAGGCTACTATGAGGCGCTGAGGAAGCTCAAGATGCGCTTCCGGCTAAAGGGGGATCTGACACTGGAACACCTGCTGGCTTTGCCTCAAGCGGTCTCCATAGCCGAAGAGCCGGAGCCTGTGGAGCGTTTGGAAAATCCAATTCTTGAAACCGCGCAAGCGGCTCTTAAAGGGCTGGTTCAGTCCCGTCGACGCGAAGGAGAAAAACTCTTGGCCGATTTGCGCGGGCAGTTGGTGGCGATCGAACGGCTGATGCGCACTGTGAAAACGCGGTTACCCAAAGCGCTTGAGCAGCAGCGACAGGCGCTGCGTGAAAAGATCCAAAGCCTGCTGGGCTTCGATGGAGCCGGTAGCTCCCGGATCGAAGAGGCCGTAGCCCTGGTTAAAGAAGTGGACGTCCATGAGGAGCTGGTACGCTTGGCAAGCCACCTGAGCCATCTGCGGCAGACTCTTGCTCATGGCCCTCTGATCGGCAAGCGCCTCGATTTCATCGCCCAGGAATTGATGCGTGAGGTCAATACGATAGGGGCTAAGGGCAATGACCCTCAGGCGGCGCGGTTAATCGTCGAAATGAAAGGGCACATTGAGAAGATTCGCGAACAGGCCCAGAACCTGGAATAATAACAAGCACACAGCAGATAGCAAATAGCAGAGATAGAAGATGAGATATCGCCTGTCATTGTCCATCTGCTCTGTGCTATCGAGCGATGTGCCATGCGTGGATCCATGGGGGCTACTTTCTTGAACGTCGGTTTTGACAACGCAGTAGCGGTTGAGCGTATTATCGCTGTGGTTTCTGCGGATCCATCACCGATCAGGCGGCTGCGCGAGGCGGCAAGCCGGCAGCATAAAGTCGTCGATGCGACTAATGGTCGTCGGATGCGCACGGTGATCGTTACCGACTCCGATCACGTGGTGCTCTCCAGCCTTCAGCCGGAGACGATCAACCAGCGCCTGGATGAGATTGTCCGTGCGAGGACCTAAGTATCCCGTGGGTTTTTTTAGGGTCCTGCCCCTTCGCAGGAAGGCAGGGCTGTGAAGCCGTGGAGGAATGCTCCACAAATGGGTAGCGGCCGAAGACGTGGGTGGGTTTTTGTGCTTTCGAGTCCATCCGGAGGGGGCAAGACGACTGTGATTACGCACTTGCTGAGGCGGCTTGAGGATTTGGTTCACTCGGTGTCTCTGACGACACGAGCCCCCCGTACCGGGGAGTCTGATGGGCGGGAATACCATTTTGTGTCTGTGGAGGAGTTCCAACGGCTGCGGCGCTCAGGAAAACTGCTTGAGTGGGCAAAGGTACATGGAGCCTACTATGGAACGCCAAGCGTTCCGCTCAAGCGTGCCTTGGCTCAGGGCAAAGATGTGGTGTTGACGATCGACGTCCAGGGGGCCAGGCAGATTCGACGATCCTTGGGTGAAGCGGCGGTCTTGGTATTCCTTGAGCCTCCTTCGATGGCCCATTTGCGTCAGCGACTGCAAGCGCGTCGCACGGAATCGGCGCAAGACATTCGCCATCGGATGGCGGCGGCAGTGCATGAAATGGCCTGTGTGGCCTGGTACGATTATCGGGTGGTGAATGATCGATTGCAGGAAGCGGTGAATCAACTGGCGGCGATCGTACTCGCCCAGCGCTGCCGCGTCCTTCGGGACAAGTAGGCAGTGTCCTGTGGGTTTTTCCGCAGCCGACTAACAGGCATCAGGAGCCATCCCAATCGGCAGTCGAAAATCCACAATCGACGATACGTGGAGCCACGTAAGGGTTAAGCATTTATTGTGATCAAGGGATAGGGAGGGATACAGGATGGGACTAGTCTCTATTGAGGATCTGTTGAACCGGTGTGGGAGTGTTTACAAATTGGTGATTTTATCTGCGCAACGTGCGAAAGCAGTCGCCGAAGGAGCCAAGCCATTGGTACAGACCTCCAGTAAAAAGGCGACCTCGATCGCTCTGGAAGAGGTGCTTCACGGAAGAGTTCTGTACAAGGCCGAACCGTCTGAGGAGGGCGATACGACACGCGGCCGGCACACAAGGGCAAAGAAGGCACACAAAAGCTAAGGAGAACCGAAGGGACGCATGATGACCACTGCACCGGAAATTGTTCTGGGCGTTACAGGGTCCATCGCTGCGTACAAAGCGGGAGATCTTGTGAGGGCCTTGAGGGATGAGGGGTATACGGTGAGCTGTATCATGACTCAGCGGGCAACGCGCTTCATTGCACCGACGACCCTGCAGGCGCTCTCTGAGCGAAAGGTACACACGGATTTATTCGACCCTGAGGATCCGCAGATCCTTCACACCGCCATCGCCGAGCATGCCAAGCTCATTTTGGTTGTCCCAGCGACGGCCAACATCATCGGCAAGTTCGCCAACGGGCTCGCGGATGATTTACTCTCGTGCATTCTATTGGCCGCCAAGGCCAAGATCCTCATCGCTCCGGCGATGAATGTTCATATGTGGCAACACCCCATCGTGCAGCGCAATGTTACCATGCTCAAACGATTGGGGGTACGTTTCATCGGGCCCGAAGTAGGCAAGCTCGTTTGCGGGTATGAAGCGATCGGGCACCTGGC
Organism: Candidatus Omnitrophota bacterium; assembly: GCA_023247255.1. Lineage (GTDB taxonomy): Bacteria > Omnitrophota > Gorgyraeia > Aquiviventales > Aquiviventaceae > JAHFGV01. The sequence goes on along the minus strand of JAHFGV010000037.1, from coordinate 2,289 downwards.
GGCGCCTGAGGAGATCGTCCGGATGGTGAAGCAATGGACGCCACCGAATCCCCCCCATCCTTTGGTAACGTCCACTGCGGCTCAAAGACCCAAACGGTCCCAGGCCGCATCGAAATCATCCCGGTCATCGTCAGGCAAGCGCAAGGCCCGCAGGTAATCACGGAGGTTTTACAAAAATCGCCGACGCGCTGACCGAGCGATGATGAGGGGATCTTGATGTCCGTCAAACGGCCGCTGCGAATTCTGATTAGTGCTGGGCCGACGCGGGAACCCATCGACGCCGTTCGGTTTCTTTCTAACTATTCGACAGGACATATGGGCTCATTATTGGCTGCCGAGGCGCTTTCACGCGGACATCGAGTGACCGTGGTGCACGGCCCTTGCAGCGAGAGCTTCCCCAGCGGCGCACGACGGATTCCCGTCGAGGAAACGGCACAGATGCAAGATCAGATGCGGCGCCAGACAGGCCGTTCGGATGTTGTGATGATGGCAGCGGCGGTGGCGGATTTCCGTCCCCTGCGCGTCCTATCAGGGAAGATCCCGCGCCGAGGCGTTCGGAATCTGCGGCTAGTGGCCACGCCGGATATTCTCGGGCGCCTGCCCAGACGGACGGATCAGCTTCGGGTGGGGTTCGCGCTGGAGGCCGCTTGCGTCGTGGCTAGGGCCGGACGCAAGTTGCGTCGCAAACATCTGGATTTGGTTCTGGCCCAACAGCTGGATCCTGCTCAGGCGAGAGAAAATCGCGCACGTCAGAGGCGCTCCTATGACGAGGCTAACGAGACCCCTGCGAGTCCATTCGGGCATCATCGTGTGCGCGCGTGGCTTTTGCAGCGCGACGGACCTTCTCAAGATCTGGGGTTTTGCTCCAAAGCGCGCGTGGCGCGCATGCTCCTTGACAAAGTGGAAACCCTTTGGTACGGTCAATATAAATTCCGCGACCCCACCACCTGCCGGATCGCAAACGGCGAGCCGCGAAGTTGCGGTTTGCCTGCAGCAAACCCAGGCAGGTGGTGGGGCGAAGCGGGAGTTACTCGTATGAAAGCCAAACAGAAGCGAGCCTAAGGCTACTATGCGGCAACTTATACGATTCTGTATCGCTCAAGGTTCAAGGCTGAAGGCTCAAGGATTTTGGCAATACGCTCAGGGTTCAGGGCTTGGGGTTCTGGGCACTTGCCCACAGCCCACAACCTCGATCCCTCGGCGTTTTTCCGATAGACCCACAGCCCACAACTCCGAGCCCCGAGCGATTTTCAAAACAACCCACAGCCCAGAGCCTCAGAAAGGGTTCACGTTGATTGAGCTTTTGGTAGTCATTGCCATCATTGGGATTCTGATAGGCTTTCTGGCTCCGGGTGCGATGAAGCTGCGGGAGAAGGCCAGGCGGGCTAAGTGTCAGAACAACCTCAAGCAGATTTTCTATGCCATCTCTGCCTATCGGGACGATCACAGTGAGCAATACCCCCAGTCTTTGGATATATTGGACGAAGAGTACATCGACGACCCTGCGGTTTTTAAATGTCCTTCATCGGCCAATCCGGTACCGACAGTGCCTTCCGGCGGTGATTATGAGTATCACACAGGGCTTTCGCCGGCCAGCCGATCGACGGAAGCCGTGGCGGAAGATAAGGATAACAACCACCCCCAGGGAGTGAATGTCCTACGCGTGGGGGGGCAAGTCGATTTTCAATCCGAAGGGGAAATCTAATCTCACGGGGCAAGCTTCTTGCCTCTCGTCGGCTCGGGAAAGTGGCATTCCTAACGCGTGTGTATCCGTTTGGTCTGAAGTGCTTCTGCATCGATCCGTCGTTATGATGGAAGCCACCAACGGGTATCTTCCATCCAAGACAGTCGCTTCGCGAAACGAGATATTTCCAGTTGCGCGACTCGCGTCTGAATCCAGCGCGGCCATGCTGACATTCTGTTAGCGTATTCTAAGGTGGGGACTATCCATAAATTCCGCTTAGCGGAATTTATCCGCATCGGACTTAAAAAAGCCAACGATAGACGCAGGGAATCGCAGGTATACCCGTGGGTATCTACAATAGGGCGCGGTAGCCAAGTGGTAAGGCAAGGGTCTGCAAAACCCTTATACGTCGGTTCGATTCCGACCCGCGCCTTTGATCAATCAATGGGACGAATGGGACTAACGATTGTCGATTTTAGATTGAACAGCCGCATTCAACCAGCAAGTGCAACACTCGCGGACTTGAAGACTTCCGCCGGTGTTTGGAAGCCGAGGCACTTCCTCGGACGATGATTGAGCCAGCGTTCGACCGATTGTACCTGGGT
>JAHFGV010000002.1 GCA_023247255.1 Candidatus Omnitrophota bacterium | reverse complement strand
CGTCGTGAGATCAAGCATGTGCAAGCCCTCTTGAATGGACGGCCTCGCAAGGTGCTGAACTGGCACTTCCCCTGTGAGGCTCTTCGTGATCATCTTGTTGCGTTAGAAACTTGAAACCACCCATCATAAAACTACCTTTGAATTTCCGATTGTCGATTTTGGATTGTCGATTGAAAGACCTCTGTTTAATCGAAAATCGACAATCGTCAATCGACAATTCCTTGAGCCCTCTTGTATTGAAGGCCGTGGCCCGATGGCAGATTTGACTTCGGCGGGGTGGAAATCCGCCGAAGCAGATACCTTCGCATTCCTCCGCGGCTTTACAGCCGTGACTGGCTGCGAAGACGGGGTAAAGACACCCTTGGAAGAGAAATGAGGATTTTCTCGAAGTTTTTGGACCGCTTCCCGAAGTAACCGGCAATAGAGGTCAAAACCAACGGCGCTCACGTACCCGGACTGTTCCACACCTAACAGATTGCCTGCCCCGCGCAGCTTCAGGTCTTCCATGGCGATACTAAAACCGGCTCCGAGTTGGGTATAAGTAGTCATGATCTCCAGCCGCCTGCGGGCTTCTTGCGTGAGGATGGCTTCTTTGGGAACGACCAGGTAAGCGTAGGCCTTGCGATCAAAACGTCCCACCCGTCCCCGCAGTTGATACAAGTCGGCCAGCCCAAACGCATCTGCACGATAGACAATCAATGTGTTGGCATTGGGGATGTCGATACCCGATTCAATAATGGTCGTTGTGACTAGAACGTCCAGAGCCCCTGTCATGAACGCCAGCATGACCGTCTCCAACTCCCCTTCTGCCATCTGGCCGTGGGCTAGTCCCACTCGGGCTTCCGGAACGAGTCGCTGAATTTTCTGAGCAACCGAGTGGATGCTCCGCACCCGGTTGTGAATCACAAAAACTTGTCCTTTCCGATTGAGCTCCTTGACGATCCATTCTCGCAGGCAGCGTTCGTCTTCTTCCACCAGGTGTGTTTCCACCGGATGGCGGTTTTCGGGAGGGGTCGCAATCAGAGACATATCCCGTGAGCCCAAAAGAGCCATATAAAGGGTGCGTGGAATCGGTGTGGCCGAAAGCACCAGAACATCCAATTGCGTGCGCCAGTGTTTCAGATGCTCCTTATGTTTGACGCCGAAGCGTTGCTCTTCGTCGATGATCAGAAGCCCGAGATCCTTGAATCGGACATCGCCGGAAAGCAGCCGGTGGGTTCCGATCACCAAATCACAACGTCCCTCTGCCAGATCTTTCAGAACCTTTCGTTCTTCAGCCTCGGACTGGAAGCGGGAAAGCATCGCAATCACAATAGGAAAGTCCTGCATGCGCGCACAGAAAGTCCGATAGTGCTGATAGGCCAGGACCGTCGTGGGAACCAGAATCGCTACCTGCTTGTGAGCCGTGACCGCTTTAAACGCGGCCCGCATCGCGACTTCGGTCTTGCCGTATCCCACGTCTCCTAACAACACCCGATCCATGGGTCGGGGCTGTTCCATGTCTTGCTTCACTTCCCGCGTTGTCTGCAACTGATCCACGGTCTCTCGATACGGGAAGGCCGCTTCAAACTTCTGTTGCCAGGCTCCATCTGGGGAAAACGCCACACCCGGCAGCGCCAGGCGTTTGGCTTGAAGTTCCAGTAAAGTCTTAGCGTAGTTCCACGCCCCGACATAGGCCTGGGCCTTGGCACGCGCCCAAGCCATCCCACCGAGTTTGTGAAGGGCGGGAGAACGCGCGCCAAAAGCGACGTATTTCTGCAACAGATGCATCTGGTCCAAAGGCACATAGAGCCGATCCCCATCCGCATATTCTAAAATCAGCGCTTCCTGCGGACGAGGCTTTCCCTGGTGGGGAGCTTCGTCGATGGGCGCACGAGCCACATACCGTCCAATCCCGTGTTCCAAATGCACCACAAAGTCACCCGGCTTTAGCTCAAGAACCGATTCAAACGGTATTTCCAGAGACACGCGCGTCCGAATGGCCCGTGGCAAGACGACCACCATCGTGTGGCGCTCGATGGTTTCAAACGTACGCGGGTTGAAACTCCGGATGGAGGCAATGCGTTGACCTTCAAACTCAAGGCGCAGGGGTAGCTCAAAGCTGCCCGGGAAAAAATCCAAGACACCCCCATGAATGGCAAACTGTCCCGGGTCAGCTACCTGATCGACGCGCTGGTAGGAAAAGTCCGTGAGCTGCTGCACGAGACGATTCAGGACTTGAGTATGGCCCACAATAAGGCGGCAATACTCGAACATGGGATGTGTTATCCAGATTACATTTTGACCGGGGCGTTGACACCCAACAAACTCAAACCGTTGGCCAAAACCTGTCGCGTGGCTTTAACCAACGCGATGCGGGCGGCGGATCGAGCCTGATCTTCACTGATGACCCGGTGCTTGGTATAAAAAATGTGCACGCTCTCCGCAAGCCTGCGAAGATATCCCGTAATACCGTGCGGCTCAAGAGCCCTGGCGCAGATCCTCAGCACAATCGGATACTGAAAAAGCACGCGTAACAGCAGTCGTTCCTCCGGCTCTTGGAGCAATGTCAAATCGGGCCGAGGCGGCAAGGCAGGACACTTAGCAAGAATACTCGATAGACGCGCGTGGGCATATTGAACGTAGTAAACCGGATTCTCTTGCGATTGAGACTTGGCCAGGTCCAGATCAAAATCCAGGGGACTTTCCATCGTGCGCATGAGGAAGAAGAACCGCGTGGCATCGGTACCCACTTCATCAAGAACTTCACGAAAGGTCACGAATTCCCCTTGACGTTTGGACATTGGAACTGGAGTTCCGTGGCGCGTCAGCGTCACCAATTGCACAATGCGAACGGTCAGACGATCCGAGAATCCTAGAGCCGTCATCGCCGCTTTGAGGCGAGGAATGTATCCATGGTGATCAGGACCCCAAAGATTGATGAGTCGGGCATAGCCCCGCTGCATCTTCCACTGATGGTAGGCGATATCCGGAGCCAGATAGGTGAGCTCTCCGTTGCTCTTACGAACCACACGGTCTTTATCGTCTCCAAACCGCGTTGAAGCAAACCACATCGCTGCCTCGGACTCATACAAAACCCCTTGCTCTTTAAGAAGACCGAGCGCCTTCTCGATGCGTCCTTGAACGCGCAGCCACCGCTGACTGCTCCAGCGGTCAAACGACAGACCAAAACGCTCGAGATCCTCTCGAATCCCCTGAAGCAGCGTCTTCATTCCAAATCGCATAAACGTGGGCAAGGTGCGTGCTTCCGGTTGAGTGACATAGCCATCCCCATAACGTCGCAGGAAATCCGAAGCGACGTCATAGAGATAACTTCCGTGGTAGCCATCATCGGGAAATGCCTCTGGCTTTCCCGCAAGCTCCAGACAGCGATGACGAAGCGAGCGTCCCAGAAGCTCAATCTGCCGTCCCTCGTCGTTCAGGTAATACTCGGTGGTCACCCGAAACCCTTGGGAACGAAGCAGCCTGGCCAACGTGTCACCGGCGACTGCCTGACGGCCATGAGCCACGCTCAATGGCCCTGTAGGATTGGCACTCAGAAACTCGATGTTGATGGAAGGAGCCTGACGTAACCGATGGAGGCCATACCGATGGCGGCGTAGAAGTACTTCACGCAGCAGTTGGCAGAGCGCTGGATGGGATAAGAAAACGTTGAGGAAACCCGCTTTCGCCTCAACCTTCTCAATCCATACCCCGAGGCTATTCGCCTGACAAGAATGGAACAACCGAGTGGCTAGCTCCTCGGCCACAGCTTGTGGACCCATCCGGCGCAGGCCAGCCATCTTAAAACCAATGGCGCAGGATAGATCTCCGAAGGAAGGATCCTTAGGAATCTCCCATCGCAGAAGCGTCTCCGGAAGCCCTTCAGCTTCCGAGCCTAATACCTCTGACAATACACGAGAGAGTTGCTCATCGATGGTAAAAATACCGTGCTGAGACATTATCTGAACCTACAAGAAATCGGGAGGCCTGCCGCACAAAAAATCGGGGGGATATCCACCAAAAGCGCGCCACGGTGCCCCATCTGTAAAACCGGAAGTGCGTGGCGCGCTTTTGAAGCGCGAAATTAGCTTCGCTAATTTCGCGACCAGTCGGCTGAAGACCAACGGAGGCGGCATTTCGCCGTCAAGATGGACTGTTGCCCCCCTAGGGCCTCGCGCCAAGCGAAGACCCAGGGGAAACATCAACTCATAACGATCCTAACGATGCTGGGTAGTTACTGCCTATCGAACGGAGTCAAGGGTTCCTTTCGCCTTCTACACCCTCGACTTTGTACTGTTTGGTGGATAAATTTTGCTTCGCAAAATCTATGGGAACGCGTGGAGCATCGGCCCATAACCTTTCCAATTGATAACAAGTTCGTGCTGCGGAATCCTGAATATGGATAACGATATCACCGCAATCCATGAGTACCCAAAGCAGATTGGGATTCGCCACCCGCAGAGGATCCTCCCATTTTTCTGACGCATCACCGGAGTTCTCCGTGGGCAACACCAGTGATTCCACTCCCTCGGTATGCCACATCGCACACCCCTGGTGCATGAGGGAACTTTCAATATACTCTTTGAGCGCAGAGGCTTGTCTGCGACTGAGTGCGGTACAGACCACAAAGAAATCCGTGACCGTAGATAACGTCCGCAGATCCATCACAACTACATCTTCCGCTTGTTTCTCCAAAGCTGCTTTTGCAGCCACCACTGCCTTGTCGAGGCTCTCGATCCTGCCCTCCTTAACTTCTATAATATAACTTCCCAGAGTGAAATGAGTTATGGTTTAAGAATACGATACAAACCGGTGCCACAATTAGGACAGCGTCCCTTCATCGCCGGCCGGCCATTTTTCATCTTCACCTTTTCCGCATCCTTCATTTCCTTCTTCGCCTTGCATTTAACGCAATAAGCTTCCATAGCCCTCCTCCCTCTGACTACACACTCTTTCAAAACCCGCAATCGGTTTTGAAACAGACGTCAATACTCGCCACTTACCCCAGACTCCGAAAGATGATTCTCCGACCAACAACCGCATCAGCCTAGCATGCCAGCCCATTAACTGTCAAGCATACCCCCTCCATAGGTTTTCAGCTTCGCTTCTTTGGACTTTCTTCAATGTCGCCCACGATTTCTTCAAGCAGATCCTCAAGGGTAACCAATCCCATCGTCTCATGGACGGCATTCTGCACAATGGCAATTTGTACCTTCTCCCTTTGGAACTGACTGAGTAGTTCTCCTAAACGTTTGTTCTCCGGAACTAACGCAATGGGCCGAATGAGATCGGAAAGCACAAATAACGAACTATGCCGAACCATCGTCAATAGGTCCCGAGCGTAAATGACCCCCACGATCTGATCCAGAGAGCCCCGATAGACAGGAATCCGGGAGTGCCCTTCCTCAACCAGGACATCCAAGACCGCATCCGGTCTAGCCGAAAGGTCAATTCCCGCAATCTCATCACGAGGCACCATCACTTCGCGCACCAGCGAATCGCTGAACTCGAAGATACGGTGGAGCATCCTGAGTTCATCCTCTGCCAAAACCCCTTCCTCCCGTCCCATTTGAATCATCACTTTAATTTCCTCTTCCGTAACCAACGGTGAGCGTCGGGTAGTCGGAATCCGGAAAATACCCAAAAGTTGTCGAGCCGCTGAGGTGAAGAATAACGCGGGCGGATGAAGCACCCACATCAAAACGCGTAGGGGTCTAACCATGGTGAAGGCCACCGTTTCTGCATGAGTAGTGGCGAACAACTTGGGAGCGATTTCACCCACGAGCAAAAGCATCGCTGTGATTCCCCCGGTCGCGATCAAAAGACCTCTTTCTGGTCCGAAGAGATTGACACAGATCCAGGAACCAATGGCAGAAATCGTCACATTGATGAAATTGTTCGCCACAAGCAAAGTCCCAATGACCCGGTCCAGCTGCATAAGCAATCGATAGGTTAACTGGGCTGCCCGATGCCCTTGCTCAGCTAAGTGACGCAACCGAACCTTGTTGATAGTCAGCATCGAGGCTTCCATCGCGGAACAGGCGGCAGAAGCGGCAAAGAGCCCTATGAGTAAAAACGTAAAAGAAGCTGTCATTGCCTCACTAAGGTTTTGCAAAAGCCTAGTTAGGGTTCGTTAAGAAATGACTGCACTATTTGGCCGTGGGGATTTTGACTCAGGGCAAGGCGCGAAGAGCGAGCATCCGCGATGAGGATGTAAGCGATGAGCAACGCAGCCATGAGTCAAAAGCCACCGGTCAAATGGATGCAGTTATTTCTTAACGAGCCCTTAGCCATCGAGAATAAACACGACCCCGAGCTGCGCGAGAATCATAACCATCGGAATTTCCGGAAGTAATAGAACATCACCGGCAAAGAGCTCAAGAACAAAAGACTCAACCCATGATAGAGCCAGCGTGGACCCAGCTCTGGGTGTTCGCTGAAATTCATCCCATAGATTCCCGTCACGATCACAAGCGGCAGGGATAAAGTCGCAAACGCCGTCAAGGTTTTCATAATCTCATTCAACCGGTTGGAGACGATGGTACTATAAGCCTCCAAGGAAACTGTTGTCATTTCTCGACAAGAATCGACCAGATCGCTCATCCGCAATAGATGGTCATAGATGTCTCGAAAATAGATGGCGTTCGCCGGTTGGATGAATGACAGTTGCCCCCGATTGAATCGGCTCAGGATGTCCCGGTGAGGAGCCAAGGTTCTACGAAGCAACACCAGCTCATGATAGACGCTGAAAAACTCACGCACCGTACCCTGGGTGGAATCCGACAGAAGCTTGCTGGCCAATTCATCGACACGGGATTCCACCTCATCTAAGATCGGAAAATAACTGTCAATCAACGAATCGACGATCGCGTAGAAAAGAAAATCAGTTCCCCGAAAAAAGATCGGGGATTTACGTTCTACTCGGGCACGATCTTCTTCGATGCTCCGGATCGACTCGCTGCGAATCGTGATGAGAAAGTTCTTTCCAAGGCAAACGTCCAATTCAACCGCCCGCAGACCCCCTGACTCGGAACGAGCCAATCCTTGAAGCGTCACGAAAAGATAATGTTCAAATTCCTCCAGCTTGGGTCGGACATTGGGCATAATGCAGTCTTCGACCGTGAGGGGATGCAGCCCAAAAACTTCCAGCAACAGCTCAATCTCATCATCCTCCGGCCCTTCGATATCCACCCAGAGCAGGCATTCTTCATTATTACTAGCCAGGACCTGCCGAAAGCGCCCTGTCGAAACGTCCTTTTCAATCGTCCCATCGACGTTACGAAGGTAAGAATGAATCATCCCACCACCGTGGAATGCGGATTGATCGAACGGACAATCCACAATCGACAATCCACAATCGAAAATTCGAAAGGTGGGATCATCCCCTGCCCTGTTGGTAGAGCTGATGCTGCTGGATATAACGCTCTACGGTCGTTGGCACAAGGTAACGAATCGAACGTCCGGCTTGGACCCGCTTGCGAATCTCGGAAGAGGTAATGGCAACCGGAGGCATCTGGAGCCATTTAACCTTGGAGGGGCGTTTGGGATTTTGAAATCCTGGCCGATGAGCGACCACCACCGTGCACAAACGCTTGATCTCTTCCCACGCCAACCACCGAACCCCCAACAGGTCTTGCCCCACTAATAGGAACAACTGAGCATTCGGCAATTGTTTCTTGAGTGTCTTGACCGTATCAATGGTATAGGAAGTTCCTCCTCGTTTCAGCTCAATGTCTGAAGCCACAAAACTCGGATGATCGTGGATCGCCAACTCCACCAGCTTAAATCGAACCGACCCTGGCAAGAGTCCTCGTGAGGTTTTGTGTGGGGGTTGCCACGTGGGAACAAACAGGACCCGGTCCAGAGTGTAGGCTTCACGCGCCGTCTCCGCCAACAGCAGATGGCCCCAGTGAATGGGATTGAACGTTCCCCCAAAGATACCGAGCCGAATTATCACCTTAATACTCATCACTGGGCTCTTGCAAAAATAGCCAACGCGTTGACCGAGTGTTGTGTCCTATTCCAAGAGAAGTAATGAGGATTGTGTCATGTTTCATGAGTCATCTGTCATGAAAAAGCAGAAAATAAACAGGCATCTCAAGCACGGCCAAAGTACGCCTTTTGCTTTCCATGACTCATGACACAGACGTGAGCGCTGCCACTAATCTCGATGCATTTTGCAAAACCTCAGTCATCACCAAGCTCTAGAAATTATTCCAGAATCTTGAGGGTATTGCTCGACGCATACCTTCACTCACATGCTCAGCTTCCAGCATCAATGCAAGTGGGTCTTGACACAGGAGTACTCATTCCCTCAACTGGCCGCTTCCAATCACAACGTATTTGTAGGTAGTGAGCTCCTCAAGCCCCATCGGCCCACGGGCGTGCAGCCGGTCGGTACTGATGCCGATTTCCGCCCCAAGGCCGAACTGAAATCCATCGGTGAATCGTGTCGAGGCATTGACGTAAACAGCCGCCGAGTCTACTTCTTTGAGGAAACGGTTCGCCGTTTGTTCATTTTGAGTGACGATGGCATCGGAATGTGCCGATCCGTATCGTCCGATATGCGCAATCGCCTCCTGTAGGGATTCGACGATTTTTACCGACACAATCAAATCGAGATACTCGGTCTGCCAATCCTGTTCGGTAGCCTCGATAATCCCGCCAGCCATTGCCTGAGTCTGGGGACAGCCACGGATTTCAACCCCTGAATCTCGCAGTTGACGAATCATCTCCGGCAGGAAACGTTGGGCGATTTTCTTGTGCACTAAAAGGGTCTCCATCGCATTGCAGGTAGCGGGCCGTTGACACTTGGCATTATGCACGATCCGCTTGGCCATTTCTAAATCCGCGTCCGCATCCACGTAGACATGACAGATCCCCTTGGCGTGTTTGATGACAGGAATCCGGGAGGAGCTCGTGATTTTGCGAATCAGATCCTCCCCTGCCCGAGGGATCACGACATCGATGTATGCATCCAGTTGCAGCATGATGTCCACACCCCTTCGATCTGCGGTCGGGATCAGACTCACTGTGGCTTCCGGAAGTTTCGCCGCACGTAGGGCCTCTTTCAGGACGCTGCCGATAGCCTGATTGGATCGAAACGACTCGGAGCCCCCGCGTAGAACCACGGCATTTCCACTTTTAAGACATAACGAGGCGCAGTCACTGGTGACGTTGGGCCGAGATTCATAGATGATAGCGACCACTCCCAATGGAACCCGAAGTTTTCGAATCTCCAGGCCATTCGGACGCCGCCAACTGCGGATTAATTCTCCGACCGGATCGGAAAGCTCTATGACCGCCTCTATGGATCGAACCATCTCCTCCAGACGCTGCGGTGTCAAACTCAGGCGATCCACCAAGGCTTTGGAAAGCCCGGACGCTTTTGCCGCTGCCACGTCCTCGGCGTTGGCCTTTAGGATCTGCTGATTTTGGCTGCGCAACATCTGGGCCATCAGGGACAAAGCCTGATTCTTCTGCGACGTCGGCGCACAGGCAATCGCTCGCGAAGCCTCACGGGATTTCTTCACCACCTCAACGATTGTCTCTTCAATCCCTGCATTCGCTGAGGATACATCTGTGGCGTTCATGAGTGCATATCCCGAGCAAATACCAACTGGTCGCGATGAACGACTTCCCTGACGCTTGCATCCCCCAAGGTCCGAGCGATGTCCATACTGCGCAATCCTCGAATCCGCAAAAGCTCCGCCGATGAAAAATTGACGATGCCTCGCGCGAGCTGCCTGTGTTGGCCATCGGTGATGGCGACACAGCAACCTTTTTGAAAATGCCCTTTGACCTCCAAGATACCGGAGGCGAGCAGGCTTTTGCCACGCTCAAGCAAGGCTTGGGAAGCGCCAGCATCGATGACTAACTGCCCTTTTGGCTGACGCAACGAAAACGCAATCCACCATTTTCGAGGACTCAGACGTTCGCGAGGAGGCACGAGCAAAGTGCCTACGGGACGGCCGGCCAAAAGATCCTGCAACACCGAGGGCTTGGTGCCGTTGGCGATGACCACGGGAATGCCATGATGCCCAGCGATGCGCGAGGCCTCCAGCTTCGAAAACATCCCTCCTCGGGTCGTAGCCCTGGCTCTGCCGTGAATCGCCGCATGATGACGCTCATTAAGGGTGTCGATCCGCTCAATGAGACGGCCGTCTTCCAGAAACCCATCCACATCCGATAAGATGATTAACAACTGGGCATCGACGGCTACGCTCAACAGTGCCGCGAGCCGATCGTTATCGCCAAAGGTAATCTCCTCAACGGACACGGTGTCGTTTTCATTGACAATCGGAACCACCCGATGGTGCAACAAGGTCAGGAGCGTTTGTTTAGCGTTCCGGAATCGTCCCCGATCGGCCAAATCCTCCTGCGTCAGCAAAACCTGGGCGGGGGTCATACCGTATTGCCCAAACGCTTTTGTATAGCACTGCATCAAATGGCCTTGGCCAACCGCCGCGCAGGCCTGAAGCTGGGCGAGCGCTTTCGGACGGCTGGAAAGGCCCAGAATCGCCATGCCGCAGGCAATGGCCCCTGATGAAACCAGGATGGTTTGAGGAGCATCCGGAACACAAGCGGCTACCTGCTTGACAATCGATTTGAAACGCTCGAGCAACAATCGTCCGGCGGCATCCGTCAAGACGCTGGAGCCAATTTTGACTACCACACGTGAGAGATGGAATTTCGGCTCAGACATTCGCGGAAGGTTTCGTCATACTCAGAGCCTGCCATAGCCCCTGGAGCATCTCAGCAATACCCTGAGCGGTTACGCAGGAAATCGGCCAAACTTTCAGATGACCGTACGCTTGGGAAAATCGTCCGAGATTCGCCTGAGCCTCTGGCAGATCTATTTTATTCGCCACCACTACCTGAGGTTTCGACGCCACCCCCTGCCCATAAGCGATCAGTTCTTGGTTGATATGCGCATAGGCATCCACCGGATCTCGTTGATCCACTGCGGCCATATCCACAAGATGGATCAAAAGGCGCGTCCGCTCGATATGCCGCAGAAATTCAATCCCCAACCCACGACCCTGATGAGCCCCTTCGATCAACCCAGGGATGTCACAGACCACAAAGGAACGCTCCGCATCCATCCGAACAACGCCCAAGACCGGAAAACGGGTCGTAAACGGATAGGCCCCAATGGCGGGTCGAGCCGTTGAAATCCGGCACAGCAGTGAAGACTTGCCGGCGTTGGGAAAACCCACAATCCCCACATCCGCAATCAGTTTCAGTTCTAAAATCAACTGGCGGATTTGTCCCCTTCGCCCGTCTGTGGCTTCTTTAGCCGTGGCGTTCCCCAATCCTCCCCGCCCACCTTTGGCAATCAGTACCTTTTCTGCAGGCCGGCTCATGTCCTGGAGAATGTTCCCCTTCTCTGCATCACGAATGACCGTGCCCACTGGCAAGCGAATCAAACAGTCCTGCCCGCGCTTTCCGGTTTTTCGATTGCTGCCGCCATGGGTCCCTCGCTGGGCGGCAAATTCGTGGCGAAAATGGAAATCCAGAAGGGTTGCAAGGTTGGGGTCGGTAAGTAGGGTGACGTCTCCACCATCACCCCCGTCGCCGCCGTCAGGAAAGGGATAACGCGTATAAGGGGGCTGGGCAAGAGCGGAACATCCCCGTCCGCCATCGCCAGCTTTCACAGTAATCTGGGCCTGGTCGACAAACCACATCAAAAGAGTGGTCACGTGACCCAGTGGCTAAGAGTGCGTTCCAGAATCTCCCGTGCCCTGCGCTGGGCCTACTGAGCTTTCAGTATCGAATGGATACGCTTCCATCCTTGATGAGGATGTAAACGATGAGCAAGGCAGCCATGGGTCAAAAGCCCCTGGTCAAATGGATGCAGTTATTTCTTAACGAACCCTTAGCCACTGGTAGGGGCTGGCTCAACCCCACCATTGCGCCACGGCCTTCACTACAAGAGGGCTCAAGGAATTGTCGATTGACGATTGTCGATTTTCGATTAAACAGAGGTCTTTCAATCGACAATCCAAAATCGAAAATCGGAAATTCAAAGGTAGTTTCATGATGCCTTGGCAAGGGAGAAGTTACTAGTGCCACGGGCTCTACCCCTGGGGCTCCACACTGACCACGCGAGGTTTTGGAAAGCGGACAATTCCATCAATCTCGGCATAGAGGGTCCAATCGCTTCCAGTTCCGACGAACCATCCTGGTTTAAACGGTGTTCCCCGTTGCCGCACGAGGATTGATCCTGCTGAAACCTTCTGTCCTGCGTAGCACTTCACACCCAGCCGTTTTCCACAGCTATCACGTCCATTCTTTGTCGACCCAGCACCTGCTTTATGCGCCATCGTTTCACCTGTTACTGTTTACTATTGCTGCTTACTGCCTACTGCCGAGGAGCCATTGAACCGATTTTAATCTCTTTCACGACCAACCGGGTCAATGGTTGACGATGTCCCACGGTCTTGCGCCAGTTCTCTCGTCGCCGGTAGTGATAGGAAACGACCTTAGGACCCAGCCGATGCTCAAGTACTTCACAAACAACCTGAGCATTGGGCACGTAAGGATGTCCAATATGCACCTGTTCCTCTTGCCGTGCGAACAACACATGCTCCAGGGTGTGTCTTGCCCCCACCTCAAAGGAAACACGATTGATATCCAAATGTGTTCCTGATTCTACCTTCCACTGTCTTCCTCCCACTTCAACAATAGCGTACATGAGCCTATTCCCTCATCTATATGGCGTCAAAAAGTAGGCTCTATTTTGGCTGAATCCTCGTGTCCGGTCAAGGGTTTTTCAAGATTTGCCCCATTGTCGTCCAGTATAATCAAGCCAGCGCAGTGGGATAGTCATTGAACGCTGCTTAAGAAAGTCATCCACCGCTTTCCGAGCCCTCTGCCAATGGCCGTAATCATCGATCTGAATCACTCATCCCGGACTGACCCAATCATAGAGGCAATCCAAACAGGTCTTGACGCTCTCATATCAAAACCCAGAGCCGACGGCGATCACCCATTTGTTTAAGCGCTGGTCCCATCAGGACAGCACTGTTGCCACGAGCGGTCCCACACTCCAGCAGATCTCCAGCCAGATTGAAATGACGGGTTGCCGATACTATTGAGTCTCGCAAATCAGTATGACAGTATTTATCGACGGTGAAGCCTGTCATACAATTGCGCGAGCATCAATAAAGTAGGCGATGAATTGCAGCGGACTATCCATCCGTTCGATGTAGACGGAGCACTAGCCCGATACCTGGACTTTGATCTGCTCGACGTGCAAGCTGGGATCGGACAGCACAAGGATTTTAGAATGACTCTGATTCTCCAACGTAGTCAAGCTGGGTCGGTCCTCTTGAAGCAGCCGGACGGCCACCTGAGGATGCACCAGCAATTCCAGGGTCTTATGCTGGATATTCTTAAGGGCGCGCTTGGCCTGACGGATGGCTTCGATGGCCATTGTCTGAACGGACTTGACTGTTCCCCGCCCGTTACAATAGGGGCAGCTTTGATAGCTTACGGTCTCAACGGAACGCCGCATGCGCTGGCGTGTCAGTTCTGCAACGCAGATCTCAGAAAAAGAAACGAGATTGGTCTTGGCACGATCACGCACCAAGGCTTGTTCCAACGTTTTCACCAGCTCTCGACGGTGTGCGGCAACATCCAGATCGATAAAGTCGATCACAACGATGCCGCCGATATCACGCAAGCGCAGTTGGCGGGCCACTTCAATGGCCGCCTCTTTATCAACCTGAAACGCCGTTTCTTCAAGATTACGGCGCCCAGTAAACTTAGAGGTGTTGACGTCAACCGCAACCATTCCCTCGGTAGGTTCCACAATAATCGATCCTCCGGAGGGCAGTTGTACCCGCTTATCAAACAGAGCAGCGATCTGTTCATCCAACCCAACCGCCTCAAACAAAGGTTCCTCTCCTCGGTACAATTCCATGCGAACCCTGACGCGGGGAATCAGCACATTGAGAAATCGTCGCAGCCGATGGAACACCCCTTTGGAATCCACCACGATGCGTTGAACATCCTCTGTAAAGCTGTCTCGGATGACCCGTTGGGGTAATTCGTACTCTTGATACAGACAAGCCGGCGCTTTGGATCGGGCACCGAGTCGCTTGAGACGCTGATAAATCCCGGATAGATACCGGACATCCCTGATAAAATCTTTCTCCGTTTTGCCCACCCCCGCGGTCCGGATGATGAGTCCCGCTTCTTCCGAGAATCGCAGTTTTGGAAGTATTTCACGCAAACGGCTGCGCTCTTGCGGATCTTCAATCCGTTTTGAAATTCCCAGCCGCGCGTCATTGCACATCAAAACCATGTAGCGGCCGGGAAGGCTTAAATGGGTCGTCAGCCGAGCGCCTTTGGTTCCGAAGGGCTCTTTAACCACCTGCACCAGAATCTCTTGATTGCTTTTAACCACGTCCTCGATCCGTGAGTGCCTCTGATGGCGAGCTCCAGAACGTTGCCGCTCGCGATGCACCCCTGCAGCCTGTGACACCCCTGGAGACACTTCCCCTTCCAAGATTACCTCTTCATCGGGCTTGGGCTCTACGATATCGGACACATAGAGAAAACCGTTTTTCCCCAACCCGATATCCACAAACGCCGCGTTGATTCCAGGCACCACAGAACTTACGTGTCCTTTATAGACGCTGCCCACCATCCGACTATCCGATGGGCGCTCCACGTAATATTCCTCAAGGCGCTTGTCCTCGGTGACCGCAACGCGCGTCTCTTGCGCATCTGCGCTGATCAAGATTTCTCTTACCTTTGCCATCTTCTCCATACGTCCTTTCTAAGAGCACCTAACATAATGAAAACATGGCTGCGTTGCGGCGAAAACTGCCCAGATGCAAGGAACGACGACGATGGCGTAAAGCTAGCGATACGCAGAGAAGAAGTGACGCAGCAGATGGGCAGTTTTTGCCGCAACCCGAAGGGCTGGGCTTATCTGCTTCGCTTCGCTGCGTTGCTCGTCGTCGCCATATCGCTTGCCGCATGATATGCCTTCCTCCTCGCCCTTGACAAGCTTGTCAAGGGCGAGCGCCTTGCGCAGCTTGCATCTAATCCCAGCGCAGTCACGTTTTCATTATGTTAGGTGCTCTAAGGAATCACTCGCATGCGATGAAAAACACGGTATCGTATTATACTTGCGTTGGCCACTGTTGTCTTCATAGGGATGGATGCCCCCTTGACACTTTTGTATTAAGGGATTCCTTCATATCCGACATTTTTACGACAAAGCGAAATATCGGTCATGGACGCTCCCTGGGTGTAGCGCTGTGGAGCGCCCATTCGCAGATCCCAAACAACCAGTCCCAAGACGACGCCAAGAATCCCAAACGCCATTCCGACGGGAAGGATAGCTTGTGGCGGGTGAGCCGGTTGGATGGGGGATTCCTGTCGGAAAACGATGGCTAGATCTTCTTCGTATACCCGACGCAAAGGGTATCGCTGGATCTGCTTAAGAAGACTCAACTCAGGAGGCTGATCGAATTTAAACCAAACGATCCAATGGGCGGCCGCTACCGAATCGAAAGCCCTCTCTGGCCTAACCTCATTAAGCATCGCTGAAGACATCGGACGTCCGACAACAGCGGCAATGAGACCGAGCACGTAAGGGGCGTTCGACCAGAGGATCTCAAGCGGTTGGGTCTGTTCAGAAACCACCCGGATCAATCGCTCCATCACAGGCGTGTAGAGACCCTGGTCCAAATCCTTTTCCTGAACGCCGCGAATGCCTGCCAGATGCGCCAGCCCACTATCCGGCCATCGCCACCTCAGATGGTCTTCCTCGAAAGCCAAGGTGCCAGAACATAACAGCAGTCCCACGATCGCACCCGCCCAGAGCAGTTGCTTCCCTGAATTCTGTCCTCCATTTCCTGTCTCGCGACTCGTCAATCGATCATCCCGGCCTGATCTTTGAGAGGGCGCGATCCTGAGACGTTGTCCGCAAGCAGCCAGACATCCCGCAAGCCAATCGACCCCGACTCCTGCAAGGAGAATAACCGCAAACAACCCCTCGCCGCTGAGCCAACGATACCGGTACTCAAAAGCCAACAACGAAAATCCGAGCCAACAGGCAGGCAGCCACCTAAAAGCTCCCTTGCCGACCCAACACCGCCAGACGCCAACGGCAGCCGCAAGATAAACCAAAGGCATCAATTCTACCATTCTATTCTCGTCCCGAGGAAAAGGCACCAAACTCATCCGATGACTCCATAAATGCCACCACCAGGGAACAACCAGCAGAAGCCCCCAAGATGCCCTCAGCCATCGTTTCCAACAATCGGGCCGCAGACATCCACAAATCCCAATCGTCACCAGAACTATCCAAGGAAGCCCTAAGTGCGTATAACACAACAAGGCCAACAATAAGCCAGCCGCCAGAATGCGACCGTGCTCCAACGCATCCATCAACCATAACCACTCGATCAGGGATAATGTCGCCGCCATCGTAATGACGCTGTGAAGATGAAAGGAAAACGGCACCATGCCTACCCACAGACTGGCCAGCGCGATGGAAGGGCCGAGCAGCCGTCGCATGACAAGCCAAAGGCTCAACAAAAGCGCCGGTAACAAAACAACACTGGCAATGCGGATCGTCGTAATCGCTGGAATTCCCAACTTCAAAAATCCTGCAAGGAGAAGATGAAGAAAGGGTGGATAGAGGTGAAATCTCCCGATGGGGGCATATTGCCACCATTCATAAACGATGGGACCGCCTGCCTCAGCCACTTGCCGGGCGATGAGCAGGTGGTAGTAGGGATCCAACACCAGAGGAAAGATCGGCCAGTGGGCAAGCCATAAGGAACTGAACGCAGCCAGACTCAGCCAAGGCAACCAACGCATCCAGCGGCGGGAAAAACTCACAGGCCCCCCAGGCTGTATTGTAGAATCGCAACTGCGGCAACAGCGGCGGTCTCCGAACGCAGCGTCAGAGATCCCAAGGACACGGGCCTTGCACCGAAGGATCGGGCCAGGCGCAGCTCTTCTTCACTAAAATCCCCCTCCGGCCCGATGAAAACCACCACTTCACGAGCGGCACCCGAGCTTTTCAAAACCTCCGAAAGAGGAATGGCCTCCTTGACCAAGGTGGGGATAAGCACAAGAGGGCTTTGCTTAGTCTGCTCAAGCAGTCGTCCCATGGGCTCAGGGACGTCGACGATGGGCAGGGTCTTCCGACCGCATTGCTTGGCGGCTTCTTGGGCGATGCGTTGCCACCGTGCGCACTTTGATCTTGCCTGTTCTTGTCTAAGACGAATCACGGTGTAACGAGTAACCAGAGGGCTGATTCTTGAAACGCCTAACTCTGTCGCTTTTTGCACCAACCAATCGAAGCGATTCGCTTTGATGAGGGCCGCAGCCAACCAGATGGAAACGGACTGTTTCGCAACAAGGCTAGATCCTTGAAGTTCGACTTCCAGTCGGTCTTTGGACTCAAAGCGGATCAGACCCCTGTGTTCTGTTCCCTGACTGTCGCAACAAATGATGCCATCGCCCATCTTCAGACGCAGCACATCGCGAAGATGATGGATCTGTCGCGCATCATCAATCGTTATGACGGAGCCGTGGATTTGATGTGTGGGGATAAACACACGCGGCATCATAGTGCTCGATAGACCTCTCGGCGGTGCCGTATGTGATGGATGGTGATCTGCTTGAGATGCGTGTCGACCTCGTAGACAACCCGCTAGTCTCCGATACGAATCCGATAGAGCCGTTCGGCACCCGAGAGCCTCTCGGCCTGATGGGGAAAAGGATTTGTCCGGAGCTCTTCGACCTTCTTCGTCAGGCGGGGTACAACTTCATGGGAGAGACAGCGGAAATCCTTTTCGACCGACGGCTTGAAGACGAGACTATAAGAGGTCATCCTTCTTCAGTCGCCGTTCCATCTCCTTTAGGCTAATGGCTTTTTCCTCTCGACGCTCAGCAACGACTGCTAAGTCGTGAAGATCTTCCTGTATGCGCTGGTACTGCTTAAGTGACAAGATGACCGCAGTCTTCTTGCCAGCTGGATTGATCACGTACTGCTCCTCTACGCTTGTGCTCATGGCGTTTCCTCCTGCTTGAAAGGGTAGCATGTCCGTGCTGTAGTCGTCAATGAACGGATGTGACCTCAAGAGTTTTTATTAGCGTGGGCCGTCACGAACGTGAAACGAGGGTCGTAGTATAATATATTGCAACCTATGTTAAGCAGGGTGGAGCAGCGGAGGTACCGCAATCGTCTGCCTGATTGCGGTACTTCCTTGGCCTTCGGCCTCGGTTGTCGGCGTTCCCTTTTTGAATTTTCGATTGTCGATTTTGGATTGTCGATTAAAAAACCTTCGTTCAATCGAAAATCGACAATCATCAATCGACAATTCCTTCGGCTCTCTTCATTGGTCGAAGGCTCGGTGCTCCTGAAGCGGCTGCCATCGTGGCAGCCGCGGAATGTCGAGCGCGACGGGCGCTTGACCTTCGATCCCCAAGACGTCTAGAAATGGAGCAGAGGGGGATCGCCGCCTTCGCCCTCACTTCGTTCGGGCTCCGGTCGGGCACTCGCCTCGCCAAGTGGATTGTCGCCGCTCCCATAAGTCGCGGCGACGTTGAGGAAAGAAGGCTCGGCTCCCTTCGATCCCCAAGACGTTTAGAAATGGAGCAGAGGGGGATCGAACCCCTGGCCTCGACAATGCGAATGTCGCGCTCTCCCAACTGAGCTACTGCCCCAAGAATTTTGCCTCCGCGAATTAATTTCGACCCCGCCATTGCGCCACGCCGAAAGCCGTAGGTGACACGGCAGAACAGCCAATGGGTGGGCGGGATGTCGACCCACGCGGAGCGTGTTCTTGAATGCCACAAACTCATTCCGTGGAATTGTCGATTGACGATTGTCGATTTTCGTTTGAACAGCCGTCTTCCAATCGAAAATCCAAAATCGACAATCGAAAATTCCAAGGCAGTTTCATGATTCCTTGAGAGGGGAGAGGTTATCAGTGCCACAAACTCATCTTGTGGGACTCCTCCCCGCCATCGGGCCCACAGCCGAAGGCATGGGCCCAGTTGGTTTGCTTCAACGATCGGGTGGGCGGGATGTCTCCCCCATGGAATTGTCGATTGATGATTGTCGATTTTCGATTGAACAGCCGTCTTCCAAATCTACTTCGGCTCGAACGATTGTAGCATAGATACCTATGCTTCTACAAAACTGGGAGGTTGAACATGCAGGAGGAAAGCAGGAAGAACTAAGGACAGCCGACGCTCACGCTGAGGGGGACGAAGTCGCCGCACAGAGCGCCAGTATCAAAAATCATTCCCAGCACTTGATCGTTGTAGGTCCCCCCCTTGCGTGTCAGCCGAGCACGAGAAGTCGTAAGGCTGAAGTTCTCTGGAGGATTTGGAGGATTCCCACCGGCAGGAGTTTCAGCACCCCAGCTTTGTGTACCACCGACAGGAAACTGTATGTCCAACTCGCTAAAGGCGGCCGTATACGTATCGCCTGGGGACTGGGCCTTGTAGCGTTGCTCAGAAACGCGAATCGCACCCAAAAGGGTCAGGGCCTCCGCCGCGCGCGAGCGCTCAACCGCCTTCATGTACTCCGGAATCGCTGCCGTCGTAAGGACAGCGATGATAATCACCACACTCAATAGCTCAAGCAGGGTAAAACCAGCTAAGCCTTTCGGCATGGGATAAATCCCCACCTAACTCATACCCTATTCTATCAATTGCGTTTTGTAACACAGCCTACGTTGGGGTCGTCCTGCCATGTCTTACCAGCGGTTAGAATCAGTCCCATAGGCACAAAGTCTCCACAAAGTATACCGGTCCCAAAGGTTATTCCCAGGTGTCTATTGTCAAAGTTACCGCCATTGCGCTGGTAGTCTGCGTAGCCTTTAGCACTGGCACCAGTACCATCGCTATTGTTGTCAAGATTAAGGCTATCCCAATACTTCAGATTGGTCGCACCAATGTCAAGATCAGCAGCGTTATCTGGATATATACCAGTAGAATTGGCCCAACGGTAACGTTTCACAGATTGGCGAATCGCTCCTAAGGCATCCAGGGCCTCAGCGGCGCGGCTTTTCTCCACCGCTTTGATGTACTCTGGAATGGCCATTGATGCTAGAACAGCAAGGACAACGACTACTACTAATAGTTCTGGTAGTGTAAAAGATCTCCTTCCCATTTTCTTCACCTCTCTGGAGGATTAGTTATTGGCACAAGCACCGGGTGCAACAATCGAAGCTGCAGGAAAATCACCACAGGTATCCCCACTGTTAAGTTCAACACCAATGGTTTTACCTATGTTCGTACCACTTTTACGTACCGTTTGGATATGTCCTATACTGGGAGAAACGCTATTATCCACATCGTAGTCAGTACTCGGATTAAATGTCCAATACTGCATGAGTAGTGTCTCACCGGCATCAAACTTGCCATTCGTAGTAGTATCAATGTACCATTCAACATCCAATATGCCGTTAGTGACTTCTGAATCTATTGGGAAGTGTGCCTGATCATGCTGGAGCTGGTAACGAAGGGCGGCACGACGCAACGCCGTAAGCATGCTCAGCGCCTCACCGGCACGGGATGCCTCTACGGCTTTCATATACTGTGGCAGGGCGGCAGCGGCTAAAACACCCAAGATGATGACGACAGTCAGAAGCTCAATCAAGGTAAAACCCAGTCTCCTCATCTTGAATCACCTCCTCTTTCTGGTGAGTCCTTCCGTGATCCGCCTCTTTTGAATTGCGTGGAGTGTATTCTCGCAGAGCTTCTCACTGGTCACTGATTTAATCCTCACCACAGGCGATGATTGTGCCTCCGTAAGGGGTGAAATCACCACACAATGTTCCTGTCCCGAATTGTATACCTAAGAGCTCACCCTTATACTGACCACTATTTCTTGGAACCGCTACATAGCCTGTGGCGAAGAACGGAGCAGTATGGCTTACGGACATGTTGCTATTCAGGATCGCAGGGGTCCAATCCCAGATATTGGTAATCGGAGCACCTGTCTTATCTTGAGGTAAGTCCACATCTAATGCTGTCACGTCGTTGGTATAGTCGTTGGCGAGACTCATAGCCTTGTGCCGATGCTGGGAGCCGCGAATCTGACCCAATATTTGAATGGCCTCTGCTGCACGGACGCGCTCGGAAGCCCGCATGAACTGCGGCAGGGCAATCGAGGTAAGGATGGCGATGATGATAACGACTGTTAGCATTTCAAGGAGAGTGAAGCCGCCCTTTCTTCTAACCCTAATTTTAATCATATTGCAGCTCACGGAAGGAATGAAACTGATTTATCGTTGAGAGATCGTACCAAATGATTCTGCGAGATTCAATAACAGGCTCACCTCCCCCTAGCAGACTACCTTTCTCAAAGCCCTTGTCTACGTAACCTTCCACTCATACCCACTGATACAAACGAATTATCCTCTGGCATCGTCGCGTTAGATAATTCGTTTGTATCAGCAGGCTGCTGAAAAACGCCAGTCGGTTCGGGGTTCTGGGCTGGGGGCCAGGACCCGTCTCACCGATGAGCGGTGGTGTATTTACCCTGAACCCTCAACCCAGAGCCTAGAAGTCCAACCACCATGGCAAGATTCTCTTGCTTGCCAGAATCGCGTGCTTACGCAATTCTCTTGAAACGGATCAGTCCTCCACACAAGCCACTAGCGGCATCATGGGAGTAAAGTTACCACAAATGGTCCCCGTCCCAAATTGGATGCCAACGATTTCTCCTATATACTGCCCTGAACTTCTAGCTGCTTCTGCCATGCCTGTTGCTGGGGTTCCAGCCGCTGCATTCGTCTCATTGACATTGAATGCAGGAGCTACACCTACTGCAGCACCCGTCCAATTCCAGAACCGAGTTGATGTCGGCAGATCAAAGTCCAGATCACCCACGACATCGGAGTAGTTGTTTAGATCATTCTGGGACTTGTATCGATTTTCCGCCGTGCGGATCTGGCCGAGTAGTTGAATCGCCTCGGTGGCACGGGCGCGCTCGGACGCACGCATGAACTGAGGCAAAGCGATGGAAGCCAAGATTGCAATGATGATGACGACCATCAACAACTCAAGCAACGTAAACCCGCTTTTTCTCTTCATTGTTTCCTCCTAGGTTCTTCCTATTGTCATGTCTAAGAAGCCATCCTCAACAATGAGCCGAACAATAAACCACTACTTAGTTATTGTCGATTTTAGATCTTCGATTGAAAAACCTTTCTATCCTAACCCATCGACAATCGAAAATACCACATTCTATCTCTGATGTGTGTTCTCCCTCCTTTCTGTTGTCATAACTTACTGATGAATCGTCGATTGCCAATTCCGGATTCTCGATTCACAGCCAAAAACTTTTTTCCAATCGACAATCGCAAATCGACAATCGAAAATTCCTCAGATTTTATCCTTTAAAGGAGCCTGCCATCTTGAAGATGGGCATGAAGATCGAAAGGACGATGACCATGACCATCGCGCCCATGACCACAATCGCGATAGGCTCAAAGAGCCGCGTCATCCGGCCGATGAAAATCTCCACCCGGCCTTCGTAATACTTGGCAATGCGATCCGCCATCTTGGAAAGCTCACCCACCTCTTCGCCGACCTGCACCATCTGAACGGCCATAGGCGGGAAGATGTCTTCTTGAGCCATGGGATCGGCCATGGTCTGGCCTTCCTGAACCGCTTGCTTCACGCGAGTGACTGCTGCGCCATAAACTTTGTTTGTAGCACTATTCTCCAAAATCGTCAAGGCAGACAGAAGAGGAACGCCGCTTTCTAAAAGCGTGGAAAGACCGCGGGAAAATTCGGCAAGGTGAATGTAGGAAAAAAGGGTG
Organism: Candidatus Omnitrophota bacterium; assembly: GCA_023247255.1. Taxonomy (GTDB): domain Bacteria; phylum Omnitrophota; class Gorgyraeia; order Aquiviventales; family Aquiviventaceae; genus JAHFGV01. Next base: position 81,608 of record JAHFGV010000002.1, on the reverse strand, counting down.
TTAAACAAAGGCAGGCGCAGCATGGCGCGGTCCCGCATCCATTGCCCTGCTTCTGTGCGCAGATAACGGCGGATTAAATAGACCAACCCGGCGATTCCCAAGATGATGAACACGAAATACCGACGGCCAGCTTCACTGAAAGTAATGACCGCACGGGTGAGGGGAGGCAGATCGAGATCCATAGAGGCGAAGATGGCGGTGAACTTGGGGATGAGCCAGTATACAAAAAACGCAAGCACCCCGACGGCAGCCACCATCAGAAAAGCCGGATAGGTCATGGCGGTCTTTGCCTCATTCTGAAGATGCTGGGCAGCCTCAAAATGGCGAGACAACTGCTGAAGGGATTGAGCCAGATGTCCGCTGGCCTCTCCGGTTTCAACGAGATTCAGCCAGAGAGAGGAAAAAACAGCGGGGTGCTTGGCCAAAGCCTCCCGAAAGGTGCGTCCGGCCTCGACATCCCGACGAACCTCTTCCAAAACGAGAAGCATCTTGCGACTTTCCACCTGAGAGGATACGACCCGAAGACCCTTCAAGAGTGGAACACCGGCCTCAACCATGGTTGCAAGCTGCTGGCAAAATATGACATGATCCTCGGTCTTAACCCCCGCGTGCATGCGGCGGGGTTTTCTGGAGCGATGGATGGTCTTAACGCCCTGCTGGGAGTCCTTCCGCTCCACAGAGGTAATGAGAAGGCCTCGATGCTGGAGCTGGGCAATCACGTCATCTTCATTGACGGCATCCAGACGGCCGGTTTGGACGACCCCGCGTTGGTCTCTTGCACTGTAGACAAAAGTCGGCATGTTACTCTACCTCTTGGAACATGACACGCTAAGCCTCCAACAAGACGACGCCTTCCAATTCCTCAAGGCTTGTGATCCCAAGCCGCACCTTGCGCAGGCCATCGGACCACAGGGTGCTCATGCCTGAGGCTACAGAAAGATCTTTGAGCGTATGCGGTGCGACACCTTTGGCGATCCCATCACGAATTTCCCGTGTGATGGGCATCACTTCATAAACGCCGATACGCCCTCGGTAGCCTTTGTTGGCGCTGGAGGACGCGCACTGATCGCAACCTTTAGGACGGTACAAAAGCTCCTCCATGATCCCGAATTGTTTTCGAAGAGGATCGATCGGTTCATACGCTTCCTTGCAATGGTCGCACAGCTTGCGCAGCAACCGTTGGGCCACCACCAGACGAAGGGTCGAGGAAAGCAGATAAGGCGCGATGCCGATATCCACCAATCGAGTAACCGCGCTGGGGGCATCGTTGGTATGCAACGTGGTGAACACCAAATGTCCGGTTAATGAAGCCCGGATGCAAATCTCCGCGGTCTCCTTGTCCCGGGTCTCTCCCACCATGATGATATCCGGATCCTGGCGCATGAACGCGCGCAACCCTGCCGCAAAACTTAGGCCGATATCCGTCTTGGCCTGAATTTGATTGACCCCGGACAGTCGGTACTCCACAGGATCTTCGATGGTGAGAATATTCTTGGAGGGAGCGTTAATCTCGTTGAGGACCGCATAGAGCGTCGTGGACTTTCCGGATCCGGTTGGTCCTGTGATCAAGATAAGACCGTAGGGATCGTGGATGGCCTCTCTAAAAACGGTAAGGGAACGCTCGTCAAAACCCAGGCGACTTAAATCCAACAAAGCGGGCGACTTGTCGAGAATCCGGATGACGACTTTCTCGCCATAAATCGTCGGGACGCTATTGACGCGAAAATCGATGGATCGCCCCTCCATAGTCATCATGAAGGCTCCATCTTGAGGCAATCGCTTTTCCGCGATATCCATCTTACAGAGAATCTTGATACGCGAAACGATCGCCGCGTTGAAAGACTTCGCAGGCGAGGTGACCTCGCACAAAGCGCCATCGACCCGGTAGCGCAAGCTGATACGGTCCTTGAACGGTTCGATATGGATATCGCTGGCTCTATCCTTGATCGCCTGGCGAAGAATCAGATCCACCAGACGAATGACCGGGGCTTCTTCCGCCGCCTCCTTCAAACGGCCCAGATCCAAAGACTGATCGCCGTCAGTCGTAAATCCTTCTTCTTGAGCCAGCTCATACGAGTGGCCGACCGCTTCTCTGAGCATGGAATCATGGCCGTAGAACTTGTCGATGGCCCGTTCCACGTCTACCTTGGTAGTGACCACGGGATTGATCTCGCAGCGAGAGATCCGGCTCAGGTTATCTATGGCGATCAGATCCAATGGATTGACGCAGGCGATCGTAAGCGAATGAAGGGTCTTGGATAGTGGAAGGATCAAATGAGTCCGGGCAAACTCCTCAGGCACCAGTTGTTCCAGTCCTTCGTCTTCCTTCGGGTTGAGCAAACCGGATGCGCCGGAGGCAAAGGGAATTCCAAGCTGCTTGCTCAAAGCGGAAGCAATCTCAAGCTCTGTCGCTAGTCCCAACTCCACCAAGATTTCACCGATCCGCTTGGTCGTTCCGCGCTGAACCTCAAGAGCCTTGTCCAGTTGTTCTTTCGAGAGCACGCCGGCTTTGATCAAAAGATCGCCGATTTTTTGGGTCGTCTTCAGCACGGACATGTTGATTTCCTCAGCTTCAAACAACGACGTTTGTGTCATGTTTCATGAGTCATGATTCTAAGACCCAGTACTCACGTTTGTTTCATGAGTCATGTTTTATGTGTCATGAAAGACTTCCCATGTCTGCTGTCGTTCCATGACTCATGACACATAAAGCATGACACAATCCTTATTACTTCTCTTGAAACACAACACGACCTTCAGTTCTTCTCTCAATGATCACGCCGCTCCAACACGTTCAACGTCTCTTCCATCAACGTGTGTCTGGAGCGTGTGGATTCCTGTTGTTGGGGAAATCTAGCCTTTGGGTCTTTGGAAGCCAACATCCCGTGTTGATCCTCCTGTTGAGCATCTTCAAGAAGTTGGGGAGTCACAAACACTAAAAGCTCGCTTATGGAGCTGTTGACTTCTTTATGCTTAAACACTTCGCCTAAGAATGGAATACCGGACACCACAGGCACCCGCTTGTGACTCTCTTGATCGCTTTGATCAATGAGGCCGCCGACCACAATGGTGTCTCCACCGCGCACCCGAACCACCGTCCGGGAACTGCGCGTTTTAGGATCAATCGGGGTAGATTGGCCCGAAGGTGCGGTAATCTGGGAAGCGACGGTTTTGGTAATCGCGGGCTCCAGCACCATCGTGATGTATTTCTTCTCGTTCACTTGCGGGGTGACTGTCAATAGGACTCCGGTGGTTTGGCGCTCTGGCTCTGAAGTCGTCGTGCCTGTGGACTGCTGGCTGCTCGAAGCAAATCCAATCGCTTGATCCGTCGTCAAGCGAATCACCGCACTTTCGTTGTCCAATGTCAAGATCTTCGGCCTGGCAAGGATCTTGGTATCGGAATCGCTTTCCAAAGCCTGAAGGAGTCCGGCCGCTCTTTGCGCAGAGAGGGTGCTGGTTGAAAAAGGCGTCGGGCCTGTGGGGGAAATCCCGTCCCGAAGCAATCCAAAAGGAAATCGAGTGGTCCGAGAGCCCGGGGTAAGGGTGAGCATATCCCCATCGGCGCCTGTGCCCCATTGAAAACCCAGGGTTTTATCTTTTCCTAAGGTAGTCTCGATAATCTCCACGTGAATCATAATCTGCTGCGTTGGAATATCCAGGGCCGCTAACGCCGCCTCCAAACGGGGAAAGTTTTCGGGCACATCGGTCACGATCAAACTATTCGTGCGGCCATCGACTACGATACTTCCCTGAGAAGTCAAAAGTCCGGTCAATACAGTATCGACGCCACTACCTCCTCCACCACCTGTCGCTCCACCACCACCGCCACCACCCGTGCTACCGCCTCCACCGGTTCCTCCGGAAGAGCCCGCACCTGCGGAGCTTCCGCTACCCCCTCCACCACCTCCCCCTCCACTTCCCCCTCCCCCAAGGCTACCGCCGGCTATGAGCTTGCCGGCCGCCTGAGCCAATGGAGTACTCGAGACACGCGCGTATCGTAGTCGATAGACCCGCGTCATCGTCGTCACACCCGTTTCCTGTAGCTCGATGGGCTTCACAATATAGATCTCGCTGCCAGCAGGCCGTTCATAAGTCAGTCCAGCGGCGAGAAGGATTTGATCCAACGCATCCATAGCTTCCACATCTTCCAAGTAGATAGTGACCGGTTGATCACCCACCTGAGCGCTCGTAATCACGTTGATGCCTGTTTGCTGAGAAAAAATCTTCAAAACGTCCTTTAGGTTAGCGTCTTGAAATTCCATCGAAAGCCGTAGGGGTTCATAGGAGAAAGCCCCCTCTGAGGACGAAGCCAGGTCTAACGTGTCCGGTTCATTCAAAGAAAGAGAGTCTTCTTCGGATGGCGATGCTGCTTCTGAGACCTCCAAAGAATGAACGCTCTCCTGAGCCCCCAGACCTGCGATACATAAAAGCCAGACACAGAAGCCGATCCCCCGCACTAGCAGGATGCTGAAAAACGCCAGTCGGTTCAGGGTCCTGGGCTCTGGGCTGGGGGCCAGAACCCGTCTCACCGATGAGCCATGGTGTATTTGCCCCGAACCCTGAACCCTCAACCCAGAACTACGAAGGGTTTTCCCGCAGCCTGCTAGAGCTTGTTTCAAGAATAAATGAGACTGGCAGCTAAAGGCTAGCGGTCCATTGAATCTTCGATTACCGATTTTGGATTGTGGATTGAAAACCGTCCAGATCCTATCCATCGGCAATCGACAATTCGTTAAGCCCAAAACTCACAGAGACAGGCTTTGTAAATGAAAACGTCATTAGCATCATTGGCGAACCCCCTGCTGATGCGTCGGTATCTGCAAGCTGTTTGTGACCGACATCGAAGAAAAAGACTGATCCGAAGAGCTGGGGGACAACAGAGTATTATCCCCGGCTTGTTCAATGACGACCCCCTGACGGGTTATGGAAACGATCCGCCCGCTCTGTAGTCGATCACCCACTTTATAGGTTTGATGGTTAATGATCGCCTGAGGTTGAGGGCCTCCCCATATCAGGCCTTGCAGGCTCAGCTCAGAAATGGCAAGCGGTCTTGTAGATGAAACGGAAGGATTCAAAGTCGATGAAGCGTTCGATCCTCCATAAGAGCTGGTCGAAACCGTTTGAGTAGGACCTCGAGAAGGTTGCGGAAGCAAATCTTTCAGGGGATCGCGCAGGTCTTGAGCCGTATAGCCTGCCACAGCCTGCGAGGCACTCGAGCGCTTTGGCTCTGTAACGGACGTTTGAACTTCAAGCGGCGCGACCGGCTCTGCCTGTGCCGATGGAGAAGAATCCGCCGCAGCCAGCGGGGCTGTTGTTTGCTTGGGACTCGCAGCCGTCGCGGCCTTAACAAATCCTGGGATCTTCAATATGCCGGCATTCTTCAGAGCGCCAAGCAATGTGAAGGAAAACAGAATCACCAGGATTAATACCAGACGTTTTTCGAAATTGGCGCGTTTCACAGTGTCCATTTCACCCTAGATCTTCCTTTTTCCTTATAGTAGGCGCAGACGCTTGCGTAACCGGAGGAAGGTAAATAGTGCTCAACATCAGTCGCGCCACGGCAACGCCATTATCGTTGGGATTGGATAATTCGATTTTGTCCACTTTGATAAAAGACTCGGAGCGCTCCAGAGAGTCGAGAAACCTTCCCAATTGATGGTAGGAAGCCTGGACCTGGAGATTTACGGCAAGACGAAGGGCTGAGGCTTGTTGTTCGGAAGGTTGCTGGGTGATGCTCGTCAACTGAAGACCTGCCTGTTGACCATGGGAAACCACTTCCCGCACTAGCCATGAAGGATCCGGCTCGGGGGGCAGTCGTTTTCGCTGGCGCTCCAGTTGCTCCAGCAGCTTGGCTACCTCTTGTTGAACCTGCTGATCCCGGTGCTCTTGAGCAACTTGTGCTTCAATGGTTCGCACCTGCTGCAATTGGCGCGCATAGAGGGTATGATACCCCAAGATGCCTATGCAGACAACTCCAATTCCTCCAACGATCGCTGTCGGGTTGAAACCTTTCATCAGAGTCTACAGCCTCCGATCCATCCGATCCGATTGATACTGCAACTGAAATGTCCGGTAGGTATAGTTCTGGCTTACCTGAGCATTAATCGCATCCACACGAATGTTCCGCATATAAGAAATGACCGGGCTATGCTTCATGCGATCCTCGAATGCCTGAATCGCATTGACCTCCTGGCCAGGGGAACCCAGAAAACAGGCACCCTGGACGATCAGCGTAAACTGCCCCTTTCCGGATTTTATGGATTGATCTTCAAACGTCAGGCTGGTCAGCCACACGCCATCCGGCAAAGATCGCGCCAGTTGATCCAACACCAATGCCGATTGGGACCGCCCATTGATCACCTGACTGAGCAAAGCGAGTTGGGCTTTCGCATTCTCCTGAATCGGCTTTATTTCCGTTTCGGTCTTCCCCTTAAGGTCCCAGCCGACATCCTGTCTTTCCTGAATAGCCACCTGAAGGCGCTGTTTGGCCTCTTTCACCCGTCGATATCCTAAAGTCCATAAACCGACCAACAGGGCCACCGCAACGGCCGCACATACGACCAACTGCCGCATGTCCAGCATGGCGATTAATCGGCTGGAGTCGATCTGAAACCGATCTGCGAGAATCTCTTTTAAGTTGTTGCCTGAGCTTTTGCCGATGCTGCGTTTCAGAAAATTGATCGACAGTCCTTCTTTGTCTTCCAAAAGCCCTGCCGCGGAGGCAAAAGACACAGGCAGTCCCCCTTCAAACCGTTGATTGAGGAGGCTACGGCCAACGTCAACGGTCCCTTGAAGCTGTTCAGACAACGCCTGTTGCCACTGCCCGATTACCGAATCCTCCCCAAAGAGCCACACCTTTTCAATAGTCGCTGAAGGATGCTCCCGAGTGAAGAAATCAATCGAAACCCGCAACTCGCTCAGCAGCTTCTGAATCTTGGGATCCACGGATTGAGGCACCTCCAGGGCGATCGGAGGCTTTAAAGGAACACCCGTCGATCCTTCCCCTGTCGCAATCGCAGGGCCTGACGCTGGCTCATTGACTACCGGCTGAACGGGTGGATCGGCAACCCCCGCATAGAGATATAGATTATCCAAACGCGCCTCCTTGCTGGGCACCAGATGAATATCCCGTGCCAAGTAAGGCAAGCGATTCTTCACGATCGCCAAGTGTGCCGTATCCCGGTCGATATCGACCAGACACGCAAACGTATCCGTGTTTGCCGCAACCCCGGCCGCTTTCGAGCCGGCCGTTGCCTGTACGGTTGAGTGTCCCACCAATCGGGCCAGACTCGCCGTCCGCGGCTCAATGACCGTCGGTACTACCCCGGCCTCCTTCAAAGCGACCTGGATTGCGTCAAAGATTTCTCGCGGGATGGCGCTGAAAATTACATCGAGCCGTTGCGGCATGCGAGAAGGAACCACCACGGCGTCCCAAACCAATTTATCAATCTTGAAGGGAATGTATTTGCGGGCCTCAAACTGCACCGCCGAATCCCAGTCATTCTTCGGAATCGCCGGAATCGTGAAAAACCGAAAGACTATATCCTGGGTCAAGATGGAAACAGCGAAGCGGTTGGTGTTCAGGTTGCTAGCAACGCTGACCGCCTGCTGAATGGCGCGGACCAAACTCTGCTGGTTATCTGCCTCAATGGGAACGCGCATACGGCTGACGATCCGCGTTGCCTGCCGCGCAAGCAACTCCACCTCAGAGGTGCGTATGACCAGTCCCGCCGCTATTTTCGCCAACGCCAGCTTCATTTACTAGCCGTCCCCTTCTTCTATCTGCTATGTGCTATCTGCTAATTGCCATCTGCTGTCCGTTGAATTCATGGAGTCTATGGACAGCGTTCGATAAGATCAATCACAGCAGTGTTACTTTGTAGGTCCACCGCACCTGCCGTAGAATGCGAATGTAGCCCATCATCATCATCGAGCGTCAATGTCACACCTGAAAGAATCCGTAACGTCCCACTGAGAACATGCAACCCACAGAAAGCAGCATCGTGACTCAGTGTCACCGTGTTTCCGGCTCCAGGATCAATGATGAGGTCATTCGCTGCGCTGGGGCAATCGCTGTCTGCATCATCGATGGCCCCATCGCAATCATCATCCCTGCCGTTGTTACAGAAACAAGTTGAGCTAAATTCAAAATCAGATCCCGTTATACAATTCGTCGTCTCCGGGTATCCTGCCCAAGGATCGGTTGGGTTGGTAGACGCGTTCTCAAACAAAGCGCTATAGCCGGTTAAGGAGTCGCAATCGCAGAACCGATTCGACACTCCGGGATGTATCACGAGGTTGTCATTGTTACAATCCCCGCAGGGAGCCGGCTGCCAGCCGTCCGCGTCTGTATCGAAGTTCACGCTACTGGTACGGGGGCAGGATGCTTGGCAGTTTCCGGAGGTATCGCATTCTTTTGGATTGCCATTGTCGCACTTAAGCCTACAACCACTGTTTGTCGGTGGCGGACCGGTACTCACACATTTTGTTGCCGTCGTCGCGTCAGTTGCAATGGTACAACTGCTATCACACACCGAATGATTGGGAGAGTTGGTGCATGATCCATAAGTCGAGCCTATACAATCGACAGCATCTTTGATGTATTTACAGGCCCCACAAGAATACAAGTTAAGCTGATCAGTATAACTAGCCGGATCGCAAGCGGGTGGGCTGGGACAGCTTCCCCCGCTACAGTAACTGAGTCGGTCTTCGACGTCATGCAGGTTACAGACATCAGTCTCTGTGACTAGCGCCCCATTCACCCCTGTCTGATAATAATGATCGCCTTTTGAAAAGCCGCAGCTTCTGGTGTTACAGTGAATCCCATCATTATTCGTGTAGCTAGTGCAACTGCCGCTTCCGCAACCGCCCGATCCATTGCAGACATTGCTCACGTCGTTGTAATTACGACAGGTGACGTCAAGTGAGTCACAATCCGTAGTGCCAGGACATAAAGTACCTGAAGGAGCATCCGTGTAAGTCGTACAACCTGCATAGTAAGGCTGACACGTTCCAGCGGCATCGCATCGGTTTGTGGCCGAACCGCTATAGTTCCTACAGTCGGAGTCTAGATCGTTGCAATCGGTGGTCCCGGCGCACAAAGATCCAGTACTTGCGATACAAACCGCAGCGCTACAGGTCTGACATTCTGGACAAGGAAGCACCGCAGAACAGGCATCTCCCACAGCCGCCCATGCCATCTGTGGTAGGGCCAAGCCCATCATCAGCCCCAGACCAGCAGCCACGAGCCCTACTCGAATGGATCGTTTTATGCCGGCTGTCCGAAATCTCTCGGCTATCGGCATCTCAGGCTCTCCTCGCCGTTTCTTAATAGAGTGAACCGACAACCACTCACTCTGGTTGCTTCTCTCACGTCCCCTATCCCACACCCCCTGCCCCTTAAGCCATTACTCGACAAGGAGTAGAATCGTTCCATCACCTTCCTCAAGTGGCTCCAGCGCTTTTCCCAAAAGCATCCCAGGCTTGATCCGCTCCGGATCCGCCCGCATCGCATGGCCTGGCTTTGATGAAGTTACGAGCAGATCCCCCCGCTTGATAGGCCCGTTTTCCGTCGTCGCTTTTACACGCACAAGGCCAGCCAGAGCCAAGGGCTTTGCGATTTCCGAGTCACTGCCTCCGATCTTAAGCGAAGGTTTCTCTGAGACGACACCAGCAACAGTCGAATCATAGGGCCGGCTGGATGGCTTTACGTACCGATTGTGCTCTGTATCGATGACGACCACATCGGTTGGCTTACACCCAACGCAGTCCATAAACTCTGCAACGTCTCCTCCGGTAATACTACCACTGACTTCGATATTTCCATTCACATCAAGCAATCCATTGACTTCCACTTCTCCATCAAAGCGTCCAGCTAATCTGGCCGGATCACCATCATCAAGCGCATGAATACCAGCTCCTCCGACTGCTTTTGCTGTCGCTATAACACCGTCTGTTCCTTCAGCAATCAATCCCGCATCTCCAAACCCAATCCCACCTGTAGCCATAACTCCTACACCATTTGTAGAGGTACCTACAACACCAGTTCCATCTGTCACGATACCTTGAACACCAATTCCATCGGCTACCTGCCCGGAAACGCCAAAACCACCCACATTGGTGCTCTCCCCAACCACACCAGTTGCACCTTGCCCTTTGACTCCAAGACAGCCTGGGCAGGATCCAGAAACCCCAATACCAGTACCAGTAGCACTTTGACCTAAAACACCTACATTGTTATTACTCACACCATGCACACCCACAGCCCCATCCCCCTCACCCTTAACACCAGTGACCCCTACAAATGGCTGTACCTCCAAACCAGCTGCTGGGGTATCTGTTCCAATTCCCACGCGTCCATTATTATTAAAGATCATCACGTTAAGGCCGTCTGTTTGATCTGCTACGTACAATTTCCCATCCACATTGATGTAGAACCTCCAGTCCCGATCAACCGCGTCATCATACACAAACTGAAGAAAGGCAGAGACTGTATCATCGCTGACGATCTTTACAACCGAGTCACCACTGGCATCGTTATCGACAATCTCCAATGTGGTTGTAGGTATTGTTTGAATGCCTACGCTGCCATTCTGGTCAATCAGAAATGGCGTGGTATCCGGAGGAACCTCATCATCCACGCGAAATGCATTCGCAGCGTTATCTTGCACAACGTGGAGCTTAGCCCCAGGGGCCCCGGTACCCGCACCTACATTTCCATCAAAATCAATCAAAAAAGGCGTCACCTCAGTTGCAGTAGCCTCATCCTCCACACGGAAGGCAGGAGCGATAGCAGTCTGCACCACGTGCAGCTTGCCGAGTACCGGACCGGTTACCCCCACCCCCACATCGCCGGTTGTGCGCAGCTCATCGTAGACTCCGCGCGGGGAGGGGTAGTAGGTCGTCACCGTGACGTCTTCCGCCCCCATCGCAGGCACAAGGCTGAGGAACACACCACAGAAATAATATAGAATGGTTACAAAAACCCGACGTATCGTCGCTCGTCGCTCGTCGCTTGTGACTCGCAAACCAGTGCGGGTTGCTCGCCGATGGGGAAAGCTTACACCTGTTACACCTGTATTGAACATAACCTCACCTCGTGTTATACTGCTGGCATCAAAAGGCTGCGCCTCCTCCCCGCCCATGGGCGGGGTATGCGGCGCAGATTTTTGTGGTAGCGAATCTCATCGTCCTCGATACCAATGTGCTGATCGACCTGTTGGAAGCAACCCCGAGGGGCCAAGAGGCGAAGCAGCTGTTGGAATCGATGGACGCAAGTACAGTAATCGGTTACAGCCTGATCACGCGTTTCGAACTGCTTGCCACCCCAGAAGTAGCCCACCATCAGCGAGCGCACACCTTGTTGGAAGCCCTAAAACCCATTGGACTCTCCCAACCGATTATCGATCGTGCCGCAGAGCTGTTTGTCTCACGGTATAGCCGACAACGCCGCAAGATCCCGGATGCCCTTATTGCCGCCACCGCCATTGAATCAGGAGCAGCCCTCTTAACCTTATGATCGGATCGACTTCGCAAACATCCCTGGGCTTTCTGTGCTACGGTCTTAGTTCTGGGCATCATTCCACCAAGATCACTATCGCCCCATCGCCTTCGGAAAGAGGCTCCAGCGCCTTGCCCAGCAGCATCCCTGGTTTGATCGCATCAGGATCGGCCCGCATGGCATGCCCAGGCTTTGATGAAGTCACGAGTAGATCCCCCCGATGAATCGGCCCGTTTTCCGTCGTCGCTTTCACACGAACCAGCCCGGCAAGCGCCAAGGGCTTGGCGATCTCGGATTGGCTGCCGCCGATCTTTAGAGACGGTTTCTCTGAAATCACGCCGGCCACCGTCGAGTCATAGGCCTTGCTGGATGGGCGCAGGCGCTGGTCGTGGTCAGGATCGATCACCACCACATCGGTCGCTTCACACCCTGAACAATCCACATGTTCTGAAACATCGCCTGTGATGTTCCCCGTTACCGAAATATCCCCCTGAACATCTACATCATTACCAACAAAGAGGTCATCGGATACACGCACATCGCCTATAAAATCCCCTGCCCAAGCCGGCCCTTTTCCATAAACCCCTGTGCCCCCGGCGTCCGTCGCTACGGCCCGGATTCCATAGGTATGTCCATAACCAAATACACCCGCACCATTCGGAATTTCTCCCCCAGGAATTGTCGCTGGATCGATGGTAGTACCAGCTACGCCCGCAACAGCTCCCGCTCCTAGGCTCGCCCATCCTTCCACTCCCCTTCCACCCCCCTTTCCAGCCACACCCGATCCTGCTCCTCCACTTTCTCCATAAATAGCCGTTGCCGCGAACCCATCAGCTCCTACGCTGAGACGGGACAATGGGTTCCCTGCGCCTATACCAACATTGCCTGTGCCCAACACGATCATACGAGTGGTTCCTCCTGGAGCTTCTATCTGTAGATTATCGCTAGAGGCAATCCTGGTCACTCCACCTCCAGCGCTCAGACTCAGGGTAGATCCACCTGTCTCTTCAAGACGTACTTCATTTATACCGGACCCAGCTGGAGTGACAATGTGTAAGGGACTCTCTGGATTCGCCGTCCCTATCCCTAGCTCACCCGTAATGCTTGTCTCAGCAGCGGCACTTTCAATAGTCATACGATCTGTACCACCAACCTGAAAGCGCAAATCATCTGATCCGTCTTCGGTATAGATTAATACTTCACCGGTATTGTCTGACAATAAAGAAATTCCGGCTCGCTCATTGTCCGATGTGACACGAAGATTTACTATATCGGCGTCATCTCGTACATGGAGATCAGCCAGAGGGCTTGCCGTCTTGATCCCGACATTGCCATTCTGATCGATGACGAATGGGGTCGTATCTGGATTCGCATCATCGACCCGAAAGGCGTTTTGTGCGTTTGTCTGGACCACGTGCAACCGTGCCGCAGGAGCAGAAGTCGTCCCAATTCTCACATCGCCGGTTGTGCGCAGCTCATCGTAGACTCCGCGCGGAGAGGGGTAGTAGGTCGTCACCGTGACGTCTTCCGCCCCCGTCGCAGGCGCAAGGCTGAGGAACACACCACAGAAATATAGAATGGTTACAAAAACCCCACGTATCGTTGCTCGTCGCTCGTCGCTTGTGACTCGCAAACCAGTGCGGGTTGCTCGCCGACGGGGAAAGCTTACACCTGTATTGAACATAACCTCACCTCGTGTTATACTGCTGGCATCAAAAGGCTGCGCCTCCTCCCCACCCATGGGCGGGGTATGCGGCGCAGATTTTTAATGAAACGTCAACAGAGTCAACCCATCCAAAAGTTACGTCGCAGATTCTCTGATGAGTGGCTACTCGTTCAAGTGGATCAGTTTGATCCCCAAACCACCACGCCTCTGACCGGGCGGCTTCTCGCCCACTCCAAGCTGCGGGATACACTTGAGCAAGAAGTGACTCATCGGAAGGGTTTGATTTATCTTGTCTATGGAAGCGACACCCTCCCGCAGGGATATGCCGCTGCCTTCTAGCCCTTCTTCCTTCCCACTGGATCCTGCCAAGCCAATCATTCCTGTGGATGTCCTTCTTGAAGGACCCAATGGCCGTCAGTTTGTCCGCATGGCTCTGGATACAGGTGCCACCTACACGATGGCACCCATTCACACCCTGCGAGCTATCGGCTACGATCCGGCTGCATCGAAAGCGCGGGTAGAGTTCATCGCTGCGGGAAGTGTAGAGTTCAAACCCATCGTGACGCTCCGGAGCGTGCAAGCGCTCGGCATCCGAATCCCCCACTTGTAGATCGTCGCTCACGATCTCCCATCCCAAAGTCCAGTGCGCGGTCTCTTGGGACTGAATTTCCTCAAACACGTCAGTGTCCATCTCGATTTCCCTCGTCAGAACCTTATCATCTCCCAATAGTGCAGGATGGCTTTGTCGCGCTCGGCATCGGCTGCTTGGTGCTGAGCATTATCCTCTTCGCGTGGAAGAAAAAAGGAGTTTGAGAAACGGCTCACCCAGGTTGAAGCTAAGATCGAACGTGTCAGAGCCAACCTCATCCAAGAGATGTTTGCCTTCTTCGCCAAACGATAAATCTTCGCCTTGCGGAAATCCGTTCATCGCTCACCTCTTCTTCTTGAATCCCCACTTAGCTACTTTTCTCTTTAGCCACTAATCACGAGTTCCTAACTTTTCTACGAACATACCGTAGGCGGTGGACTGATGTCTGTTCCATTGGGAGCCTGAAGCCCTGTCGAAACATCCGTGTAGGCAGAGGCTCTGAGACTGACCACCCCCTGAAATTCATGGCTTAGCCCATCTGCGTTATCCCATTTCACCGTGTAGGCAAGCAGGTTGTTGTCTTGGTTTGCCGGATCGCCTCCAGGAGGAGCGGGGGCTTCATTCACGTACTGAAACGATAAATCCGCAATCTGTTCAGCCAGCACTGTGGGAGTGGGGCAGGCCACTTGGGTGCCGCGGTAATAAAGCAGCTGGTCAGCGTCAAGCCGGTATTGGTCCCAGCGGTAGTTGGCCGCAGCATCAAAGCAACTGGCATCAGGAACAGTCCCCGTACATCCTGCGATCGTCATATCGGGAATCCGCACTTGAATGCCATCCGCAATGATATTGATCCGATCGGCCTGCTCGATGTCTTTTTCTATAGAGAGAGCAGCCAAGGAAGCCTCCCCATGCTCCGGCGTTGCAATTCCTGAGCGATCACGAAGCTCTTCGTGAATCCGCACCCGCGTCACATCGATGCTGGTTACCGCAAGCAGAACGATCATCGCCAGCGTCAGGGAGACCATAACCTCAATCAGAGTCATACCTACAATGGAATCGTCGATCGTCGATTGTGGATCGTCGATTGGCAATGCTATGGCTTTCAATCGAAAATCGACAATCGACAATCGAAAAGGATACGCTTGTTTAGCATGACGAGGCCGGCTCATCCCAACAGACCCTCACGGTCACGGCGTAGTAACAATCACTGGTATCGCCGTCATCATCACAGGTGTCGTCGACATAGGTGATAAAATATTTCCGCCCATTGTTCACATCTGTCCGGCAAACGATAGATGCCGAGGGACAGGACGCCGACAATGGGGGATCATCGTTTCGCCAAGCCGCCCACGTAGCGGGAACCGGCCCGACCCTTGTGCTGAACCATGTCGAGTCGGCAGCCACGTGATTGCGAATCGCCTCCAAAAGCTGCTGGACATACAAAGCGGCATCGGAATTGGCCGGTCCGCTTTGCTGACGCGTCATCCGGCTTGCCGTCACAAAGGCTGTCATCGTTCCCCCGATGACTATGGAAGCAATGACTGAGGCGATGAGAACCTCGATCATGGTGAAACCACGGATACCTCTATGGAATTGTCGATTGTGGATTGTGGATCGTCGATCGATAACGCTATGGCTTTCAATCGACAATCGAAAATCGAAAATCGACGATAGACACCACGGGTACCCCCTCATGGCCTGGCCCATGTTCCGCCCCATGCCTTGTCTTGATCGATCGTTATTGTCTTGCTGTCAAACGATCCACCGATACGCTTGGCCGTTGCGGTGAATGTCGGTGGAGGTCCCGCCGCGGTGACACTGTATTCCACAGGCTCCCCTGCAGCGGCCGGTTTGTCCACATAGATTGCCCTCCAGTCAGTCATGCTGCTTGCCGTTCCCAAGCCGCCTTTGTACGTGCCATTCACCGTCACATAAGTTTGCTCACCTGCGTAAATCGCTAAAAGAACGTCGCGGGCGCTGTCCCAGTAGCCGCGCTCGATCACCTTGCGATACTGAGGCAGGCCCATCATCATTAAAACCGAGAGAATGACGACAGTGGTTAAAACCTCCATAAACGTATAGCCATATTGAGAAACGAATGAAATCCATCGAGATTCACAAGGGTATGCTTTAAAATCCCTATTGGCTGTAGGCTGTAGGCTGTAGGCTGTAGGAAATAGCCTTGAGCCTTGAGCCTTGAGCCTTGAGCGCATAACTGTCTTAGAATAAACGCTCGCAGAATGCATCTTTTAGTATACAAACGAATTATCCTCTGGCACTGTCGCGTTAGATAATTCGTTTGTATTGTATTAGTACACCACCTTGGCTTGGAGACTGCGGGGAGGACATGGAGTCGGCGCTACCACCCCACAACTGGGCATGATAATGTCTACGTTCACCGGCCTGCCGTTGACATCGACTGTGACGTCGGTAGTGCCGGCGGCCGACTGCCAATACGGATCCACCCACAACTGCTGCATGGCCCATATCAGACCTGCTTCCGCAGCATAGCGGGATTCCGTGCGCCCTTCGTAGAATCCACCCTGCCGGACATCGCTTCCAGCCATCATCAAAACCGTGTAGGACGCAATGGCACAAGCAAGCGCCATGACGGTCACTAATCCGAGGATAGCTCCACGTTCTGAGAGAAGAAGGGATCTGTGAGAAACCATTTCAGAAGCCATCTTGTTAGGTCTCAGATAAATGACAGGTGATAGTAAATAAAAAAACCGAACCTTCACCACTGGTTCGGTAGCTCGGCGGTCTCATTCTCCATCGGCGCCGTTTTTCTGGTCGGCAGCTCGGCAGTCTCGTGAGACCCGTAGCTTTGCCCGCGTCTTGTCCTGATTTCAGACCCGCGGCCCCGAAGCTAATTTCTCGGGGGTCTCCACCTCACGGTGGATTTGCCCTTTCGCCAGTACCATGTAAAGCGTAAGTAAATATTTAAATATCAACTACATAAAGTATGCCTGAGCCATTTTAATTGTGTCAAGTGGAGCCCTGAATTATGGCCTGGAGATGAGGTTTTGGAGAACCCACTCCAGATAAGGGGTATGGCCGCTTGCTAGGGAAAGTGCGAGGACCTCAGGTACTTCATAGGGATGAATGGCAATGATGGCCTGCTTGAGCTTTTGGAAGTGACTATCTGCAGTTTTGATGATCAATAAGTGCTCCCGACAGCGGTCGATCTTCCCTTGCCACCAGAAATTCGACTCGATCCCAGGAATGATATTGACGCAAGCAGCTAAACGACGATCGAGAATATGCCTGGTTATCCGACGGGCCACCAGCAGTGTAGGACAGCTAACCATCACCACGACAAACCGTTTCGCATTCCCCAATCGGTGCATCTTGCCTTAGCTTCACCGACGCAGAACGACCTGGAAATCCTGGCCTTCTTGGCGAACGATGACATGCCCCTCACGTGCCAGCCAGCCCAGGCTCATCAAGGCCAATTCCTTAGGACGCTCAATGCCAGCCATCAGACGGGAGAACAGCACCTCTCCATGCTCATCCAGATAATGCCAGATCTCTCCTGCCACAATCCCAATTTCCGTAATCATAGAAACCTCCTTAATTGGCCGTAGGCACTTCGAGCCCCCGGCTAGTGCTCCATCCAGATTGAAATGACGGGTCGCCGATACTAAAGTCGGCTATGAATTGCAGCGGACTATCCGTCAGTTCGATGTAGACGGCACTAGTGTACCGTGTCAGAGTCAAGGTGTACAGATGTTACTCAGACAGTGTCGCGATATGGACTTCCGTGGCACCTACCTCACGGCAAAGATCCCAAAGGGCAATGAGCTTATCGACGTAGGCATGCCGATCACAACGAATTAAGATCGACTGCTGCCCGTTAGTTTCCTTCAGGTTACGACGCAATTCTTGAAGCGTCACCAACTCATCATTCCAATAAATGAGATGATCTTTGGTCAATGTGAGGATGACTGTGGAAGACGTCACACTCCGGCCTGTCGTCGCTTTTGGCAGGGCCACGCGGATTCCAGGATGCAGGACAAAGCTGGAGGTGAGCATGAAAAACAAAAGCAATTGAAAAACAACATCAATCAGGGGAGCGATGTCAATGGGCACTGCTTCCGCTGAAGATTTTCTCAAGTGCAAGGCCATCCGAAATCACTAGGAGCGACGCCAGTGAGCCACAATACCTGCTACCCGCTCGATCTGAGATTGAACCTCAACCGAGCGGCCGACAAAATAATTGTAGACCAGGATGGTAGGAATCGCCACCTCAAGACCGGCCACCGTCGTAATCAGCGCTTCCCAAATCCCACCGGCTAGATCCGCAGGGTTGACCGGATTGGTTAAGGTCGCTTTACTTTGAATGACCTGGAAAGCATTCACCATGCCGGTCACGGTTCCTAAAAGTCCCAGAAGGGTGGCAGTCTGTGCCAGGGTAGCCAGCCAACGGTGGTGACGTTCAACCAGGGGAAGTTCTTCCCGTGCCGCTTCTTCCATGACCCGCTCGATCTCAAGGGCTTGGCGTTCACGAACCGACAGTCCCGCATGAGTCACGCGAGCCACTGATCCTTTTGTGTTCTGGCACAGGGCCTCTATTTCCTGCCAGTGACCGGATTGTACGTGGCTGCGCAATTGCACGATGAACTGATCTGTGTCGGGGCCTGTCCCAAAGAAATACACAAATCGCTCGATGGCAATCGCCACGGCAAAGATGGAACACATGACGATGGGAATCATCACAACGCCGCCTCTGTGGATAATGTCGATATACCAATACAGCACTGTGCCTACAATGGCGGCCACGACAACGAAGAGAATGGTCTGCACCATACGCGCAATCATGTTTTTCTACTCCTTGTAGACATCCCCAGAAACGGACATGCGTTGGGGCTGCTGCCATGTCTGCTGATCCCAAAAAGCCAATCGTTCCTGAAGGACCTTTGCCTCTGGAATCGGCTCTTGGGCAAGGGCGATATAGATCGCCTTGGCCTGATCCAACTGGTTTTGGCGTTCCAGAAGCCTGGCTGCAGCCAGTTGGCCACGAACGCGCCAAGGAGCCTGTTTCAGCTTTTGATAACGATGAATGGCTAACTCGATATCTGCCGCCTCTTCGTAACAACTGGCGATGGAATACCCAAGTTCTCCCTCGATATTCGGAAAAACCTCATACGCAATCTCGTACCAACGGATCGCTTCTGCATATCTGCCGTCTTTATGAGTAATATCCCCCAATCGCTGAGCCACACGAGCCCGATGACGAAGCGGTAATTTCTCCGTCGCATACACCCTTTGCAACTCCTGAACCGACGCATCCGTAGACTGACGAGCCGTCAGCTCCGCAAGCAGAAGCCGGGCTTCGAGGGCTTCTTCGGAATCCGGCGCTCCTTGAATGGTCTGCTGGCAGAAGGCGCTTGCCGATTCTTCATCGGCCTCATCGATGGCGAGCAACGCAAGGTAATAAAAAGTCCGGGCGGTAGCTGTGGGATTGCCTTGTTGCTGCGCAAGGGCTTGCAAATAACCCCGAGCCAGACGGTTCTCACCGCGACGAACGTGCGCCAGGGCCAATGCCAAAGCAGCATCCTGTGCTATCGAGGCGTCGGTGCTGGATGTCAGTCGTTGAAAGATCTCCATCGCCTGGTCAAAGGAGCCGGATTCTAGATTCAAACGACCCAGTTGATAGGAAGCATAAGCGGCTTCTGGCGTCTGGGGTGAGAGCGTTATCCCCTGTTCATAATAAACCTGCGCTTGACCGACGTTGCCCAGGAACATTTCGACGTCGGCTAACCCTGCCAAAGACACCTGGCGGATCGCCAACTGTCCCACCTCGGATGCGAGCTTGAAAAAACGTCTGGCCTGCAGGAACTGCCCCTGATCCAAGGCGATGCTTCCCGCTTTCAGCTGAAGTTGAGCGCGAGGGATCGGATCGAGCGGACGATCAGAGAGGCTTTCCAACACTCCCACAGCGCGCAGAATATCCCCGTGACGGCGATAGATGTCCACCAGGGTCAAACCAGTCTGCAAGGCCAAGGGATGTTTGAAATCGTCGGAAAGAATCCGCTCAAACAAAGTCAAGGCCTCCGGCTCCCGTCCCAGCCGCATGAGGCAACCGGCTTGAGCGAAGCGCGCTTCGGTTTGATAGGAAGCGTTGCGGTCCTTCGTCGTTGGAGTGAGATAGCGCTCCAAGGTATGCAGGCAGGCTTCACAGTCGCCGGATTGATACTGAACCCATCCCAAACCAAACCCAGACGCCCACGCCCATGGAGAATCGGGTTTTACGTCAATCGAACGCTGATAGGCTTGCTGCGCTTGTTCGAAACGATCCAACCCGGTTAAGCTCTCCCCCAAATAGAAAGCGACCTGAGCCACTGTGTCGGGGTTCTGGGATCGATCCAGCAAATCCTGAAGAACCCGAGTGGCTTGCTGAAACCGCTTAAGTTGCACAAGACAGAATCCCTCTAAAAGAGCGGCATCTTGAGCGAGTGTCTGATTCTCTTTCTGTGCCGCAACCGTTTGAAACTGCTCGAGAGCCTCTGTCAATGCCTGTTCATGGATGAGGACCTTCCCAAGCCCAACTCGAGCCTGCGCCGCCCATATCGAACGCGGCGCACGCTCAAGCAACTGTTGGTAAGACAACCGGGCACGAACCATTTGAAAAGCGCGCCGGCTGATTTCCCCTTCCCAGAAGAGCACTTCCGCCCAGAAGGGATCGTCTGCGGAAAGTTCCGTCTTAAGAACATCTAACACTTTTAGAGCTTCATGCGGTCGTTGAAGCCGGTCCAGACTAAGCGCCCACCAACACCGGACCCTTGCCACTTCATCGGGGAGGACTTGCGATTGATGGACAAAGCTCTGGGCCAAAGTCGTCACCTCCTCGAAAGACTCGCGCAAGAAAGCGGTACGAACAGAATCGTATGTGGCAATCAGCGGCGTCGTTTCCGCGGCCCGACACGGAAAACTCATGGCCACCCATACACAGGCCACCCATGAAATAATCATTTGTCCCAGCACCCCACGCTGCTGTGGGCTAGCTGTAGGTTCCATTGATGTCCGCATAATGAATGGACACTGGCGAACCTCAATGGGATTGCGCCTCGCAGAAATCGACGCACTCTTAACTCCCATTATTTTTGCGAAGCGCCAGAGCATTGTTTCTGGGAAACGCGAAGACGTCCGACATTTGACTGGACAGGGCGAGGCTACCCCGTGGGCCGTTGAGGAGTCGCTTCAAAAATTGTCCCGTCGCCGATTTCGGCTCGGCGGCGATTTGCTCCGGAGTCCCGCAAGCCACCAGCTCTCCTCCCGCATCCCCACCTTCAGGGCCCAGATCGATGACATGATCCGCCGTCTTGATCACATCGAGATTGTGCTCGACAATCACAACCGTATTGCCGTGTTCGACCAACTGATGCAAAACCCTGAGCAGTTTCTCGATGTCGGCGACATGCAAACCGGTCGTTGGCTCATCCAACAGATAGAGGGTGCGTCCTGTCGCGCGGCGCGAAAGCTCTTTGGCCAGCTTGATGCGCTGGGCCTCACCCCCGGACAGAGTCGTTGCTGATTGGCCCAGCTCCAGATACCCTAAACCGACCGCTTGGATCGTCTGGAGCTTCTGCCGAATCGCAGGAATCGGCTCAAACAACTCCAGCGCCTCATCCACCGTCATGGCCAGCACATCGGCGATGGAACGTCCCTTGTAGGTAATCTCCAACGTTTGTTCGTTGAATCGCCGGCCCTTGCAGAGCTCGCAACGAACGTAAACATCAGAGAGAAAATGCATCTCAATGCGCTTGATGCCATCCCCCTGACAGGCCTCGCAACGGCCTCCTTTGACGTTGAAACTGAACCGGCCGGGTTTGAACCCTCGCAGCTTTGCGGCTGGCGTCTGGCTAAAGAGCTCTCGAATCGGGCCGAAGGCATCCGTGTAGGTCGCGGGATTGGAACGCGGGGTGCGACCAATCGGGGACTGATCAATCACGATCACCTTGTCGATGTGCTCGATACCGCTAATGCGCTCGTGCCTTCCGGGACGTTGCCGACTGCCGTAGAGCCGTCGAGCCAAGGCGCGATAAAGAATGTCATCCACCAGCGTCGATTTTCCGGAACCTGAAACACCGCTGACACAGATCAAACATCCCAATGGAAATCTCACGTCGATCCGCTTGAGATTGTGCTCGGACGCTCCCTTGACGATCAGACTCATCCGGCGCGTCGAGGGCCGTCTGACGGCAGGAATCGGAATGTGCCGCTTGCCGCTTAAAAACTGTCCCGTTAGGCTTTTGCTCTCTCGGAGGATATCTTCAAGGGTGCCGGCGGCTACGACTTCTCCGCCATGCTTGCCTGCCCCAGGACCCAAGTCGATGATGTAGTCCGCGCGTCGGATGGTAGCCTCATCATGCTCGATGACCAACAGGGTGTTTCCCAGATCGCGCAGCCGCTGGAGCGTGTTGAGTAGTTTCTCGTTATCACGCTGGTGAAGCCCGATCGACGGTTCGTCTAAAATGTAAAGCACCCCCACCAATCCGGATCCCACCTGCGTGGCCAAGCGAATCCGCTGCGCTTCCCCACCCGAGAGACTGCCGGAGGGCCGATCCAGCGTCAGATATCCCAGGCCCACGTCGATCAGAAACTGCAAACGGTTGGCGATTTCTTTGACGATCGGCTCGGCTACCGCCTGTAACTGTCGAGGAATAGGCACCTGGCTGATCCAGCGCCAAGCAGCGACGATAGAATCCGAAGTCACCTGGGCAATCGAACGGCCGTCGACAACAACAGAGAGGCATTCCGGCTTCAGGCGCGTTCCGCCACAGGTGGGACAGCTCAGCACACTCATGTATCGAGCGATTTCTTCTTTAACGTAGTCCGAATCCGTGTGCCGGAATCGCCGCTCCAGATTGGGAATCACACCCTCAAAGGGATTTCCCCACACCTCATCCGCAGAACCATACAGAAGAATCCTCTGAATCTTTCGGTCCAACGACTTAAAGGGCGCATTCAAGCTAACATCGTAGTATCGAACCGCTTCGCGAAGCAGACGATTGTAGTACATCACCATATGCAGCCCGCCACGTTTCCACGGCTCAATGGCGCCTTCGCTGAGCGTTTTATCGCGATCAGGAACCACAAGCTCCGGATCGATCTCAAGGCGCGTTCCTAGTCCATCGCAGGTGGGGCAAGCGCCATAAGGGGAATTGAATGAAAAAACCCGAGGAGAGATTTCCTCAAAACTGAACCCGCAGGTGGGACAGGCGTAGAGCTCACTGAAGATCAACTCATCACGGGCTTTGACCCCTGAAACCGAGGATTTTTTCGCCCTTGCCGCTGGGCCCTCGCCTCTGGAGCTGGTATTAATAATGACGATCCCCTTGCCCAGCTTGAGGGCGCTCTCAATGGATTCCGTCAGGCGAGACTTGATGTCCGGCTCGATGGTAAGCCGATCCACCACAACCTCAATCGTATGCGCGCGTTTCTTGTCCAGATCGATGGATTCATCCAAATCGTGAAGGACGCCATCCACACGAACACGCACGAAACCCTGTCGTTTGATCTGGCGGAATATTTCCAACGCCTGGCCTTTGCGTCCGCGCACCACAGGGGCCAGAACGGTCAGGGGCGTCTGGGCAGGCAGTGTAAGCACCTGAGACACAATCTCCTGAGCGGATTGCTGGCTGATGGGCACACGGCACCGAGGGCAGTGGGGCAGGCCGATCCGGGCAAACAGCACCCGGAGGTAGTCATAGATTTCCGTTTGGGTCGCCACCGTCGAGCGGGGATTGCTGCCTGCGGTACGTTGCTCGATGGCAATCGCCGGGGATAGACCCTCGATGGATTCAACGTCCGGTTTTTCCAGGCGTTCCAGAAACTGCCGGGCGTAGGCCGAGAGGCTTTCCACGTACCGGCGCTGACCCTCGGCGTAGAGGGTATCGAAGGCCAAAGAGGATTTCCCTGATCCCGAAAGCCCGGTGATCACAACCAAGCGGTTGCGGGGAATCCTCAAGTCGATTTGTTTAAGATTGTGTTCCTTTGCGCCTCGAATCACGATGGCGCTATCAGAAGATGCCATTCGAATGCTGTGTCATATTCCAAGGGAAGTAATGAGGATTGTGTCAGGTTTCATGAAACAGTCTTCCATACGTCGGTTGTTCGATTATAACACAAGACCCCCTGCTTCCGAGAACACAGGCCATCGAGCATTTGCGTTTACCCTGTCGATGGCCAACGTCCCGAAAGCAAGGGGTCAAGAATTCCCAACAATGCGGTTTATCGCCGTTTGCTACGGCTGCGGCGCTGGCCACCCCGAGCCATTTTCGCTCTCGAGATGTCTCCCTGCTTGTCAATGAAGTAAAGGTAACCCCGTTCCTTCTTGATGCCAACCTTTGCCACCTTCTCTGCCACTGAAACTCACCCCCTTTCTATTTCTATGAGCCCTGACATAACGCCGACGATAACGCTCTATCAGCGGCTCAAGTCCCCAATCGAATAGGCTCGAATATCCGAGATAAAGTTGCTATGGCGGAGCGCACAGCCAGCTCACTCGTTCTAGGATTCGCGCTGGGACGACTCTCAACCCGACAGTGAATGCGGCCGCAATCCCCCTCCACTTCCAGCTCATGCACATTCGCGCTGAGTGTGGGATCCGCAATCACCCGAACCAAAATCGGTGGCGAGCCTTTCTTTGCCTTTGGTTCAGCCTGGCCACTTACTGCCAAGGCGAGGGTGGCAGCAACGTTTGTGTTTTGGGGAAAGGCTTTCACAACCTCAAGCGGCGAGCCTTCAAACAGGAGCCTCGGAACCTTCAGACAATCGAGTTCGATGCGGTTCTGAAGGATATAAGGGGCGGCGGCCAGTGCCTGTGGGGGCTTACGCGTCGTCAACGAAACCCTTTTGATCGTCCCGACAGCTAAAGCCTTCACCCCATCCAAACCGGCGAGGGCTCCACTGGGAATCCACACACTTCCTTGGGATCGACGGGCAATCCTTCGCCAAGCATTATTTCGTAGAAGGCCACCGACACTCATGATGAGTACATCCCGATGGGCACGCAGGGCTCGCACTGCCACATCGACAGCCGCATCGGCAGACGCCGCTTCGATCACAAGCTCACAACGGCGAATGAGCTCGTTCAGAGACACGATACGCACCGAAGACCTAAGAAACCGTCGCAGGGCGATGGCTTGGGCCATATCCCCATCATGGATGGCACTCAGGCGGGCGAGGTGCGGGTAAGAGCGTCGGAGGGTTTGAGCCAATCGTCGGCCAATGGTACCGCAACCGACAAGACCCACTCGAACCATTACGCTGATGCCCCAGAGGAAATTTCACACAGAGGATCCTGCGTAGAAAGAAATTCATCGGTACTGCGGATGACCTGCCGAATCCGATTTCCCTGCTCTAATAATAGAACAGTCGGGACAAAACGGGTGATCTCTTCTGGACTCATTTGGGCGTAGGTGATCACGATGATACGATCCCCGACGGCAACCAAGCGTGCCGCAGCCCCATTGATACAGACCATCCCGGAGCCGGATGGTCCTTCCAGGCAGTACGTTACCAGCCGCGCGCCGTTGGTGATATCCACCACGTGGACTTGTTCGTAAGGAAGGATGCCGGCCGCTTTCATGAGATGGGCGTCGATCGTGAGGCTGCCTTCATATTCCAGCTTCGCCTGTGTGACAACCGCCCCGTGGATTTTGGACTGGCACATCGTTCGTAGCATGGTAAGGTGCGTTCGCGTGTTAGCGAGTCTGCCGGTTTACGGGTTAGGGTTCGTTAAGAAATGACTGCGCTATTTGGCCGTTGGGGATTTTGACTCAGGGCAAGGCGCGAAGAGCGAGCATCCGCGACGAGGATGTAAGCGATGAGCAACGCAGCCATGAGTCAAAAGCCCCCGATCAAATTGATGCAGTTATTTCTTAACGAACCCTTAGCCCACGCGCTCAGTTGGCTGAGCGTCTTTGAACGAGGGCTATTATGACACCTCGACGAGGAGATTGTCAATCAGTCGTGTGCGTCCAATCCAAACGGCAGCCAGCAAAGCCACGCGTCCTCGAATGCGGGGAATGGCTCTGAGCGTCTGGGCATCCACGATGGCGACATAATCGACGCGGGCCTTGGATTGAGTGCGGATCTGCGCTCGCATCGTCGCAAGAAGCCGAGCGACGTTGCGTTGCCCGGATCGAATCTGCCGACGGGCGACGGAAAGCGCTTGGAAAAGAGCCGCCGCCTGATGACGTTCGGTGGGACTCAGGTATTGATTGCGCGAGCTCAGGGCAAGGCCATCTCGCTCACGCACCGTCGGAAGCATTCGAATGGAGATCGGAAGCAAAAGATCCTTCACCATCTGCTTGATCACAAGAACCTGCTGGTAGTCTTTCTGTCCGAAGTAAGCGCGCGTCGGACATGTCAGGTGAAACAGGATGGCAACGACGGTAGCGACACCCTTGAAGTGACCCGGCCGAAAGCGGCCTTCCCAAAGCTCGGTAAGTTTCCCGACGTCAAGGGTGGTTTGAAAATCATCGGGATAAAAGCTGCGAGCCGTCGGAGCAAAAGCGATCGTTGCCTTTGTGGCAGCAATCAATCCAAGGTCACGCCTGAGGTTCCGAGGATAGCGGGCAAAATCTTCGCCGGGTCCAAATTGCAGCGGGTTGACGAAAATCGTCACAATCACAATCTCGTTTTCTTCGACCGCCCTGCGGATCAGCGATAGGTGGCCTTCATGGAGCGCCCCCAGGGTGGGTACCACGCCTATTGATTTTCCATGCCGTCTGAGACTCAGTGAAAAGGCGGCCATTTGCTGAACCGAACGGATCAGGCGCATAGCTTAGGAGTTTTCGCCGGAGGATTGCAGGACAAATGAGCAAGAGTCTGAAACACGGGCAACCGCTTCGGCAAGGGCCGAGATCGGCTGCCGCAAGACCGGATGGAGAAAATCAGGAGCCAGTTGAGCCAGAGGTTCCAGGACGAAAATGCGCAGGTGCATTCGCGGATGAGGAACAATCAGTCTCGGCTGCTGGATGACGCGATCGTCGTAGAGTAACAAATCCAAATCGATCGGACGTGCGGACCAACGGATTGCGCAAGGCACACGTCCCAGCAAACGCTCAATGTTTTGGAGAATCTCAAGTAACGAATCTGGATCCAGGCTGGTTTCGACTTCCACTACTGTGTTCAGGTAAGGACCCTGCACCGGCCCACCTTCCGGTTTTGTCTCGATGATCGTCGCCATGTTCGCCACTCCGACTCCAGACGTCTGGCTCAATGCTTGGATGGCCCTGGAGATATTCCACAGCCGATCCCCCTCGTTAGATCCTACGCCGATGAAAACGCGTGCCATATCAGCAGCCTGCTCGTCAGAGTATCCTAACGATACGAGCGACGGCTTCTTGAAGGCGCTCGGTAGCAACGGTCAAGGACATACGGATGTAACCTTCCCCCGAAGGGCCAAAGCCCACGCCGGGAGTCAGAACGACTTGAGCCTGTTCGAGGATCCGCGAGGCAAAAGCCATGGACGATTCTTGCGTGGGAAGCCGCGCCCAAACATAAAAGCTGGCTGCGGGCTTGGGCACTTTCCAGCCTGCCTCACCCAAGGCATCGACCAACAAATCCCGTCGCTGTTGATAGGTGGCGACGGTCTGTCTGAGAATCGCCTCGTCTGCTTCAAGGGCTGCAATCCCTGCCCACTGAATCGGTTGAAAAATTCCAGAATCGGCATTGGCCTTGAGTTTGCTCAGAGCAGCAATCAGTCGCGCATTGCCGCAGACCCAGCCGATCCGCCAGCCGGTCATCTGATAAGTCTTGGAAAGGCTGTGAAACTCAACGCCTACGGATTTCGCATCCGGCAGCTCAAGAAAGCTGATCGGACGATTTCCGTCAAAAGCAATCTCCGAATAAGCGGCGTCATGCGCGATAGCAATGGAATAATCCTTAGCCAAGACAATGGCTTCTTGAAATTGCTCACGCGTGGCTACCGCAGCCGTCGGGTTGTTGGGATAATTCAGGAATAAAACCTTGGCTCGGCGAACGGCCTTCTGGCTAACCGCTCCCAGATCTGGAAAGAAGGCGTTTTCTTCAAGCAATGGCATCGAAACCACTTCAGCACCCGCAAAGAGTGTGCCGCTGCAATAAGGAGGATAGCAAGGATCCGGAACAAGCACGACGTCTGCCGGATTGGCCACAGCCAATGGAAAATGAGCGATGCCCTCTTTAGATCCCAACAAAGGCAGAACCTCTGTCTGGGGATCGAGGCTGACGCCAAACCGACGATGGTACCACTGGGCAATCGCTTGGCGTAGCTGAGGCAATCCCTCCGTCAAGCTATAGCGATGATTCTGGGGATCCTCGACGGTTTCTTTGAGCCTCGCCACGATAGGCGCCGGTGTGGGAAGATCCGGATCGCCGATACCTAGATCAATGACGTCTTTGCCTGCTGCCAAATGCATGCGCTTGACACGATCCATCTCCACGAATAAATAGGGAGGCAATTGTTTCAAGCGTGTGGCCTCTTCAAAGTTCACACGTGCTTCTGTGTCTGGGATCATTCCCTACTCACCGTTGAAGCCGCCCTCCATTTAATCACATTAGACATGTCATACAGACCCGGGGGTTGGCTGTGCACAAATTCAGCGGCGACCAGTGCTCCTTCGGCAAAGGTCTCGCGTGTTTGCGCCCGATGCGTGAGCTCCAAACATTCCGAAGGACCTGAGAAAATCACCGTGTGATCTCCGATAATCTCACCAGCCCTTACCGAGTGAATGGCGACTGCGTTTGTTTGCTCTTTTCGAGCAGACTCCACTACTTGTGCCAATCGCTTTGCCGTTCCGCTGGGGGCGTCTTTTTTATGTTTATGGTGGCTTTCTACGATCGCGACGTCAAAAGAAGTTCCCAGCCGCACAGCGGCCAACTGAGCCAGATCAAAGAGAACATTAACCCCAAGGCTCATGTTGGGACTCATAACGATGGGGATCCTTTGAGCCGCTTGACGTACAGAAGCCACCTGCTGTTGGGAAAGCCCCGTCGTTCCGATCACCATTGCCTTGCCGAGTTGCACAGCCAACTGGACGTGTTCGTCAGTGGCCTCAGGCGACGTGAAGTCGATGGTCACATGGCCTTGAGCCATCGCTGCTTTCGCATCGCCCTGAATCGTCAGCCCTTGAGCCTTTGACTCAGGCAGAAGTTCTGCAAGCACGCGGCCGATAGCCGTATGCGCATGAGATTCAAAAACGGCGGCAAGAATATATCTAGAGTCTTGGAGAGCCAAACGCGCAATGCGCTGGCCCATCCGTCCGCAACAACCTGCAATCGTCAGTTTTAGAGACATGCCAAATTTTCCCTCAGCACACAGTATTATGCCGTTCACAAGAACGACAGGGGAGTAATGAAGCACGATATCCTCTCACCTCGCACCTATTACTTCGCACCTTTCACCTCGCACCTTTCACCTGCTTTGAGGAGCCCATACGCTTGGAGGGCTTGGCGCAGTCTTTGTTGATTCGACTCGGACAGCGCGCACAGGGGAAGTCGCAACTCCGGTTGAATCATCCCTAGCATTCCCATGGCGGTCTTAACGGGAATCGGATTGGTCTCAAGAAACAGCACCTTGGCCAAGGGAAGCAGGCGTTCATGCCACTCGTTGGCCCGTTGCCTTTTCCCGACTTCTGAAGCAGCCACCATCGCAGCCACATCGGCCGGCACGATATTTGCAACGACGGAGATCACCCCTCTTCCCCCAAGCTCTAGCACGGGAAAGGTCAGGGAGTCATCGCCGGATAGAAGTGCCAGCTTTCCCTGGGTGAGTTCCAATATCCGTCTCATCTGCTGGAGATTGCCGCTGGCTTCTTTGACCGCCACGATGTTACGAAATTCCGTAAGCCTCGCGAGGGTTTCTGGTTCAATGTTGACCGCCGTTCGAGAGGGAACGTTGTAAACCACAAGAGGCAGATCCACCGATTCAGCGATCGCTTTAAAGTGAAGGTAGAGTCCCTGTTGGGTCGGGCGGTTGTAGTAAGGGCTGATCAACAAGGCGGCATCGACACCCACTCGTTGGGCATGTTGGGTCAGACGGACGGCTTCACGCGTGTTGTTTGATCCGGTTCCGGCAATTACCGGAATCCGGCCGCGTGAGGCCTGAACCGTCACTTCGATCACGCGATCATGTTCCTCGTGAGAGAGGGTGGCAGATTCGCCTGTGGTTCCGCAAGGCACCAAGGCGCTGGTGCCGGATTCGACATGCATCTGGACGAGCTGCTTGAGGACGCTTTCGTCAATTCGATCATCACGAAAGGGTGTGACGAGTGCGACCATGGACCCGCGCCACTGAATCATTTTTATTCTCTCCCGTTGGCAAACGTAAAAACTCCCCTGTCGAGTCGTGTGATCTTGCCTTCAAGCCACGCATGGCCGAGATTCCATTTCTGCTTCTGCCGCAGGCAGTGGCTTTTAGCCTCAAGATTGACCCGAAGCACTCCCCCCGGAACAGAAACCTCGACAGCGAATGGACGATGCATATCCGAAGAGGTTCTTTGGGTTTCACGGCTCAACGCATGATGGATGGCAGCAGCCGCAGATGCCACGGCCCCCGTGCCACACGCACGCGTCTCGGCTTCCACCCCGCGTTCATACGTCCTCATCTTCAATCGGATTCGATAAGGCCGCTCATTTCCGAACGGGCGTGCGGGCTGAGTCATAGAAACCCATTCCACGAAATCGACATTGGCTCCTTGCGGTCGAAACCGGGGATGGTTTCGCAGATAACGTCCGAGCTTCCGGACATCGATCCGAGATACATCCGATACCCAACACACGACATGGAAAACCCCGGAGTTGACAACGTCCATATGAAAAACCCTCCGCCCTTCCACGACGAATCGGTGGAAGTGCCGAATAAACCGAGGCACTCCCAAATCAACCCGAACATGATTAGGACTATCAAAGGTGGCCTGTTTGATTCCGGCCTTGGTTTGGATGGTCAGAGTTCCTCCCTCCCGAGCCTGTCCCGATCGCGTAGCGTACCAAGCCAGGCACCGCAGCCCATTTCCGCACATGTCAGGTTCTGAGCCGTCCGGATTAAAAATTCTCATCCGAACATCCGCGACACGCGAGCGTCCCAATACCAACAGGCCATCCGCTCCGATCCCCTGGCTGCGATTGCATAGACGCTGGGCAATCCTCGGCCAGCTCACATGCGCTCGGCCCGTTTGCGTATGGAGCGTATCCACCAGCACAAAATCATTGCCTGTGCCCGATAATTTAGTGTACGAAACGCCTTGAATCGGGGATTGCGGATTGCGGATTGCGGCTTTCACCTTATTTTTCATTCACCTCTCACCTAGCACCTTTCAAGTGGCACCTGTCATCTACCCAAAATCTGAGTCGGAACGACATCCTGCCGAATGAGATCGCGCAGCGTCTCTCGCTTACGGATCAAAGCCCATTCGTTGCCGCGCACCAGAACCTCCGCCGGCCGCGGGCGACCGTTATAGTTGGAACTCATCGTAGAGCCGTAGGCACCGGTTCCCAAGATGGCTAAGAAATCTCCAGACATCAGCTCTCCCAGAGCCCTATCACGCGCCAGCACATCCGCGCTCTCACAAACCGGCCCTACGATGTGATACCGTCGTTGACCGTTGAGCGTTTGGCGATGAGCCTTAACAGGAATCACTTCATGGTAAGCATCGTAGAGCGCCGGCCGGATCAAATCGTTCATCCCTGCGTCCACCACCACAAATTGCCTGCCTGCCTGAGTTTGGACGGAATCATCCGTCGCAAAACCCGATTTTACATAAAGCACTCGTGTCACCAACACCCCGGCGTTACCGACAATAAAACGCCCAGGCTCCAGAATCAATCGCACACGCAACCGGCGCAACGGAGGAAGCACCGCTTTCGCAAACGCCTGAGGCGTCTGCGGCTGCTCGTGTTCTTGATAGACGATCCCCAAGCCCCCACCCAGATTGAGCCATTCCAGCCCTACACCCAAACGACGCGCCTTGTGAATCAGAGGAGCCAGACGACGAATCGCCTGGATGAAAGGCTGCGCACGGCTGATCTGAGAGCCGATATGAACATGCAGACCGATCATGCGTATTCCTGGAAAGCCTGCGTGACGGCGAATCAGACTCAAGGCTGTCTTTGAATCGATGCCGAATTTGCTTTCTGCAATGCCTGTCGTAATGTGCCTGTGGGTATGCGCCTCGACATTCGGATTGATACGCAACGCCACCCGGGCAACGGTATGCATCCGACGCGCAGCCGCATCGATCGCTTCCAACTCCGGCGCGGATTCCACGTTAAAACAGAATATCTTGGCCCCCAGCGCTGTCCGAATTTCATCTGGCCTTTTACCAACGCTAGCATACACGATACGCGAGCCAAAACAGCCGGCTTTCCGTGCCTTGTATAACTCGCCTCCGGAAACGATGTCCAAACCCGCCCCCTCACGCACCAACAGGCGGAGGATAGCCAAATTACCATTGGCCTTGACGGAGAAACAGATCAAAGGACGAATGCTCTTGAAAGCCCCTTTGAGCTTTCGGAAGTGCTCCACGATCGTCTTGTAGCTGTAGACGTAGACCGGCGTACCCACGGCCTGGGCAATCCGCTCGACGGATACGCCTTCACAATAAAGATCACCCTTTACGCGATGAAAGTCATGCGGATAGAACATAGCAACGATCGTTAATCAAGAATCGACAATTTCTCACAACAGCCTCATCAGTGAGCTTATACGCAGTCACCGCATTCCCAATCGAAGCCGCCATTGACGCAGCGCTCGACGGACCTGAGCCGGATGGGTGCTGCCGAAGCTGCGTTTGCGCTCAACCGACCGGTAAGGGTCAGCCAAACGCAGCGCTGGTTCATCGAATCGTTTGGAAAAACGCCGAAGCTGCGCCAAGGATAGATCCTTCAAACGCTTTCCCTGCGTCTCGGTGAAGGCAACCAGGCGTCCCACGACTTCATGGGCCTGACGAAACGCAAGGCCTCTCTCAACCAAGTATTCAGCCAAGTCCGTCGCGCAGATAAAGTCCGATTCCAACAGATGCGCGATTCCCTCCGGACGAACGTTTAGATGGCAGACGAACCGCTCAAGAACCGTCAAGGCATCCACGCTTGCCTCAACCGACTCGAAGACAAAACGCTTATCCCACTGCAAGTCTCGATTGTACGACAAGGGTAGGCCTTTCATCACCGTCAAGAATCCGCTCAGATTCCCGATGATGAGTCCTGCTTGTCCGCGTATGAGTTCAAGGACATCCGGATTTTTCTTCTGCGGCATCAGGCTGGATCCTGTCGCGATGGCGTCATCCAGACGGATGAGGCCAAATTCTTCCGTCGCCCAAAGAATACAGTCCTGTGCAAAACGAGACAGATGAACGTGCAATCCGGCAAGTACACCGATAAGCTCGCAAGCAAAGTCCCGGTCGGAAACAGCATCCAGGCTGTTGGCTGCTATCCGGGGAAAACCCAGAAGCTTGGCCACGTAATGCCGATCGATCGGCAAGGAAGTTCCCGCAAGTGCCGCCGCACCTAGAGGCAACACCTGGATGCGTCGCTGAACATCCTCCAGGCGCTGGGCATCGCGCTGGAGCATCTCGACGTAGGCCAGAAGATGATGCGCGAACAAGACAGGCTGCGCCCGTTGCAGGTGCGTGTAGCCTGGAATCACAATCTTCTGACTCTTTGCGGCGAATCGAATCAGGGCGCGTTGAAGGATACCGATTACTTGGGCCAGTTGGATAACCGCATCCCGGCAATAGAGTCGAAGATCCAAGCTGACCTGATCGTTACGGCTGCGTGCGGTGTGAAGCTTATGCGCGACAGAACCTACCCGGCGTTCCAACTGTTGTTGAATCTGCGTATGAACATCCTCGGCGGAAGGATCCATTTGCCAGTCACCCTGCTCGATGGTGCGAAGGATCCGCTCAAGGCCACGGACAAGCTTGCGGCAATCTTTCGGACCGATGATCTGACAACGACCCAGCATCTTTGCATGAGCGATGGAACCGATCACATCATAGCGCGCCAGACGATAATCCACTCGAATGCTGGACGTGTACCCCTCGACTAGCGGATCCGTCTGTTTTCGGAAACGTCCGCCCCACAACTTAGTGTGAGAAATACCCATATCAGTGGCTAGTGACCAGTGACCAGTGACCAGTGATTGCAATAAAAAGCAGACCAGACTCACGCATGGGCCTATCGCTTTCCATCCTCCACCTTCCACATTTTACCTTCATAGGGAAGTCCAAATAATTTAATGAATCCTGTTGAGGCGCGCGGGTCGAATCGATCCTTGGCTGAGTAAGTAGCTAAATGTTCTCGGTAGAGGCTATGCGGGGATCGGCGTCCAACGACCTGACAAGTCCCCTTGAAGAGTTTCAGGCGGACTTCCCCGGTGACGGTGCGTTGGGTTTCATCGATAAAAGCGTCCAAGGCTGTTTTAAGCGGTGTGAACCAGAGTCCACCATAGACAAGCTCGGCGTACTTAATACCCAAGGTTTGTTTCATCTGAAATAGCTGGCGATCCAACACCAACCGTTCCAGTTCTTGATGCGCGCCAAGCAAAATCGTCCCGGCCGGTGATTCGTAAACCTCACGGGATTTAATGCCCACGACTCGGCTTTCGATCATATCGCAGCGCCCAACGCCGTGCAAGGCCCCGAGTCGGTTGAGTCGCTCCACAAGCGGTACCGCTTTCAAACGTTCACCGTTGAGACTGATCGGATTGCCTTTTGCAAATCCGATCGTCACAGCCGTCGGTTGAGAAGATGTCCGACGGGGAGAACGAATGGACCGGTAGGTTTCTTCCGGCGGCTCCGTCCAAGGATCCTCCAAAACCCCGGCTTCAATACTTGTTCCCCAAAGGTTCTGGTCGATGCTGTAAGGGCTGCGTTTGGAAACCTCGATAGGAATACGATGGCGCAAGGCATACTCCACTTCCTCTTCTCGGCTGCGAAATTCCCACTCGCGGACCGGAGCAATGATCTGAAGCGAAGGATCTAAAATCCTCGCCGTCACTTCAAAGCGAACCTGATCATTGCCTTTGCCCGTGCAGCCATGGGCGATCGCTTTTGCCTTCAGTCGATGCGCGACAGCCACCAGATGCTTGGCGATCAAAGGACGCGACAGTGCCGTCGCCAACAAGTAAGCCCCTTCATAAACCGCATGGGCCTTCAGCGCCGGCCAGCAGAAGTCAGTCACAAACTCCTGACGCAGATCGCGGATGATCACCGAATCGGCGCCGGCAATTTTGGCTCGACGGATGGCTGCGGTGGAAGGCTCACCTTGCCCGACATCCGCCATGAACGCAACGACACGATAGCCCCGCTCGGCCAACCACTTCACGCACACCGATGTGTCCAATCCTCCGGAATAGGCTAAGACAACTGTTTTCATCATCGATCCTGTGTTTTTAACGAGTATGCTTCTTTCGTTTTGTCATCAAGAAAACCAGAATCGCCTTATGAACATGAAGACGGTTCTCTGCTTGATCGAAGATCACTGAACCAGAACTTTCCATAACTTCTTCTGTGATTTCCTCCCCACGATGAGCGGGAAGGCAGTGCATGATCCGGCAATCCACAGATGCCCGTTTAAGCAGCGTTGGATTAAGCTGATAGCGACCAAATGCCTGGCGACGCGCCGCACGCTCCCTCTCCTGACCCATGCTGATCCAGACGTCTGTGTAGACCACCTGGGCCCCTCGGGCAGCTTCACGGGGATCTTCTTCCCATCGAAGGCTGCCACCATGCTTGCGGGCGGACTGCCTGGCCTGTTCCCAAATTCCTCGGTCCGGCCGATACCGCGTCGGAGTCGCTACTGCCAGATTGACCCCCAGCATCGCGCATCCGTTCATCAACGAATGCAACACATTGTTCCCGTCACCGATATAGGCCAGTCGAACCCCCCGCAGACGACCCATCTGTTCTTGGATGGTCAACAAATCCGCGACCGCCTGACAGGGATGCGCCGAATCAGACAAGCCGTTGATTACAGGAACCGTGGCGTAGCGGGCGAATTCTTCAACCTCACGATGCGCGAACATGCGCACCACAACGCCATCGACATATCGCGAGATTACCCGCGCTACATCCTTGATCGGCTCTCGCTGCCCGAGTTGGATATCCTCCTTGCCCAGATAGATCACCGAGCCTGCCAGCTGCTGCACGGCAACTTCACAGGCAACGCGAGTTCGCATGGACGGTTTTTGAAAAATCAACGCGACCGTCTTGCCCTTCAATACGTTTTGCGCCCGGCTTCGGTCCGACTTCATGCGCGAGGCCTCCAACAGCAAGCCGCGCAATTCGTCTTCGCTCACATCCTGCAAGGTCAGAAAATGGCGTGACGTCATTCTCAATGAGGCCTATTCTCAATTCCGCTGGGCTATCCTTGAGCCTTCTTCAAGAGTATCCCCTCGAGAATCGAAAGCGCACGGTTGAGCTCAAGTTTGGCAATCGTCATGGCTGGAAGCAACCTCAGAACTGTATCCTGGGTACAATTCAACAGGAGTCGTTCGTCCAAAGCGGCACTCACCAATGGCCGTCCCGCGACAGTAAGCTCGATCCCAATCATGAATCCCCGCCCCCGCACCTCTTGAATAATCGGGCAACGCGTCGCGAGTTTCCTCAGCCGCTCAAAGATCACTCGACTGAGCGTGTTGACTTTTTGAAGAAGAGCCTGTTTTTCTATGGCTTCAAAGACCGCCACGATGGCTGCACATCCCAAGGGATTTCCGCCAAACGTCGAAGCATGGCTTCCCGGTGTCAGGGTATCGGCAACCGAGCGTCTGGCTATCATGGCGGCAATTGGAAATCCGCCGCCCAGGGCCTTTGCAAGCACCATCACGTCCGGCGTAATGCCTGTATGCTGATAGGCAAACCATTTGCCTGTTCGTCCCATGCCGCTTTGGACCTCGTCCATGATGAGCAAGAACCTGTGCTCATCGCAGAGCTGTCGAAGCCCTTGCAGAAATGCATCGGTGCCGACGCGCAGTCCCCCCTCACCCTGAATCGGCTCCACCAAAACCGCGCAGGTCTTCGGCGTAATCGCGCGGCGAACCGCTTCCAAATCATTGAACGGAACTCGGATGAACCCAGGCAATAGCGGCTCGAAGCCTTGCTGGTATTTGGACTGTCCCGTCGCGCTCAAGGCGGCCATCGTGCGACCGTGGAAGGAACGTTCCATCACAATAATTTCATAACGCCCCGCGCCCCAGCGCCGCGCCAATTTCACCGCCGATTCAACCGCCTCTGCCCCGCTGTTGCAAAAGAAGACTTTTCCGTCAAAGGAGGCTTCAACGACACGCTTGGCTGCCTGCCATTGAAGCGGGTGGTAGTAGTTGTTGGATACATGGATGAGACGCCGGGTCTGTCCCCGCAAGGCGCTCATCACCCAAGGATGGTTGTGGCCCAAGATACCGACGCCCCAACCGGGAAACAAATCCAGATACTCTCGCCCCTCCACATCCCACAGCCGGCTACCCTTGCCCTTCGTCAATGCCAGGGGGCTGCGCACGTAGGTGTTCATCACGTAGCGTTCGTATTGTTCAATCACCTTCTGGGTCTGGGAAGCCATTGAAACACACACTCAGGAGAATGGGGCAAGTTTCAATTTCGGATTTGGGATTGCGAGTGGCGGATTGAAAAGAAATCAAAAATCCGAAATTCGAAATGATAACTTGCTCCGTGTCTCTTGCCCCCTCATTTTATCGAATAATCTCCGTCCCGATCCCTCGTTGGGTGAATATCTCAAGAAGCATCGCATGCGGCAAAGCCGCGTCGATGATGTGCGTTTTCTTTACCCCTCGCCGCAGCGCCTCGACGCATGCATTGACCTTTGGGATCATCCCTGCTTGGATGGTTCCCTTCTGGATAAGCTGGGTCACTTTACGAACAGACAGCGTCGACAGCAACGATCCGCTATCAGCCGGTTTGCTGAGTATGCCGCGCACATTGGTCAAAAGAACTAATTTTTCTGCTTTTAGACTGGCGGCAACTTCACTGGCCACGTCATCCGCGTTGACGTTGTAAAGCTGTCCGTTACCCACCCCGACGGGTGAGATGACGGCAATGGCCTGTCGTGCAAACACCCGACGGATGCTGCCTGTATGCACCCAGGCCACCGAACCGACGTATCCCAACTCGCCTGCCCGAAGATGAGGCTCGGCCACGATGACCTCTTGTTTGGGCGTCAGGCCTTCAGCCTCTCCTGCGAGCTGATGAATCTGACTCACGAGCCTGCGATTGATTTCTTCCAGGGTTTTATTCACCACACGCAGGGTAAACCGATCCGTAACGCGCATGCCATCCACGAATCGGCTTTGCTTTCCGAGTGAATCCAGTTTGCGGGCAATCGCAGGGCCACCCCCATGAACCAACACCGCACGAATCCCTACCACGCTCAGGAATACGAGATCCTCCAGGATGCCGCGCATAGCGGTTGGATTATCGATCGCGCTGCCACCATATTTAGCGACGATCACCTTACCCCGGAATGCCTGCAGATAAGGCCGCGCCTCGATCAGGATATCGGCTTTTCGTATAGAGTCTTGCATTAGAGTTAGCGCGTTAGCCAGTTGGCGTGCTGGCGTGTTAGCGAGTTGGGGAGTTGGCGCGTTTGCCCGTTACAATCTATTTCACAAACCCGCATACTCGCTGACACGCTCACTCGTTAACACCCTAACAGGCTGGCCATGCTTATTACGTTGCATAGCCGGCGTTGATCTTCACGTAATCTTCGGTAAGATCGCAGGTCAGAAGATGCGCCTGGAACGTGCCTGCGTGCAGATCGATGCGCACCGCAACCCGAGAAGGGGCTAAAAGACGTTTGGCTACAGCTTTGTCCAAGGGCAACACCCTATCCTGGGCGATGACTCGTCGGCCTCCAATGAATACCTCCATCTGCGAAGGATCAAAACGAGCCGCGGAAGCGCCAGCCGCCGCCGCGATACGACCCACATTAGGATCCGCACCAGCCAACATGGTTTTCACCAAACTAGAGCCGGCGACCTGCCGCACACAAGCTTCGGCCTCTCTTTGGCTGCGTGCCCCCAATACCTGGACATCCATCAGACGGCTGACTCCTTCTCCATCCTCGACAATCCGCTGGGCCAACTCCTTGCAGACCTGATGCAACATCTCTGAGATGATCTTGGCGTCGCGCGTCATGGCCTTCACGCTCAGCCCAGAAGCTCCATTGGCCAGCGCGAACACCGTGTCGTTGGTACTCCTATCGCCGTCAACGCTGATACGGTTGAACGTCTGCGCGACAGCCTCGCGAAGCATCGCCTGCAGCACACTCGGGCTCATGCCGACATCAGTGGTAATCACGGAAAGCAGCGTCGCCATCGAAGGCGCAATCATACCGGCACCTTTCGCCATGCCTCCAACGTGGCAGCGCCGACCCTGAATCGTCGTCTGCAGGGCCACTTCTTTGGGTTTGAGGTCCGTCGTCAGAATCGCCTGTGCTGCCGCGCGATGATGCGCGCGATCGAGCCGCTGGACTAACTGGGGAATCACCCGTAGAATTCTTGGCACAGGCAATCGACGTCCGATAACTCCTGTGGATGCCAACAGAACTTCGTCCTCAGGGAATCCCAGGTGACGGGCAACCACTCGGCCAAGCAGCCGCGCATCCTGCCATCCCTGCACTCCCGTCAAACAGTTGGCACAGCCACTCGTTAAAAACACCGCGCGTGCCTTAGCCTTGCGCACACGGTCTTTGCTGATGCGCACGGGGGCTGCCTGCACCCGGTTTCTGGTGAAAACACCAGCGACGATTGCCGGCCATTCTGAGACCACAAGCGCAACGTCTGGTTTACGACCCCGTTTAATCCCGGCACTCGTTCCAGACGCTACAAACCCTTTCGCCGCTGTGACTCCTCCAGAAACCTGCCTCATCACAACAGACCCATCGTCTCGGACCAGCCAGCCATAAGATTCAGATTCTGCACGGCCTGGCCCGCAGCTCCTTTGGTTAAGTTATCGATCACTGCGCCGACCACCACCAAGCGCTGGTCGGTATCAACGGTAAAAGCCAGATCGCAAAAGTTCGTGCCCGCCACGTCACTCACCTTGGGCCAGGACTGCGCGGGACGCATGCGCACGAATGGGGTGTCTCGATAAAAATCCCGATACACGGAATCGATATCCTCCCAACGACAGGACCGGGCCAGACGCAGATAAATGGTGGAAAAAATCCCCCGATTCAGCGGCACGACGTGAGGAACAAAACACAAAGAGATTTTCTGCGCTGTCGTGAAAGGCCGCAGCGCTTGTTGAATCTCCGGCTGGTGCTGATGGTGATTGACCTTATAGGCCCACAGATTTTCATTCATCTCGGCAAACATTAAGGATGTCTCTGCCTTTCGCCCAGCCCCGGTGAGCCCTGACTTGGCATCCACAATCATCCCGGTCGGTTCCACCATCCCTGCACGGAGCAAAGGGGCAACGGCCAAGATAACCGACGTTGCATAGCACCCCGGATTGGCCACTAAACGAGCTTGTGCAATAGACTCTCGATTGAGCTCCGACAGACCATAGACTGCCTCCGCCAGAAATTCCGGATGGCCGTGAACTCTGCCGTACCATTGGTTGAACAGCGATGGATCCTTGAGCCTGAAATCCCCTCCCAAATCGATCACGCGAAGGCCAGCCCTGAGCAGGATAGGCACTAAATCCATCGAGAGTCCATGGGGCAGGACCAGAAAAGCGATATCGCTTTTCTGGGCAAACGTTTGGGGATCGTAGGATTCAATCGCCAAGTCCAGTGGGTGGGCAAAGCGTGGAAAGACTTCGGCTAATGGGACTGGGCGGTCCCATTTGGCTGAAGCCGCCAATTGGGTAAGCTCAACGAAGGGATGGTGCTGAAGGATCCGGATAAGCTCTTCTCCCGCATATCCAGTCGCCCCAGCAATGGCGATTCGCAGCTTGGACATCTATAAGGATTGGTAACTGTCATCTTAGAGTGCGTCCCAGAATCTCGCGTACCCTGCGTTGCGGCGCCAGACGGCCAGATGCAAGGAGCGACGACGACGGCGTACCCCCCGTGGTACGTCGAGGAGAAGCGACGCCGCAGATGGCCGTCTGGCGCCGCAACCCTGAGTCTGCCCATTGGCTGGGCCGATCTGCGTCGTCCCGCGGCGTTGCTCGTCGCTTGCGTACCGCAGGAGCTGGTACGCGGCGATCCTCGCGCCTTGCGGGTCTCGCAGCTAGGCCCAGCGCAGGGCACGGGAGATTCTGGGACGCACTCTTAACACCAGCAGACATTTCGTGCAGAAAATTGATTGCCTTACCGCTTGGTCCACTGGAATCGCTTCCGAGCGCCTTTCCGACCGTATTTCTTACGTTCCTTCATCCGAGGATCACGAGTCAAGAATCCACCGCTGCGCAATCCCGAGCGGTTGGTCTGATCGAGTTGAAGGAGGGCCCGCGCAATGCCTAATCGAATGGCACCGGCCTGGCCACTTAAACCGCCTCCGCTCACGTTTGCGAAAACGTCATACCTTCCAATCTGCCGTGTGAGCAGCAACGGTTCCCGAATGCTCAAGCGCAGCGACTCACGCGGAAACCATTGTTCGTAAGGCGTATGATTCACCGTAATGGTCCCAGTACCTGGAATGAGCCGCACGCGTGCAATGGAAGTCTTGCGACGTCCGGTCCCGGCTGAGGCTTTCATTTCAGCTGGGTGCTCTTCCCTTTCAGTTGGGTCCTGTGGACTTTTAGTCTTTGGGGGTTCAGGCTCTACAACCCCTGCAGACTCTAGGAAATCAGGCATGGGTTAGCTCTTAACCGTTGCTTATTGAAATGGGTTTCGGTTGCTGCGCCACATGCGGATGATCCGGCCCAGGATAGATTTTAAGCTTATTCAGCATCCGTCGGCTCAATGGTCCTTCGGGCATCATTCTCTTTACAGCCAGGCGAATCACACGATCGGGATGAGTATCCAGGACCTCACCCAGCGTCTGCACCTTCCGTCCTCCTGGATACCCTGAATATCGTTGATAAAGTTTCTGAGTACGCTTGTTTCCCGTCACAGCGATATTCGAGGCGTTAATCACCACCACAAAATCCCCCGTATCTATAAACGGCGTGTAAGCAACTTTGTGCTTCCCACGCAGAATGAGGGCGATACGGCTGGCTAAACGACCCAGAACTTGATCCTTGGCGTCGATGACCAACCACTGGCGTTTCGCGGTTATTTCTTTGGCGAATGTCGTCGTCATTCTAAAGGGTATCACTCTAGCATCTTTTGAGCCCACTGTCAACGGCAGGGCCATCGCACGCGTTGACTCATAT
Source organism: Candidatus Omnitrophota bacterium (assembly GCA_023247255.1). Taxonomy (GTDB): domain Bacteria; phylum Omnitrophota; class Gorgyraeia; order Aquiviventales; family Aquiviventaceae; genus JAHFGV01. The sequence continues at coordinate 39,588 of JAHFGV010000002.1, read as the reverse complement.
TAAATCTTACTGAGCGGAGCGAATGAAAGGTTGCCCCTTGCGCTGAGTGCAGCGTCGAATCGGCATGGCGGTAATGCAACCTATTTTCCGCTCTCCTGAGTAAATGCGCGTTGGGAGCAAAAGGAGGTCAGCCCAAACAATACCGATTCTTATAGCTTTATTCAATCGAAAATCGACAATCGGCAATTCCCTCGGCTCTCTTGATTGACCGAAGGCTCGGCTCCCTTCGATTCCCGTCACAAGACAAAAAAGCGGGTGACGGGAATCGGCGCCTCCGCTCGCCTTCGGCTCGCTTCGGTCGGCCACCCGCCGCTCCTAAGGAATATCGATCCTCCTATTCGTCGGATCGACGTTAATCTGTGTCGCGGCTCCCTTCGATTCCCGTCACAAGACAAAAAAGCGGGTGACGGGAATCGAACCCGTGTGACTAGCTTGGAAGGCTAGCGCACTACCACTGTGCTACACCCGCATTAAGAATAGTGACAAGTAGCAAGTTACAAGTGACAAGCTGTTGGAATTGTCGATTTTGGATTGTCGATTGAAAGACCTTCATTCAATCGAAAATCGACAATTCCTTCAGCTCTTTTGATTGATCGACGGCTCGGCTCCTGCAGCGGCTGTCATCGGGGCAGCCGCGGAATGCCGAACGCGGTGGGCGTTCGGCCTTCGAACCCTCCCCTTCTTGCAGGAACAAACGGGTTCCCTTCACAAATACCGGCCTGTGGCAAAATGTAAGCATATCTTGAAAACGATGGGCAGGCCAGGGTTCGAACCTGGGTAGGGCGGTAAGCCCGTCAGTTTTACAGACTGATCCGATTGGCCACTCCGGCACCTGCCCTTGAAGAACAGCAATCAGCGCACAGAACTGGAATATCTAAGAACTCCTACCATACCATAACTCCTCGTGAGGCTAACTCAGATGGCCAGAGGAATCGGCGCCCTCCGCTCGTCTTCGACTCGCTCCGGGTCGGCCACCCGCCTCGACTAAGGGATCATGAAACAGCCTTGGAATTGTCGATTGTCGATTTTGGATTGTCGATTGAAAAACCTTCGTTCAATCGAAAATCGGCAATCGACAATTCCCTCGGCTCTCTTGATTGACCGAAGGCTCGGCTCCCTTCGATTCCTCTCGCAAGACGAGAAATAAGCTGGCGAGAGGAATTGGCGCCCTCCGCTCGTCTTCGACTCGCTCCGGGTCGGCCACCCGCGCCTCCAAAGGAATGTCGCTGCTCCTGCCCGTCGCAGCGCCCTTAAACTGAGTCGGCGCTCCCTTCAATTCCTCTCGCAAGACGAGAAATAAGCTGGCGAGAGGAATTGAACCTCCAACCCACGGTTTACAAAACCGTTGCTCTGCCATTGAGCTACGCCAGCATCTTATTCTGTTCTGTAACGATCAAGATGGACTCAAGGCCTGATACTGTCGGATGGCTTGGGGTATTCTATCCAGCAGATCGGATGCAATCAAGCCGATTGGGCCTCGAACGCTGGCTGCGAGGTCTCCGGTCAAACCATGCAGGTACACCCCAAGACGCGCTGCGTCAAAGAGCGACAAACGCTGACCCAAAAGGCCGACGATGATTCCTGTCAATACGTCACCGCAACCCCCTGAGGCCATACCAGGATTGCCGGTGTCGTTGACATAGATAGAACCGTCCACATCCGCCACCACCGTCTGGTGTCCTTTGAGAACAACGACGACACGATACCGCTTAGCGAACTCTACGGCAATGCGTTGACGATCTCGTTGGACCTCTGCGGCTGATTGCCGAATCAAACGCGCCATCTCACCGGGATGTGGCGTGATAACAATCGGAAGCGGAAGTTTCTTTAATAGCCCTATGTCTTCGGCAAGGGCATTGAGTCCATCCGCATCGAGCACCAAGGGGTGGGTAACCTTGGGCAACAGCCGAGAAACAAGTGTTTTGGTTTGCGGATTCTGCGACAGTCCAGGGCCAAGGGCGACGGCATCCATCGACTCTACAATAGCCATCAACTCGGGCAAGGCCTGAAGGGCTAGGCTGCCGGCTTGTGTCTCTGGCAAAACCCTGAGCATCACCTCTGTCAGTTTGGCCGCCATCGAATCATGAAGGCTGCGGGGAATGCCCAGAGTGACAAGCCCCGCACCGATACGCAAGGCACCCTGAGCGCAGAGGGCTGCGGCTCCGCTTAATCCGACAGAACCTGCAACAATGAAAACACGCCCGACATCCCCTTTGTGGGTCTGAGGACTACGTGGGGGAAACAATCCTGCCGGGATCATCTTCGGCCTTTCTGAGCGCAGGGTTGGTGAGGGAGAAAGCCTTTCTGAAAAGCGATGGCGTTTGCCACCGCGACACGCTCTGTGTGTGAAAGGCTGACCAATAGAGTCAGCGGCGTCGATCCTCGATGTCGATCATCATGGAGAAAAATGTGCGGCCGTCCTAACGAATCGTTACAAACCTCGACTTGGTTCATGGCCAGCATCCGACGGGGAGCGATCTGCGAGACGGCTTTGATTACTGCTTCCTTGGCGGCAAACCGGGCAGCCAGATGCAAAAGGACCGTTCGCTTTCTTGCCTTGGCGTAAGTCACCTCTTGAGCCGTAAAGACTCTTCGGAGAAAAGCCGCCCCCCCTCGTCTGAGCGCTTCCTTGAATCGATCCAACTCCACGACATCGACTCCACAACCAATCGCCATCGATTCGGAATTTGCTAAAATTTTAGCTGGGTGTTTGTGACGTCTGCGATTCCGCGAAGGCGAGCTATTCCAAAGATACTTCGACGGACGTCGCAAGGTTCGCATTAAGAGCACCTCACAGGCTGCGGAAAAACACCCGTTTGCTCGAGAACCCGGGGCTTTTGCTTTTGGCTAAAGACCCAACGAAACCATCGGTCCACAGCCAAAGGCCGGGTCCTATGACGGGACAGAAACCAACCCGACCATTTCTCTGACCGCATCCTGAAGACCGACAAACAGCGCTCGCCTGATGATCGCATAGCCAATGTTAAGTTCCTCAATCTCAGGGATCTCGACAACCGCAGAGACGTTGTCATAGTCCAAACCGTGGCCTGCAGCGACGGAAATTTCCAGTTTCCTTGCTGCCTGTGCCGCTTTGGAAAGTTGCCTCAACTGATGCAAACGCAGACGCGGTGCTGAAGCCTCGGCATATCGTCCCGTGTGCAGCTCAATCATTTCAACCCCTAGGTCCTGCGCCGCTTGCAACTGACGGATGATGGGATCCACAAATAAGCTGACTTCAATCCCACGTTCCTGAAACGTTCGAACCACCCGCTTGAGACGGCCCCGCAGATTGACAATATCCAGGCCACCTTCTGTCGTCAGTTCCTGCCGACGCTCGGGAACCAGAGTCACCTGTGCGGGTTTGACCGCAAGGGCGATGGCGACAATCCCTTTGGCGATAGACATCTCCAGATTCAAGCGAGTGGTGATGGACTGCCGCAGTCGCCAAACGTCTGTGTCTTGAATATGACGCCGATCTTCCCGCAGATGACACACGATGCTGCTGGCCCCGGCCTGCTCACATATTCGAGCAGCATCTTTCGGATCCGGGTTTGAAGTTTTCCGGGCCTGCCTTAAGGTCGCAATATGATCAACGTTGACACCCAAGCGCATCTGCTTTTTCTGATCCTTGAGATTCCTCAATCGCCCGAATCATCTGAATAACTTGAACAGCCGGCGGCACATCGTGGACCCGAACGATGTGCACTCCCTGCAACTGCGCATAAGCCACGCAGGCCAGCGTTCCCGCTAGCCGGTCCTCGACATCCAAATCGAGCGTCTTTCCAATAAACGATTTACGGGAAGGCCCGACCACGACCGGATAACCCAGCGCCACAAAAGCGTCGAGTCCTCGCATCAGTTGAAGGTTATGCTCAAGTGTTTTTCCAAATCCCAGGCCAGGGTCAATGAGAATACGTGAGCGCTCCACGCCAGCAACCTCAGCCTGTTGAGCCGCATGGGAAAGCCACCCGCTGATTTCCGGAACGAGCTGGCCGTAACGGGGCTGATCCTGCATCGTCTGAGGTGTGCCACGCATATGCATCAAAATAACGGCAGCCTTGGCACGGACAATCACCGAGATCATTTGGGAATCGCCCCGGAATGCCGTCACGTCGTTGATGAGACACGCACCCACATCCAGGGACTGACGGGCGACTTCAGCTTTGTGAGTATCCACAGAAATAGGCACGTGTAATATCCGCGCCAGACGTTCAACGACCGGAATCACCCGCTGCAGCTCTTCCTCAAGCGGAACAAAACTTGCGCCGGGTCGGGTAGATTCGCCTCCGACGTCGATCAAATCGACCCCTTCGCTAATCATCTTCTGGGCTCGCTGTCGCGCGCCTTCCAGTGTCGCAAACCGGCCGCCGTCGCTGAATGAATCAGGGGTGACGTTGAGAATACCCATGACCAGCGGAAACCCTCGATAGGCAAGCTGCTTGCTATGAGCGCAAGGGATGATGCGGTCTTGAAACCTTAAACCTGCGGCCTGATCTTCAGGCGAGTGCGGGGATGACATCGTTGCGTGCCAAACACCGGTGGGCATGCGTAAAAAGTGGTGTCAACTCATACAAACGCAAAACGAACTCTAGGATGTATCACGAATGCGTTCGTTTGTATGAGTGGAAGAAGATACAGACTAAAGTGCCTAACATAATGATCGCGGCCATGTGCTCATTATGTCGGCACTGAGGTTTTGCAAAATGCATCGCGGTTAGTGGTAGTGCTCACGTCTGTGTCATGTTTCATGGTTTATGTGTCATGAAAAAGCAGAAAATAAATAGGCACCTCAAGTATGGCCAAAGGGCTCCTTTTGCTTTCCATGACTCGTGACACATGAAACATGACACAACGCTCCGTCAACGTGTTGGCTATTTTTGCAAAAGCCCAGTTAGGCACTCTTATTGCAGCCTGAGTTTGTTTTGGAAGATGAAAGACTCTCCGGGAGTGATTTAAGATGGGGCGGCTGGAGAACATCACCTGAGAGAGTAGCAGATCCTGAGGAGCCGGCGCTGGTAGTCACTCCTGCGATGCGCTTGACGGCTTCCCCATCCAACACCTCCTTGTCCAACAAGGCCTGAGCCAGGCTTTCCAACTGAGGACGATAGTCGAGTAATAGCTGACTGGCGCGCTGATAGCAGGTATCGATCAACCTCCGAATTTCTTCATCGATGAGGACGGCGGTTTGCTCGCTGTAGTTGCGGTCCTCAAACAGATCTCTTCCTAAAAACATCTGCCGTTCCCGACGGCCATAGGTGAGAGAACCCAAACGCTCGCTCATGCCAAATTCGCATACCATGCGGCGAGCCATCTCGGTTGCAGTCTCGATGTCATTTTGCGCCCCTGTGGTGATCTCATTAAAGACAATCTCCTCGGCCGCGCGTCCCCCCATCATGACCGTCATGCGGGCGAGCAGCTCCGTCTTACTCATCGTGTAACGGTCTTCGATGGGCAGTTGCATGGTGTATCCCAAAGCATGCGCCCCCCGGGGAATGATCGACACCTTATGCACCGGATCGGTATCCGGCGTCAGAAGAGCGACCAGCGCATGGCCTGATTCGTGAAAGGCGGTGATCTTTTTTTCCCGTTCATTCAATACGCGCGTCTTTCGCTCGGGTCCGGCAATGACGCGCTCGATAGCTTCTTCCAGTTCTTTCGTACTCACACCGTCTTTATTCCGACGGGCCGCAAGCAACGCCGCTTCATTAGCGAGGTTGGCTAAATCCGCTCCTGAAAATCCCGGTGTTTGTCGCGCGACCGCCTTCAAATCCACTTCCTTCGACAACTTAATCTTACGCACATGCACCTTGAGTATGGCCTCTCGACCGGTCAGATCCGGTAGGCTGATCACCACTTGTCGATCGAACCGTCCCGGTCGTAGCAAAGCAGGATCCAAGACATCCGGACGGTTGGTGGCGGCCATCAGGATAATTCCTTCTTGGGTATCAAACCCATCCATCTCCACAAGTAGGGCGTTGAGCGTCTGCTCACGCTCATCATGTCCACCGCCGATACCCGCAAAGCGCTGTCGACCCACCGCATCGATCTCATCAATAAAGACGATTGCACCTTTGCCTCCCTGGCGAGCATTGCGACGGGCCTGGTCAAACAAGTCACGAACGCGGCTGGCACCGACACCCACGAACATCTCAACGAAATCGGATCCGCTGATGCTGTAGAAGGGCACATTGGCCTCACCGGCGACCGCTTTAGCCAAAAGCGTCTTTCCTGTACCCGGTAACCCGATGAGCAAGACCCCCTTGGGAATCTTGCCCCCGAGCCGTTGGAATCGCTTCGGATCCTTCAGAAACTCGATGATTTCTTTCAATTCCTCTTTCGCCTCGTCAATGCCTGCGACATCGTCAAAAGTCACACGCGTGTTGGCCTCGGGAGTAATCAAACGGGCGCGACTCTTGCCGAAAGACAGAAGCTTTCCCCCACCCTGAGCCGATCGACTCAGAAACCACATGATACCGAACAGAATCAGCCAAGGGGAAAGCCCGATCAACACACCGAGAAACCCCGTCTGGGGAGGGCGAACGTCGAAGCCCTGAAGATTCTTGGCTGGATCGACAGGAATCTGCTCCCGTAAGAGTTTCAGCATCTCGATGTCCTGAGGAGGAACGTAGACATAAAACGTTGTCCCATCCTTGAGTCGTCCCTCGACCCGGTCCTCAATCAGACGGGCTTCAAGAATCTCCTGACTGGACACATTGTTCTTAAGAAGCTGGTAGAACTGACTGTAGGTCATTTGCTTATGCCATTGGCTGGCGTAGAACGAAGCGGCGCGCATGAATACAAGCAAGCCCAATGCAATCACAAGCCAGGACAGCCAGCTTGGACGTTTGGACGGAGTTTGAGGCATTAATCGTGTCGGATCGGCAGTGCTCATTTTTCTGTTCTCTGTTCTGTTCTCTATTATGAGGTGGCTATCGAGTTATGTGATCGAAAATACAAGCTTCCCTTTAGCTCAATCGCGGCTGTTCAGTATACCTTGTTCCAACCTGGGGAGCAAGTTCCCGACGGGAGCAAAGCTTACAACTGCTTACCGGGTGGGTTTTTGCGGGATGCCACCAAACATTCACGCTGCCGTGAAAACCGCAGCCCTCCTGGCAAATCCACAATCGTGCCGGGTGGCCGTTCGGTAAAGAGCCGTTCCAGCTCCAACCAGTGTCTGAATTCAAACTGACGCAAATCCCCTTGGAGTCGCTGAATCATCTGACGGACCAGTTGACGCTGAAGGGCTTTGCCCTGACGGGCAAACCGCTTCAGAGAAAAACAGACATGCTCGAGGTTAGCAGACACAATCAGCCGCTTCCATTGGCGTTGAGCCGATTCTTGCAAATAGTTCGAGTCGCAGCGGCATTGCTCAGCCAGTTGGGTCAAGGCCACCTTCACGTTCGGATTGTAGTCCCGTTCCAAGATGGGCAGAAGCTGATGGCGAATGCGATTCCTCACAAACCGCAGATCGCGATTGCTAGCATCCTCCCGGTACGCCAAACCTTCTTGAGACAGATAATCGAGCAACTGACGCCGCCATACATGAAGCAGGGGACGCACCACCCACATCCCCTGGGAATGGTCTGGCCACTCATTGTCCCTGTTTGTCGAAGGCTCTGTGAGAAGCCGTTTGATAGGAATGCCTCCCAGGCCGGTGAGTCCGCTACCCCGTAACAAGCGCATCAGCACAGTTTCTGCCTGATCATCCGCGGTATGCGCCAAGGCAATCACCGACGTGGAATACCGCGTGGCTGCCTCAAGAAAACACTGGTACCGAATCCGGCGCGCGCCATCCTCCAAAGACCAGCCAGCCTGGCGGCAACGCCTGCGCACATCCTGGCGCTCGATGAAAATAGGAAGGTCAAACTGCTTGGCAAGCGCACGTACCCACTCGGCATCCCTCGACGATTCCAAACGCAGCTGATGATCGACATGGATGGCATATAGCTTCAGTCCCCAAGAGGATCGAAGCTGAACCAGAAGATGCAGCAAAGCGACAGAGTCAGAACCTCCGGAGAGACCTACCATGACTCGATCCTTGGCATGAAACAATCGATGGATTCTTACGGTATTCACGAGTTGTTCAAGGACGGATTCCATGAATCGGATTGGCTCTAAGGTGCCTCGATTCGTCGAACGGCTACGGCCAAGACCCTTTGCACATCCCGACGGCGTTCCCGCTTTCTGCGTGTGAGAATCGCCTCCCGAGCCCTGGGATCATCGATACGGCTGACGATATCGACCGCCGTTATGCGCACCTCGGTATTCCGATCCCGCAAAGCAGCGATGAAAGCAGGCAGGGTTTGATCCCGTCTGGATGGGAAGACTTCCAGACCTAGAAGGCTAGCGCGACGGACAGCCGGATTTCGATCATCGGCTAGACGCTCAAGCAATAGACCCACTACCTGCTCACCCTGAATCGCCGCCAACGCCCGCAGACTGCCGGCTCGCATCCAAGGATCCCGGTCAGTGACCCATTTCTGGATCAGGGGTGCCGTAGCAGGCTCGCGTAACGCTTCCAGACGCAAGAAAGCCCTCTGTCTTTCATAGGAATCCTTAGACCCTAGAAGCCGTATCTCTTCCATCGCCTCAGCGCTGGGTGGCTCCGAAGAAGAATCCTCAGCCCAAACCAGCCCGCAGGACAGCGAAAGAACCACGGCCACACCCATTATCGAGGCTCGCCCAATGAATGGACAGTGGCGAAGCGCAATATTTCCCAGACACCGCGCTTTTTTCCAGTCACCGATCATAGATCCGATTCCTCCAAGGGTGTTTCGCTCAAACGCGATACTGACTGACGATCCACCCGATGCGCGCGTCGTCGACGCAAATGTTCCTGCCGGAGAATGGCCTTGTGTTTTTCCAACTGTCGTTGAAGTTCGTAGAAGGCCTGCCGGATGACCGTGCCGGCGTCCCGCCCTTCCTCGCGGGCAGCCACTACCCGTCCAGGAAGATGACAAGAAAGGGATATCCGATAAAGCTTGTGGGTGCCGCTCTCATTGAACATGACGTGAAACGACACGGCATCCGACGGAAAATGGGACAACTTATCCTCCAAACGATCCATCAATTCTTCCAGCAGGCTCAAAACTTGGCCTCGCGGTCCTACGTGTTTCACTTCAATGCTGCGCTTCATCACTCCATCCGTTTCTTCTGCATATTCCCCTAAACCCCAATCCCCTCTGATAACCCTCGTCTTCACCGAGCGATACCAGCCGTATGTCTTACCCGTGAAAAGCTTTTGACCGTTTCCGTCAGCACCAGCAAGGCAAGCACGATCAGAACGACGGCAACGATAGCGATCCCATCCATAGCCCATCGTCCCTGCCCCAGGGCGATGGCCCACGGCTGAATCATCAGACCCAGCGACCACAACGTCATAACCAGCATGAACACCGTCGGAAGGGCGATGAACCACCAGGATTTTCCACTGCGCTTGCGCCATACCGTGATGGTCAACAACGTCAAGGCGGCAAGCAGTTGATTCGACGTGCCAAAGACCGTCCAAAACACTTTCCAGACCGGAATGAGTTGTCCCGTGGCATCCTTCATCGTTGGACTCACACACAAAACCGGCAGGGCCAAACTACACAGAGTAGCTCCGATCCGTCCCCAAGGACCTCGCCATCCGGTCAATTCCTGAAACAGGTACCGGCAGAGTCGTGTGGCTACGTCCAAGGTATCGTAGATAAAGGTCGTAAACGCAAGCAAGACAAAAGACATGGCAAACTCTCGCGGCAGGCCCAGACGGCTGACAAACTGGCTCAGCCCATGGGCATAGATTCGATCGGGCGACTGATTCGTAATGACATCTGTGGGTACGAGAATCATCACGGTCGAGAGTGCGATCACTGCCACCAGACCTTCCAGAAGCATTCCCCCATATCCGATCGGTTGACAGTCAGGCTCACGGCTGATCTGCTTGGATGTGGTTCCCGAGCTGACAATACCATGAAAACCGGAACAGGCTCCGCAAGCTACCGTGACAAAAAGCATCGGCAACAGGGGCAAGCCACGCGGAGAAGTCCATCCGACAAATGCCGGATAACGAATCGGATCGCCACCCAGCATGACGCCCAACACACCACCCAAGAGTACGACATAGAGGAAGAAGCCACCCAAATACCCCCGCGGCTGCAACAACAGCCCCACTGGAAGGATCGAAGCGATGAAGCAATAGATGAGGATAATACCATTCCACACCTGTTGGGGTTGCACAGGGCCAATGGGACCCAGACTAATCGGAGCCGCCTGTCCCCAGCTAATGATGCCACCAACCAAAGGAACAAAGAGACAACTGGCAAACCACAAAGGCATGCGAAACTTGGAAAGACACAAGCCCATGAGTAACGCCGCGATCAAATACAACACCGAAGAGCTCGCCACCCCTGCACCGTAGGTCGGTTCCACGAAAGAACTACTCGTCAGGTCCGTAAACGCGATGATGACATAGATCAGCGAGAGCCACACAAAGATCATGAAGAACAGATGCGCTTTGGGTCCCAACTCTTCACGAACGATCTCAACAATGGAACGGGACTTGTGCCGGACCGAACCCACCAGGCTGGAAAAATCGTGCAAGGCCCCGATGAAGATCGCCCCTGCGACGATCCATAGCAAGGTGGGCAGCCAACCGAACCACAATCCAGCCAAAATCGGTCCCACAATCGGCCCGGCTGCAGCAATCGCGGAAAAATGTTGGCTGAGCAAAAAGGGCGCCTTGGCCGGAACGTAATCCACCCCGTCGGTCATGGAGCAAGCCGGGGTGATTCGTTTGGGGGACAGATCAAAGGCCTTGGCCAACACGCGACCGTAAAGGGAGTAACCGGCGGCCAAGCAAACACAGCAGATGACAGCGACAGAAAATAGACTCATGATCAACGAACCTCAGTTTACCAAGACTCACCATCCCAAGCAAGGCAAGCGCACTTAAAAATCAACGCCAGGCTGGGCTTTGATTCCGGAATGATAAGGATGTTTGACCTCTCGCATCTCGGTCACCAAGTCCGCAACGGCGATGAGCTGGGGCTTGGCGTCGCGGCCGGTGATGACGACATGCGTCTGCGCAGGTTTTTGTTTGAGCCCTTCGAGGACTTCTTCAACACCGAGGAAGTTATAGGCGATGACGTAGTTTAACTCATCGAAGACGACTACCTGATACCGCTCATCGCTCAACACCTCAAGACATTTAACCCAGGCCTCTCGTGCGCTGGCGACGTCCCGTTCATAGCTCTGCGTGATCCACGTAAAGCCATCCCCCATGGTGAACCAATCGATCCGACCGGAGAGCTCCCGCGCCATGGCCTCTTCACCCGTCTTCCACTTGCCTTTGATGAACTGCACCACAGCCACCCGATATTTTCTTCCGAGGGCGCGAAAGACAAGACCGAGGGCTGCGGTCGATTTACCCTTGCCGTCTCCGGTGTAAACGATGATCAGTCCCTTGCGCAGCGATTCTTTCGGACCTCGGTGTTTTCGGGGCGCTCGATCTTCAGCTTTCCATGTCATCCTTCAAACTCCAGGCTGGGTAATTTTCTGGCGTGACTCACAAGAGGTTTTGGAAAGCGCCCCGGATGGAAAAGGGCGGCCATGATTTTCAATCCAGTCAAAAGACGCGGGCCGCTGCGATGGAAGAACGCTCCGTTAACAGCAAAAACACGATGGGCTTTTACCGCCTTCAGATTGCTCCATCCTGGAAGCTGACTCAGAAGTGGAGATTCCCGAACCGTACGCGCGATTGAAAAAGAACAGGGCATCACGACAATGACCTCGGGATCGTATTGACGGACAACCTCCCAACTGACTCTCCTGGAATCCTGAGCCGCTCGACCCAAGCCGTCGATCCCACCGGCCATAGCGACCATGTCTGGAGTCCAGTGCCCGGCCACCATGAGCGGATCCAGCCACTCCGCACACCACACCCGAGGCCGCTCGGAAACTTTCTTCAACCGATGCTGAATCGTCTGGATCGAACGCTCCATGCGGCGAATCAGAAAATCGGCTTGGCGCTGGTGTCCGGTTTCCCTGCCCAGAATCCGAACGGCATCCAGGCACTGCGCGAAATTGCGACCGCTCACGGAAACTAAACGAGGCACTTGCGGCAGTCGATGGATGGCCTCGCCGACCTCTGGATGGCTGGCTGCGCAGACGCTGCAAAGCTCCTGAGTCACGACGAGATCCGGCTTGAGACGTTTGAGCAAAGCGACGTCGATCCGGTATTGATGCTCGCTGCGGCGACGCAGTTGCTGCACAGCCTCTTCGATGCCCCGGCTGGATAAATGTGCGGATCGCACGCGGCTGCGTACAATCACAGGCTTCTGCCGCACAGAGGCAGGATAATCGCAATGCTCGCTACGTCCCACGACGCAGCGGCCAAGCCCAAGGGCATAGAGCAACTCGGTAGCCGAGGAGAAAAAGGACACGATGCGCATCGGTTACGGGTCAGCTCCGTTATAGCAGGCTGCTGAAAAACTCTCAATTGGCTCAAGGCTGGAGGCTCTAGGGAACGATTCGCTCATCGTCGAGAAGCCTGCACTTCCATCGAGCCTTGAGCGCTGCGGGGCTTTTTCCGCAGCCTTCTAGGCTGAGAGAATTTTCGATTGTAGATTTTCGATTGTAGATTGGAAAATAAAACAAATCGACAATCGACGATTGACAATCGACAATGCGTTGGGCTTCCAGACAAAAGCCGACAATCTCACGATTTCTTGAAATTTGAGAGAACCGCTGGGCGTCGACCCAAAAGGGATGAGCCGATGAGGGCGTAGCCTGCGGCGAAGACACCGACGACTAAGAACTCCGCCGTCAATGAACGATAGAAATAGGAAAGGCTGGTAGTAATGGAAGCTAGAAGTCCATCAACGTTTCGAGGATATCGGGTGCAGATCTGAGTCATCCAGTCTCCCACAGCCAACACCAGATGATAAGCAGGGCTGGCGATAGCGAGACTCAACGCTAGAGAGGAGAAACGGGGGCGAATCGGCCGCCGCCAAAGAAGAGTGAGGACAACAAGCATACCGATGAGTCGCACCCCAGTGAACAGGCTGATTCCGGTGACGACGTCCCTAACCAAACTCGCCCCGAAGGCGATGATTCCCCACTGCCTCCGGGAAACGAAACAGGCTGCGATCAAAATTCCGGAGAGCCATGGAGTCACTCCAACCGCATGCCCTAAGAACGCAGCCACGAGTCCAATCGCTATAGCCACTTGAAGTGCCCGTCCATCCTTCATGATCCCCTCCTATGTTCTATGTTCAGCAAACCGTATGATAACCGGCCCTGTGTCATTGTTCACGACAACCTTGCGCTGCTGTTCTCCAAGCGCCTCATGCCAGACCTGCAGAGTATACGATCCAGGAGACACCTGGGAAACCGTGAAGTTTCCGTTGAGATCCGAAAGCGCGTAGTAGGGATGATCGGCCACGATAACCCAGGCGGACATCCAGGAATGCACCCCACAGCGAATGAGAAAGCGACCCGCCTCATCGAATCGCCAGGAGATCTCATTCGGCTGCGGAGCCGGCTGCTGCCACTCATGCATCAGCATCTGTGCCTCGCGAAAGATGCGCAGGTTATGCAAAATCGGATCTGAGTTGCCGATGGTGACCCTGCTGCCCCTGGGGACCAACAGCACATGCGGAACGAATTCGCACGCCTGCTGATTTAGGGTGACGGTGACCGGAGGCGTCTGTGAATCGTGTGAGTCAGTAGACACATGCAGCCAGACGAGGGCGTTGGCCACGCCTCTGTCAGCGCTCACTACAAGCCGAGGAGAGTGTTTGGATCTTCCGCAGACCTCGATCGGATATTGCGGGGATTTTGCCATCACCGGAATCTCGACCGGCTTAGGCCTTGGGCCATCGAGCTGGACTCGCCCTGAGATTTCTCCAGCCCAGACCGCGGCAGCTCCCCACCAAACACCCATCAGCGCTATTGAAGCTGCTCGACGTAGGTCCATTCTACTCGATCCTCTGCCTTAAGCTCTTTTAAAAATGGGCTGAAGTTGCTCTGTCCGTTGAGTCGGCATGTCCACCAGCGGTTCGTCGCAGGATCTGACCGGACACCGTCGATCGCGGCCAGCTCACGCGTATTGCAACAGGTGGCACCGCTTTGGATGGGAAACAACAGCGAAACCACGTCCTTAGGCGTCGATCCCTCATCGACCATCAAGCGCTCTTCACGGGGCGGTTTTCCGGTGGGACCGAAATCCACGCGCACAATTACTGGCAGCCGTTCCGGCGACTTCGAGGTATCTGGTTTGTCGAGTGGTGCTCGGGCCGCTCCGGCAGCGACCAAGCCCAGCAATGCCGCAACACCTACCCAAGGCCAATGTCTTCGATAGCTTATCCCCATCTGATTAGACAATATGCTGAAAAACCCGTCTTTGACCATGTACTTAGGCTGAGAGAATTTTCGATTGTAGATTTTCGATTGTCGATTTGTTTTATTTTTCAATCGACAATCGACGATTGACAATCGACAATGCGTGAGGCTTCCAGACAAAAACCTTGAGCAAACGGGGTTTTTTCCACAACCTGTTAAATCTCCACTTTGCCGCCGATGAAGAACAAACTTCCAGGCGCCGGGAATCCTAGAACCTCGCTGTAATGCCGATCAAACATGTTTTCAACGCGTCCGTACAGGGTTAAGTTATCGGTAGCCTTAAAACTCAGCACCCCATCCACCGTCTTGTAGCCTTTGGTGGGCAGGCGCCGGTTGGTCGCAACACTCTCCTGGCGGCTGGACACGACTATGGCATCCAGATGCAGCTGCCAGCGTTTGAGGAAGTCGCAGTCGACGGCGAAGGACACGCGGTTGCGTGGAATACGCAGCAGCTCTTCGCCGGCTGACTCATCCTCGGCGTCGGTGTACGCCCAATTCGTCGAGAACCGAAGGCCGGTCAACGGCTCCACCGAACCCTCCAGCTCGAAGCCTTCCATTTCGGCCTCGGCGATATTCTGTGGTTGCGAGATGGTCGAACTCACGCTAACAATCTGGATGAGCCGGTCAACCTCCGTGTGATACAGGGAGATCCCCGCCCTCAGCCGCTGCTCCGACCAGTCTTTGTCAATCCCGACCTCGAATGTTCGGCTTTCCTCGGGCAATAGACTCCGATTGCCGAAGTTGGGAAAGAACAGCTCGTTCATGTCCGGCGCCCGAAACCCCATGCTGAAATTTCCCCGCAGGCGGGTTTCGATGAGTGGAATGCGGTACGAGGCCGATGCTTCGGCCGTGGTGTCGTGCCCGAATAGATTGTGGCGTAGATAGCGCGTCCCGCCGATCAAGGTGAGCCGATCACCGAAATCGAACTGATGCTGAAAAAACATCGCCCACTGCGTAACGGTTTCATCGAAAGCGGCTTCCGCTTCTTCATCCTTGAATTCCAGTCCTCCCGTCGAGAGACCGAATGACCCCCACGAAATCCGCTGCAACCACTCTGCAGCATAGCGATCCGTGTTAATGCGACTCTTGGACGTGGACTGGGTGCTCCCGGGATCGGCCAGATCCACATCCAGCAGATCATCATCGTTGAAGCCAAGCCGCAGCTCGTGCTCCCAGACGTCGAGCGGCTTGATGGTGACGATGGTACCCAGCGCCAGGTGTTCCCGCTCGTTAAAACGGTTGGGATCCGGCCGGAACGCCCCATCATCGATCCCCACATGGGAATCATTGTTGTTCAGGGAGACAGCCAGATTACACCATTGGGCCAAGTCGGCATCCGCGGTGAGTGCGACGTGGGTGAGTTCAACATCGTCACCCGTGCTCAAGCCGCGGCTATCGAGCCGCGACACCGAAGTATAGTAGCGGATGGGACCGAACTCAGCCTGATTGCTCGCGATTTCTCGGAAGGTGCGCAACGTGCCGAACTCCTGCTGGTACGACGTGCGCATCGGGCCTTTACCGCGCTTGGTGATAATGTGGATGACACCACCGATCGCGTTCGATCCGTACAGGGTGCTCGCGGATCCTCGCAGGACCTCAATCCGCTCGATGGCATCCGCCGGTAGGGTGGACCAGTTGAAGCTGCCGAGCGTCGGAGAGCTCGCGTCCACGCCATCGATCAGCACAAGCACCTGATCATCCGTCGAGCCACGGATAACCGCGGAGGTGGTGCGGCCGAGGGCTCCGCTGCGCCGGACATAGACGCCGGGGATGTTGCGCAACACTTCAGGCGCAGTTTCCACACGCATCCGCTCAATGTCTTCATCGTTGACAACGCTGACCGACTTAGTGAGCCTGCTTTTGGGTAACTCGCCGCGGGTCGCGGTGACTACAACTTCTTCCAATCGTACAGGCTCCTCGGCCCAAGCCAAGTGCTGAATGACTCCCATACTGATTCCTAACAACAACCATGTCCCTTTCACTCGACGATACATTTTCCTCCCTTTCCCCACGGAAAGATGTTCGAAAATGAGTTCTCCTCGGACCAACCGGTCTCCTGACTTCCCTGCCTTCTTGGATGGCCTTCCCACCCCTTTTACACCCCGGGGGTGTAAAGGAACAGTGGCGTTACGCAGATATTCCTACGTTACCAAGAGGGACTTCCAGGGTTACAGTTGCGGGGCAGCGCCTGATTTTCACAGGCTTCCCGTCTGTTGGTCCGACTTTCCCGACTTATTTTGTCTCACTGTCCGCGCACCGTCTCCTCCAACGTTGGGCCGACGTCACCAACCCACGCGCCCAGCGTGGATTCGTCAGCCAGTGCACATGAACGTACGAAGCCAATAGATTCCCTTGCACCATCCCTTCAAGCCTCCTCGACTGGCCTTTGCGAATCACGGTATAGGCCGCTTGATGCGCTCTTACCGGATGGTCCCATACCGAGTAGTGAAACTCGTGCCCTTTGATCGAGTCTTTTGCTTGAGCCAACACATTCTCCCGTCGGGCCACAAGGGTCGCGTATCCAAAATGATGCAGGCGATCCGTCATCCGCACCGCTCCGGGAAGAATCCCCACCATCGGATGCCGGCGTCCTTTTAGATCGGTGAGGGACTGGGTCAAATACATCAGCCCTCCGCACTCGGCATAGGTGGGAAGGCCGGAAGCTATGGCGCGTCGAACGGCCAAGCGCATCGACCGGTTATCTGCAAGTGCCTCGGCAAAAAGTTCCGGGAAACCTCCTCCCAGATACAAAGCGTCGAGAGACTCCGGTAATCGTTTATCCTGAAGCGGACTGAAGGAAACAAGCTGGGCACCCTGAATCTGCAAAAGTTCCAGGTTCTCTGGATAGTAAAAGTGAAACGCGCGATCCTGAGCGATGCCAATTCGTACAGACGGCGATGCCCTTTGGCGAGGCTTCTGAAAACCCGGCTCTATCGATAGCGCCGGGGCGCCACGCGCAATCCGGAACACATGCGTCAAATCAACGCTACGGCTGATCATCTCAGCCAATCGATCCCCGATGGCAGCCAGACGCGAGTCTTCTTGAGCCGGCACAAGACCCAGATGCCGTTCCGGAATAGTCAGCGCGGAATCCTGCGGAAGATATCCAAGCATCGGCACTGGATTGTAACGCCTCAGGACATCGCACAGCCATTGGGCATGTCTTTGGCTGACTTTGTTCACGATCACTCCCGCTATCCTCAAGGCCGGATCAAATTCAAGAAAACCCTTGACCAAAGGAGCGACTGAACGTGCCATCGCACTTCCATCGATGACAAGGATGACGGGTATTTGAAACCACTTCGCAATCTGAGCGCTGCTGCCTTGATCATTGGCCGCCGAATGACCGTCAAACAAACCCATGACGCCTTCGACCAATGCCAGATCAGCATCCGATGCCGCCTGCTGAAACAATCCCATGAGAATGGATCGTCTCAGCAACCAGGAATCCAGGTTGCGCGAAATCCGTCCGGTCGCAATTCGATGATAGGCCGGATCCAAGTAGTCGGGCCCGACTTTGAATGGCTGAACGGTAAGCCCCCGGCGTTTCAGGGCAGCCATCAGACCGACAGCGATGGTCGTCTTGCCAACTCCACTGTGGGTCCCGGCGATTAGCAAACGAGGAATGTGCATCTAAGCAATCAGCAGTGAACCATCAGCAATTAGCAGATAGAAAATGACACGCGATTCTTCCTTTCATTCTATTTGCTATCTGCTATCTGCTAAATGCTAAGTACATCGTAGAAACGCCGAGAGCCATCACCCATCCGATTACCGATGCCACGTACATCAAGTGAATGGCTTCGCGAATGCGTTGAGGCTCTAACGCTCGTCGTGGCTCACCCATGTATGGCATTTCGACTACCCTGCCTTCATACTCATTGACGCCGCCCAATCGGACCCCCAAGGCTCCAGCCATCGCAGCTTCAGGAATTCCCGCATTCGGAACAGGACCTCCGTATCCGTCTCGCCAGGCACAGCGCCACGCATCCCCACTCCGATATCGGCAGATCCAGGCAGCCGCCGCAAACAGAGCCGCGGACAGACGCGCCGGAATCCAGTTCGCCGCGGTATCGAGCTTCGCCGCGGCCCGACCGAACCGGATATACCGAGCCGAGCGGTGTCCGATCATCGAATCAAGCGTGTTGAGCGCTTTATAGCCTACGGCCAAGGGGACCCCACCGAGCACGAAATAGAACAGCGGCGAGAGTATCCCATCCAGCGTGCTCTCAGCAATCGTCTCAACCGTCGCCCGAACGACTGCATGCGTATCTAGGTGGCGGGTGTCTCGTCCCACAATCAGGGACACTCGTTTGCGTGCTCGATGCAGATCGTTCGCTTCAAGGGCCTGAAGCACCTGACGGCTTTCAACCGCAAGATCCTTCGTGGAGAGGCACGTGAAGAGAAGCACAACGCTGGCCACAAAACCCCAGGTCGCTGAAGATCGGCCGATGACACGGATCAGCCAGGAGGCAGAACCATAGCTTGCACCGACGACGGTTACCACCAGCACCACGCCAGCCAGCCCTTCCCAGGGGATTACCCGCCGCAGGATCCGCTCACCCCAGTGAATGGCTAAGCCCATCGCCCGCACCGGATGGGGAAACCACCTGGGGTCTCCGATCAAAAGATCAGCGCCATAGGCGAGTACGAGAATCGGAATGCGCTCCTCAGGCATCACGGATGCTTCGCAGCACATCGTAAATCGCTTGAAGATTGACATGGCAACGGACCGCTTCTGCCAGCCGGTCATACTCGTCATCCCTCACGGACACTGTTTGCCGTGCAAGGGGTGAAAACCCTTTGTGCGCTCGCAAGCGGTTCAGCCACCAGCGGCGGAAGCCATCCCTGTCGAAGATTCCATGGACGTGCGTTCCCCAGACGCGTTTGTCTTGTGATCGCAACCCGTCGTAGCGTTCGGGGGCAGTCTGTGATTCCTTCGAGAGCCTGAAGACAAAATCCATCCCTGAGAGTTCCTGCATCCGCCCCATGTGGATTTCATAGCCAGCAACCGGCAACCCACTTTCAAGGTGAACGCCACGCACATTCGCTGTGACTTTCGAGCGATGAAATACCGTACGCGTGGGCAGCCATCCTAACCCTAAGATGCAATCGTTTGTGGATTCCACATGATCCGGGTCCAGAATCTCGCGACCCAACATTTGAAACCCCCCGCAGATCCCGACGATTTCCTTGCCCGCCTCCACGCATCGACGCAGATAAGATTCCAGCCCCTGCTGGCGGACAAACGCAAGATCCGAAACCGTACTCTTGGTCCCTGGCAAGATCACACAATCGGGCAAGGGATCTTCCAGTGGTCGCTCCACAAACCGCAAACGCACATCCGGCTCACGCATCAGGGGATCGAAATCCGCGAAATTGGCGATGCGCGGGAGTCGAATAACATCAATCCGCAAAACATCCTCAGAGTCAGACTTAGAATCGCTCATCGACCGAGGGCGTTGCCTGAGCCCCACAGAATCCTCCTCAGCCAACCAAACGTCGGAAAGATAAGGCAACACGCCAAGAACCGGTAGATCGTAACGATCCTCCAGCCATTCTAAGCCGGCCGTGAGAAGGCTACCGTCTCCCCGAAACTTGTTAATCAAAAACCCGCAGATCAAGCGTCGATCCTCGGCAGAAAGAAGCTCCATCGTACCGACCAATTGAGCAAACACCCCGCCACGATCAATGTCCCCGATGAGAATCACCCGGGCTGTGGCGGCGTGAGCCGTCCACATGTTCGCCACATCGTATTCTTTTAGATTAATCTCGACAGGGCTGCCGGCTCCTTCAATCACAACGACATCCGCCTCGGCCTGAAGCTTGCTGAGAGATTCAGCGACGATCCTACGCCACCGATGAGCCTGCGCCTGATACTCCTTCGCCGTCAATGTCCCCACCGACTGGCCCAAGACCACTATTTGCGCACCTGTCTCGGTAGTCGGCTTGAGCAAAATGGGGTTCATAAAAACAGACGGCTCGACCCCGCAGGCCTTCGCCTGCTCCGCCTGTGCTCGACTGATCTCCAAACCATCTGGGGTAACAAAGGCATTGTTCGACATATTCTGGGCCTTGAAGGGTACTACGCGATAGCCGTCTTGAGCCATCGCTCGGCAGAAAGCGGTCACGATCAGACTCTTGCCCACAGAGGAGCCCGTTCCTTGAATCATGAGTGCCTTAGCAGACATCGATACACCAACCCGCACTTAGCAGATAGCAGATAGCAGATAGCAAATAGAAATGAAGAATATCGTATCATTTCCTATCTTCTATCGAGCTATGTGCTATCTGCTATTTGCTATGCGTCCTTCCATAATGTTACGAAGGACTTGGACGAGCCGTTCGTTCTCCTTCTGGGTCCGGACAGCGATCCGTATGAATCGTCCTGTTTCAAGACCGACGAAATCATCACAGCAGCGAATCAGCAACCCTTGCTGAGCCAAATCGCAGGTCAACTCAGAAGCGCTTCGATCCAAAGACCGGAGCTTGCACAATAGGAAATTGGTCACTGAAGGAAAAACCTTAAGATCGGGTATTGTTTCCAGCGATTGGCAAAGCCTTTGTCTAAGATGAGCGATCTGTTGCCGCGTGTGTGAGAGCCAATCGTTTTCCTGAAGCAGCCGTGTGCCGACCAAAAGCGCGAAGGTGTTCAGGGGCCACGGAGTCTGAAGCGCCCGGAGTCGTTGGACGATGGTTTCAGAACCCACCAGGTAGCCTAACCGAAGGCCGGGGATGGCAAAAGATTTCGTCAGCGAACGCAGCACGACGACAGAATCGAACCGGGCAGCCTCAGACACCAGGCTGATTCCATCCGATGGCTCCACGAAATCGATAAACGCCTCATCAAGCACCAGATAAGCGCCGATTTTTTCACACCATTGGGCCAGTTCAAGGACGCGTGTTTTGGAAATGAGCTGCCCTGTCGGATTGTTGGGATTGCATAGAAATACCACTTCTGGTTTAGGAGTCTTATGAAGCGAGATCCCTGGAAATTGAAACCCAGCATCTTCCTTGGCCAGGACATCGATGACGGTGGCCTGTCGCTGTCTAGCAACCCAGGCATATTCGGTAAACGTCGGCCCAAACACCACCCCGCGTTGAAAGAAACGAAACTGCACCAACAAGGTAATGAGCTCAGCCGAACCATTGGCCGGTAACACACATTCCATGGGAATGGAATGGAATTCGGCGATCGCCTCGCGTAATGCCACCGCATCCGGATCTGGGTAGTGCCTGATGCTTTCCACATTTGCCTCAATGACCGATCGCACACAGTCTGGAAAACCCAGGGGATTCACATCCGCGCTGAAGTCGATAACGTCATCCATCGCAAAACCCCGTTCACGCATCCAAACCCAACGATTCCCTCCATGAATACGTCTGGACTCTTCATCGAGGGGATTCATGTCTGTGGTCAATTTCCCGCAATAGCCAAGGCCGCAAGGACACAGACTTCGCTCAGCTCAGCCGAAGCCCCGAGTGCATCTCCGGTGACGCCTCCCAAGGCGCGTGCAAAACACATCCGCAGAATGAGGGATCCAACCACCAACCCACCGAAGACGAGCAAACCTTTCCAAGAATACGTTCCCCACGCAACGAGCAAAGCAAAAGCACCGGCTCCGATCAAAGCCGTCCGATTAGGCAAATGTACAAACGCAGCCGCAGTCCCTCCTTCAGGCCGAGCATAAGAAAGGGTCGTAGCCAGCACCACCATGACGGTGCGAGCCAGACAAGGGGTAAGAAGCAAGGCACGGATGACTTTTCTGTCTGCCAGGCTGTTGAGGAGCGAATATTTCAAGAGAAGGACACAGACAATCGCTACGACCGCCATTGCTCCTACATGCGGATCTTTCATAATCCTGAGCCTCTGTTGCGGCGTGTGCCCGCCATACAGGCCGTCGCAGGTATCCGCCAAACCATCCAGATGAATCGCTCCTGTCAGCACCACCCACACGACGACAACTATGCCTGCAACCGCTGGAGAGTATCGATAGACCGCTGAGCCTATACTGTAAGCGCCGGCTAGAACGAGACCTATTAAAAGACCCACCAAAGGAAACCACAGCAGCGAACGCCGACATTCTTGGTCCGACCACGACCGGTTTGGTCCCACAGGAACGATAGTCAAACAACCGATGGCGACTAACAATGTCCTCATGAAAGACGCTCAGCGACACCGGCTTCGTCAAACGTCGCCATCTCCATCAGCAGCTTGCCCGCCGCCTGAAGAATGGGAATGGCCAAGGCCGCACCGGTCCCTTCCCCCAAACGCATATCCAAATCCAAAAGGGGACGTAGCCTAAGATGTTCCAGCATTAAGCGGTGACCCGGCTCCTGAGAACGATGCGAAGCAATGAGATAACCGGTGACATGAGAATCAAAAGCCGCTGCGATCAATGCCGCGGCTCCTGTGATGAAACCGTCCACAACGACGGGACGACGGGCTTGGGCGGATGCCAGAATCACACCGACCAGGCCAGCGATCTCAAAACCTCCTACTTTAGACAAGACATCGATCGGATCCTGTGGATCCGGACGGTTCACCTCAAGCGCACGCCGGATGACTGCAAGCTTTCGTGTGTAGTGGGCATCGTCCACGCCTGTACCGCGTCCGGTCACCCGTTCCACAGGATGACGGGTCATCACCGCTGTGATCGCGCTGGCGGCTGTTGTGTTTCCAATTCCCATCTCGCCCGTGGCAATGACGTCCATACCTTGAGTGAGTTGTTCGGCGACAATATCGATTCCCGTTTGAACGGCGCGACTGACTTCTTCACGAGTCATGGCTGCCCCACAGCTCATATTGCATGTGCCGTTTCTGATTTTACGGGACAGCAACTTTTCATGAGCAGCCACAGCCTCGGCAACCCCCATGTCGACGATGACGATTCGCGCACCGATGTGTCGGGCAAGCACGTTAATCGCCGCTGTTCCTCGCAGAAAGTTAGCCACCATTTGCGCCGTAACCGCTTGCGGGTAGGCGCTGATGCCCTCTTGCGCCACACCGTGGTCCGCAGCCATCGTCACGATAACCGAACGTTCCAAGGCAGGACTCAGGGTGCGGCTGATTCCTACAAGCTGAATCGCCAACGTCTCCAGATACCCCAGACTCCCAAAAGGTTTCGTCAAACGGTCCAGCCGCGATCGGGCTTGCTGCATCCAGCTCGTATCGATCGGCTCAACGACAGGCGCTAACACATCGGTGAGAGAAGCCATGAGAGTCACCTTTCCTTGAAAGATGGAGCCTCACTCTTAAGAGCGACAGGAATTCCGGAAACCATCCAGACGACGCAATCCGCCACCTGAGCAGCCTGTTGATTCGCCATACCCGCTAGATCTCGAAACCTCCGGCCCAGGGGATGCTCCGGAACAAGGCCTGAGCCTACTTCGTTGGTGACCATAATGACAGGAACGGAAACCCGACGGATGGCACTCAGTAACCTTCGCAGCTTGCGCTGGATCATTGCATCCGAATCTCCCTGCATCAGCAGATCGGAAAGATAGAGGGTCAGACAATCCATCAAAACTCCTCCCACGCGATGGTCCAAGTGCAGCAGCACACCAGCTGGATCGCAAGGAGGCTCGATGGTTTGCCAGTGAGGCGGACGTTGCCGCCGGTGGCGTAAGATTCGCTGACGCATCTCTGGATCTGAAATCTTACCGGTAGCCACATAGAGAATGCGCCGGTGGAAACCCTGGGCCAATTCGACGGCGAAGCGGCTCTTTCCGCTGCGTGCTCCACCGGTGATCAAGACAAAGGAAACGGAGGGACGTAATGAGGGAACCGAATCTAATCGGAACTGAGACCGGGTAAAAATAGGAGGGACTAAAGCAACCGGTGGGTGACAAACGCCAGGAAAGGAACGCATTCCTTCACCTTTGACTCGTTCCACGAAGTGTGTGGTGAAGATCCTCGCACCCCTGCGAGGCACCAATCGTTGGGCAGGTCTTCTGGCTTCCCCATCCGAGCGCCTTCCCACCCCCTTGACATACACATACGCGTGTCAAGGGGACAGTGGCTTTCAGCTCGAATTGTTCACTGGGGTGACAGCGGCGGGACCGCGCCCGATTTTCACGGGCTTTCCTTTTGCCCCCACCTTTAGGTGGAGCACCCAACGGGCATTTCCTACTATGGAAGAACGCCTATCGCTTAATTCACTTACTTTACAGTAACGGCTGGCGTGATGTCAATGATTAGGGATAAATTCCGTGGAGCCTCACGGATGGGCCTGAGGAATCTACGGGAACAGTCCCTTACCTCGCTACAATCCCACTGCTTTACGAATAGCCGAGAGAGACGGAGCCAAAGGACGCGGAACACGAATGCTCTTGATCGCACGCTCTGGGTCCTTCAGCCCATGTCCTGTGAGAATGCAGACAATCACAACCGGCTGCTTTTTTTTGTTCTGTTTTTTCCAGCCAGTAAAGTAGTTGGCTTGGTTCAATTGAAGCAAGCCAGCAACAGAGGCAGCCGAGGCAGGCTCCACAAATATTCCTTCTTCTTGAGCTAATAAACGGTAGGCGTCGATGATCTGCCGGTCGCTCACCGCGTCAATCACGCCTGTGGATTCATCACGAGCGGCAAGCGCTCCACGCCAGCTCGCAGGATTGCCGATACGAATGGCTGTGGCGATCGTCTTCGGATGGGCAATGGGCTTTCCGGTCACCAAAGGGGCGGCCCCGGATGCCTGAAATCCAAGCATGATGGGAAGACGCTTGATCTTTTTCAGTTCCCAGTATTGGCGGTATCCTTTCCACTGCGCGGTGATATTCCCAGCATTGCCAACCGGAGTCACATGAAAATCGGGAGCGCGTCCCAGGGCGTCACAAATCTCAAAGGCGCAGGTTTTCTGTCCCTCGATACGGTGAGGATTAATCGAGTTTACCAAAGTGATCGGGTAGCGTTGAGCCAGGGATTTTGCCAACGCCAAGCAGGCGTCAAAATTGGCATCGACCGCCGCCACGCGGGCATGATGAATCAAGGCCTGTGAGAGCTTGCCCAACGCAATCGCCCCGCTGGGAATCAATACAATGGAGCGAAGGCCCGCACGGGCAGCATAGGCGCTGGCTGAAGCCGAGGTGTTACCCGTCGATGCGCATAACACGGCGACCGAGTCGGCTTCGAGCGCTTTTGAGATCGCGACGGTCATACCGCGATCCTTAAAGGATCCTGTGGGATTCATCCCCTCATACTTGAGGTAAACCTCAAATTCCTTTCCTAGGAGGTGACTGAGGGTGGGGCTGTAAATCAGGGGGGTGTTGCCTTCATGAAGAGTCACAATCGGCGTCTTCGAAGACACAGGAAGATAACGTCGATAGGTCTCGATGACTCCAGGCCACGGCCATCTCTTCCCTGAAATCGAAGAGGCTGAAGATTGAGATAGCGGATAGCTCGAGCGGACCGAGAACTTCAATGATCTCGACGGCGTATTGCCAATAGATGTCGGCATCAGTCACTCACTTGGCTCTGGGGGCCTCGGTGCGAATCGCTACCGTACGCTGTTTAACAAACTCAAGATGGTCAATCACACGCAGAGCCTGGTGGACGTGAGATTCTTTGGCTTCATGGCTCATCATCACCACAGGCACGATCCGTGCCGCCCTGCGTTCCTTCTGATGCACGCTCGCAATGGAAATCTGATGCCGGCCCAGGACCCCGGCAAGACGCGCTAATACACCGGGTCTGTCCGTCACCATAAAACGCAAGTAATAACGGGTCTCGATATCCCCCATGCGGCGCAGTCGGAGAATCCGGTGGCTTTGCCGACGGTGCAAGGGTATCAGGCTACTCACCCCCCGTGAAAGATGACGTGCCACGTCAGCGATATCAGAGACGACGGCCGCAGCCGTTGGGTTCTGTCCCGCCCCCCGACCGTAGAACAGCATCGAGCCCACCATATCCCCATGAATATAGATCGCGTTGTAGACGCCATTGACGTTGGCCAACAAATGCGTCTTGGCCAACAGGGTAGGGTGCACCCGCAATTCAAGTTCGTGATTGACCTGTTTGGCAATCGCCAAAGGCTTGACGCAATAGCCCAATTCCTCCGCATATTGAATATCCGCCTGGGAAATAGTCCGCAGCCCTTCGATGTGGATATCTGACGGTCGGGCTTGAATCCCAAAACCCAACAGGGCTAAGATTGCCAACTTGTGCGAAGCGTCATGCCCATCGATATCCAGCGAAGGATCCCGCTCGGCATAACCATGACGCTTGGCTTCGGCCAACGCCTCATGGAAACTGATGCCCGCTTCACGCATGCGAGTCAAAAGATAATTTGAGGTCCCATTGACGATACCCAATATGGTGTCAAAATCATTGGCAATCAGTCCCTCACGGAGAACTTTAATAATAGGAATCCCGCCCCCGACCGATGCCTCGAAATAAAGATCCGCTCCCGCCTGGGTCGCGACGTCAAACAACTCATGTCCCGCATGAGCCAAGAGTGCCTTATTCGCCGTCACCACGTGCTTGCCCTGACGAAGGGCTTCCAGGATAAACGTCCGGGCCGGCTCAATGCCTCCGATCAGCTCGACAAAGATCTTAATCTGCGGATCCTGAATCAACTTGTAGGGATCGGTAGTCGAAAGCCCTGCAGGCAGACGGAATCCCCGAGACCGACGCAAATCACGATCGCACACCCGATGCAAAATCACACGAGCCCCAATCCGTTGCTCCAGCAGCCGGCTCTTTTCAAGGAGCACCCTCGCCACACCGGTCCCAACCGTACCCAAGCCAAGCAATCCTACATGAATAGTTTGATTCATCCGTGAATTTCCAACCCTGAGTTTAGGTTTCTAGCGTAACACGAATCGGTCCAACAGGATTTGGCGTCTTCACTATATCTATTTTCAGCCGAATGCTGAAAAATCGGGGCGGGGAGATTCGAACTCCCGACCTCTTGAACCCCATTCAAGCGCTCTACCAAGCTGAGCCACGCCCCGAAGTTATGGCTGCGAACCCCATTCCCCGCAGCCGGAAACTCGCTCAAACATAATACAGAAAATGCGGGGCATTTTCTGAGAAAATTCTTAAATGTTAACTTTCTATTTTGCCTTTTCTTGACATCAAGGCCCTCAAGGCCTGGCGGGCAGATCGACCCCGAAACACGGTGGCGTAGACTTGTTCGATAATAGGAAGTTCCACCCTATGAACTCGGCCAAGGGCGGTTGCCGCTTTGGCTGTCTCTACGCCTTCAATAACCATGGGAGTACTCGAGAGTATGGTTTTCAAGGAATGTCCCCTTCCGAGTTGTTCCCCTAGCCAGCGATTCCTTCCTGAATAACAAGTCGTCACCAAGTCCCCCAAGCCACTCAATCCCCAAAAAGTATCTTCCCTTGCCCCCATCGCAACACCCAAACGGGCCATTTCAACAATGCCACGAGTGATCAACGCCGCCTTGGCGTTGTTGCCAAATCCCAGACCATCACCGATGCCCGCGGCAATCGCAATGGGATTCTTAAGCGCTCCTCCTAATTCCACGCCGATGACATCATTGGAAGTATAGATGCGCATACGCTCATCCATGAGAATGCGTTGGATATGGAAAGACACCTCAGGGTCGCTGGATGCAACGACTGAACTGGCAGGCTGGCATCGAGCAATCTCCGCTGCTATGTTAGGCCCGGATATCACTGCCAGATGAATCTTGCCTAAACTCTCTTGAACGACTTGAGACATCCGCTTGAGGGTCTGGCGATCCAGCCCCTTGGCTGCACTCAACCACAGTTTGCTTGTAAGCTTGAATACCCTGACCTGACTCAGAACCTGTCGTAAATAAACAGAGGGCACAGCGATGATAATCAGATGAGCAGACTCAACCGCCTCTTTCAGGTTGGAAGTGATCTGAAGCGCTCGGGGAAGTAGAATCCCTGGAAGAAACTTTACGTTCTGCCGCTTGCGATCAAGAAACTTCGCATAATCCGCAAACGCGCTCCATAAGGTAACGCGATGTCCGCGACGATAAAGGTGCAACGCAAGCGCCGTCCCCCAGCCTCCATCACCCAGGACAGCAATGGGTACCCGTCTGTGTCGAGCCATACCGGCACTCTAGCATGGCGTGTTGTACTTCGTCAACGTTCGGTTTGGAGCATTAACAAATTCTCTACCATCGAAAATTCTCTCAGCCTAGAGTCGAAATGGGTTTTCCCGCAACCGGTTAGTTGCCGCCGTTACCGACCTTTACCGTATTACTCACCCCGGCCAGATGCGCATCATCCAATAGTCCCTGCATATAGTAGCGTACCTCAACCTGCCCAGATCCTTTGTCCGCTGGTATGTCCCGCAGCTTGCCATCTGTCACCAAACTCGAGTTCTTGTATCGATGAATGGAATTATTATGCGTCGCCCCTACAAACCATAACCCGTAAATGTCATTCGTCGTCGCCGCATTGGCAGGATCAATCTTTACCGACGCAGTCACTAATCCCCCCTCAGGTACCGCCGAAGGAGTTACTGTCAGCTGTACCTGAGGCCATACCAAAATATTGACCAAAGCTGTGTCTCTACCTCCCTTGCCATCCGTGACTTCAAAGTCTAACGCGTAGCTGCCAGCCTGAGCTGTCCAACTAAACACCCCAGTCCCATCCCTGTTGTCGGTAAGACTCGCCCCAGTCATATTCACTGGCATCGTCACCGATAACAGCATCTCATCTTTATCCCCATCCGTCGCCTTTAACGATAAGGCCAGGATTTGGCCTATGATCCCTGTAAACTGTAACGTCGGCACACTATCCACCTTCATTCCGCCAATCTCATCCCACACAGGAGCCTGGTTCGCAGGAACACTCACCGTCACTACGACTGTGTCACTCACCGGAGCGGACACCCCATCCGTGCATGTCAGCGTGTAACTCGTCGTGCTACTCGGAAACACACTCTCAGAACCACTCAACGGCTTTGAATCATCCCCATCCCAACCCGACTGCACAGGACTGGAACTACCCTTACAACTCACTACCTTGTTGCTACCCCAAGTCAACAGCGATGATTGCCCTTGATTAATCGACGTAGGACTTGCCGTTAAATCCACACTCAATACATCTCCTACCGCCACCGTATTGCTCACCCCGACTAGATGCGCATTATCCAAAATCCCTTGCGTGTAATACCGCACCTCTATCTGCCCAGATCCTTTGTCCGCTGGTATGTCCCGCAGCTTGCCATCTGTCACCAAACTCGAGTTCTTGTATCGATGAATGGAATTATTATGCGTCGCCCCTACAAACCATAACCCGTAAATGTCATTCGTCGTTGCTGCTGTCGAGGGATTAATCGTCACAAATGCACTGATTAGCCCCCCATCAGGTACCACAGACGGACTCGCCGTCAACTGTACATCCGGATTTACCAGCACACTGACTCCCTTTAGGGCTTGGGCTCCCTTAGTATCCTCTACCTTGAAATCAACTGTGTAACTGCCCGCTTGTGTCGTCTGCGGTATCCAACTGAATTGCCAGATGCCAGTCCCCTGATTTATAACACTTGCCCCAAAGTCTCCTGCCGCTTGACCATTTATCTGTACCGTCAGCGTCATTGGATCACTGTCCCCATCCATCGCTATCACATCTAACGTCAGTAGGTTGTCCGCTTTCACGCTAAACTGCATCTGGGCACCGCTCACCGGTATCCCTCCAATACTAACAAACACAGGCGTCTGGTTCGCAGGTACACTCACCGTTACTTTCACCGTGTCACTCACCGGAGCGGATACGCCATCCGTACAGGTTAGAGTGTAGCTCGTCGTTGTAGTGGGACCCATTACCTCTCCTTGCGCACTGCTTGTCGGCTTATCGCCACTCCACCCTCCAGAAGCCGTACAACTCACCGCCTTGTTACTCGTCCACGTCAGCGTCACAGACTGCCCGAATCCAATCGTCACCGCATCCGCTTGGTTTGCCTTCAAATTAACGCTTACCACATTCCCTACAGCCACCGTATTGCTCACCCCGGCCAGATGCGCATCATCCAATAGTCCCTGCATATAGTAGCGTACCTCAACCTGCCCAGATCCTTTGTCCGCTGGTATGTCCCGCAGCTTGCCATCTGTCACCAAACTCGAGTTCTTGTATCGATGAATGGAATTATTATGCGTCGCCCCTACAAACCATAACCCGTAAATGTCATTCGTCGTTGCTGCTGTCGAGGGATTAATCGTCACGAATGCACTGATTAGCCCCCCATCAGGTACCACAGACGGACTCGCCGTCAACTGCGTATCTGGCATCACAGTAACTGTCACCGTTTCTTGATCCGACAATCCTACGTTATCTTTAACGGTGAAGACAAGGGAATGCTTTTGAATCTGATTCACCGTTGGAGTCCATGTAAATTCCCAGTCTGTTCCTGCTCCTAGATCCACAATTGTCATCCCGACATCGGGCGTTACTGTCAGCGTCATCGGCTGGCCTTCAGGATCGGTGGCTTGGACACGAAGAACAAAGCGGCGGTTGGCGTTGACGTAATAGGGCGGCCCAGTGAGCGGTCGATTCTCATTTTCGATTACGGTCATCTGATCAATGGTGGGAGCTTGGTTCGGCAACACGGTGATGGTCACTGTTTCTGTATCGGGCTGGCCTCCCATCTGATCGGCTGCGGTGAATGTGACGGTATAGTCGGCCGGTGGAGTAACACCCGGAGTCCATGTGAACGATCCTGTGCCGTTTGTGTTGTCGGTAAAGGTGGCTCCGTAAGTTGTCAACGGCTGTCCGGTGGCGGTCAACGTAATAGCATCTCCTTCGAGATCCGAGGCCGTAACCGATAACGTCAGCGTCTTGCTGGCGTTGACGGAAAACCGAAGCGGGCCGGTGCCCACAGGCTGTCCACCGATCTCTTGAATCGCCGGCGGCTGATTGGGAGGAACGACGTTTAGGGTGACACCCTCGAAATCGGTAAGATAGGGTGTGCCCTGGGCATCCACATCTTCAACGGTAAAGGTGAGTGCGTACGTGCCAACTTTGGGGGTGGGCCACGTCAGCCTGCCTGTAGTAGAATTCATCGTCGCCCCAGCCAGCAAGGGATTCGCCGTATAGAAATAGAAAAGCGTATCCAAATCAGGATCCGTGGCAATCACATCCATCACCAGAGGTGAGCCATCCGCCACTAGGGTAAAGACCAGGGGACTGCCTGTCACTAAATGTCCTCCGACTTGAGTAATAACCGGCGGACGGTTGACGTTGGTAACGGTGATCTTAACGGACGATTGGCTGGACTCAAGGAGATCACTGGCGCTGAACATCACCGAGTAAGACCGGGAAGGATCGGCGAGGTTTCCCCCATCGTCGTAAGTCGGCGTCCATGTAAACTGACCGATCGTTTCCCCAGGCTGCTGTCGAGTGATGGTAAACGAAACGCCGCTGGGCAGACTCGCTAAATTCGTTGCGCTCAAGGTAATGGGATCGCCGTCAGCATCCGTCACACGAACGGTGAAACTCAACGGTTGATTCTCCAATACGCTTTGAGGCGAGAGCGGATCGAACACAGGCTCGAAATTATGCACAACCGTGATGCTCTTGCAATCCGCAGGGCTCTCGTTGGCCAGAAAATCGGTTGCTTTCACGCAAATGTCATGGCCTCCAGCAGTCGCTCGCGTAGTATCCCATGCGAAGGTGTAGGTATTTGGAAACTTCTGAGAAATCGGCTGCGACTGGAACTGAACCACGGAGCCATCCACAAGAAAGGAGGCAAATTCAACGCCATTGGGAGCCGTGGCATTGGCCCAGACCGTTACAATCCCACGAAGCGGATCACCAGCGGCGATGTTGAAGACTTTCCCCTGCCCATCCGTCACCTGAGTCAAGATCGCTGTCGGGGTGGGGTTGACGGCGTTCTGGACAGTCACGCTTACCGGCAAGGAAGCTGCCCAGTTTCCAGCGACGTCTTTTGCCCGGGCGATTAATTGATGGGTCGAGCCGGATATTTCCTGCAGGGTATCCCAAGAAACAGAGAATGGAGGGCTGTTCGCCGTCGCCAGAAGGTCGTTGCCGGTCGGCCCTTTGTAGTAAGTCACTTGACTCACCCCACGATTGTCTGAAACGCTTACTTGAATCGTCTGAGTGCCACCGACCAATCCGGGGGATGGTGAAAGGATTGTGACCTGGGGGGGCGTTACATCTCTAGGAATCTCGACCTGCACATCTAACAGGCTGCCTCGTATCGTTGGGGTAACTTTAAGGCCAGTAGGATCTGTCAACATCTGACTGTCGAGAAGGGCAGCATCGTGAAAATCATTTGCTTGACTTTCCGGAGTCATATCGAGCAACTGGCTGGGCAGCCTATTGTCAAAACCCAAATGCACAAGAGCCCCGTTGTAGACACTGCGATCTGGAAATTGATCAAAACCTATAGGCTGCCGGAATTCGATGACGTACCAGGTCTTCTGGCCTGTGACGCCGTCCACCTCGTGTATCACCTTCAGGGCTTGCAGCCCCTGAGGCGGCAGCTCCAATGGATCGATTGTGTAAGTGCCTACAAAGGGGCTGAACACATCGGTCGGATCGATCATCAGAACATCGGCAGGATCGATCCAATCGGAAAGCAACAGTTTCTGAGCCGCATTGAAGTGGCCTGTACTGCCTGAGCTGCCCATGATATCGAAAGGATCCTCTTCTATCAAAACGTTGCAGCCGCTTGTACCTACCACCGCAGAGCCGCACTCAAGCGCTCCGGGTTGTGCAAGCCCCAGATTGTGCCCAAACGCTTTGGCCACTACAGGTAGGCTCAGGATACCATTGATCCAGGCCTTTGATGCTCGCAGAATTCCGTTTCCATTGGGAGAAGTAACAGCGGTTTTGCCGACGGTTCCCTGGCTCTGCCAAATAGCACCAGTGGTGTCTCGACATCCGGGCAGTTGCGGGAAGACCACGAGATACCGGACATAATCTTGAAAGACTAAAGACGGCTCAGCTGTTTCTGCCGCTTGCATCGCTGAATCAAATATTTGCTGCGTGGGACAAGTATCCCCGACGGTAATCGGCAACGTGTACCAACCCAGTACCCGTCCACTCAACCATGAGATCCCATAGGAGATTTCTCGGATATAAGCGTCCACTTGGGTGAAAATCAAATCTTGAACGTCAAACGGATTAAAGGGCTGTTGAAGCACATCCGAGAAATTAACAAGGATCACGAGTGTCTTCTGGTCACCCACCGTATCGGGGGTTACTTGAACGCTCACCTGCTCGTTCGCTTCACCTCCGAACCCGGAGCAGGTCAAGCCGTAGGTGGTCGTCCCAGAGAGAGTAACGGATTCAGATGCCTCGGATTGCTTAGCCCCACTCCAGCCTAACGTGGCTTGACATCCATAATCGGCGTTTGTGGCCTTCCAAGTAAGGACGCTTCTCTGTCCGGCATGAACAAAGCTGGGGGAAGCTGATAAACTGAGTGTGACCCCACTTGCGTTGAGGACCGTCAGCACACTGCTACTGGCAACCATCTCTCCTGTCGTGCTTACTCCATAGCGGAAAACATATCTACCCGGGCTGATGGGATCGATTACATGCATCACGGCAAATCCTTGTTGAGCGGCTCCTGTATCTTGTCTCCAAACGTATTTGCTGGAGTCCAACTCAAACTCAGGATAGAGCCCAACCCAGTCGGTCGCTGAGGCGCCAACTGGCGCTATCCAGTTTACCGTCACAGCGTTGCCGTATCCGACATCCGTCGCTGTCGTCCAGATGACGTATCCAGAAACATCCTCGATCAGAAATGCCAGGCTATTGTCACTGACGCCTCCCAGGCCGTTGATGACTGAAACCGGATAAGAACCAGCAGGCGCATCAGGAACGGTGAACTGAAGCAACTGAGTGTTCACGGAATCCACATCCGTAAAGGTAAAGGGACCGAAATGAATCGTGTTGCTCAAAGAAGTAAAACCCCACCCTTGAATCGTAACCGAACGCCGAATAGGCCCTGACAATGGACTGAGATTATTCAGGTGAGGAGCACTCCGGATGGTCAACTGAGCGACGTTGCTGATATCCCCTTGGCCATTGGCGATAAACACATCAAACGCAAAAGGAGATGGCCCAGGGTTCAGACCCTCCGGAACCGTAAAGGTCAAGGTATTTCCATCCGGGGAACTCAGGCCAGTCAGACGATACGGACCGATGTCCACCTCATTGTCCGTCGCTGTGAAACCTATCCCGAGGATCGTAACCGGAGCATTCACCAAGGTCTCACTTGGAGCAAATTGGCTGATGGCTGGCGCAATTACGGTGAGTATCAGGCCGTTTGTACTAGGAAAGCCATTGCCATTGGTCACCGTG
Organism: Candidatus Omnitrophota bacterium; assembly: GCA_023247255.1. GTDB lineage: Bacteria > Omnitrophota > Gorgyraeia > Aquiviventales > Aquiviventaceae > JAHFGV01. The sequence continues at coordinate 4,938 of JAHFGV010000002.1, read as the reverse complement.
ACCCCGTAGACTCCGGAAGGAAGCTCAGGAACTTCGAAGAAAAGGGTCTGTCCATCAAACGAACTTGCTAGAGTGGCAAGACGAGAACCGTTGATATAGACTTCATTGCCCGTAGGCGTAAAACCGATACCGTTGACTATCACCGGACTCCTTATCGGAGTCTCGGTCGGGAATAACTTCTGGAGTGTGGGATTCTCGATCACCATAAATGGCAAGGTGTTGTCGCTAGCATCCGACTGCCCGTTGATCACCTGAATCTGATAGGGTGATAACCTCACCGAAAGGACCGATGGTAGGCTGAAGGTCAACACCGTTGCGTTGGAGGAAGACACAAGACCCCCGATGGTCGCGCTGTCTACCCGCTGCCCGTTGACATCGAAGAATTTCACCGTGTTGTTGTATGGCGTAAAACCCCGGCCGGTGAGAGTGACTTCTGTTCCCGCAAACCCGCTATTCGGATCGAGGCTGTCCAGATGAGGATTCTTAATGACATCAAAGGATAAGGCATTACTCACATCGTTGACACCGTTGGTAACGATCACCGGATAAGGAGAAGGCCCTGGAGAAAGACCAGCAGGCACAGTAAAGATAAGCATCGTTCCACTCGGGGAACCGAGGTTCGGAATCAAAATCCCGGCAATATCCACGGTGTTGCCTGTTGTGGTAAATCCACTTCCCGAAATCTGCACTTGGCTTGCGGCCAGCCCTATCGAAGGAAACAGTTGCGCCAGGCGAGGTGAAATCACCGTGAAGGTTTGAGTATTGCTGGTATCGGCAAAGCTATTGGTGACGGTCACCGTATAGTCGCCCGATGGCACCTCGGGGATGGAGAACGACAACGTCTGTCCATCGGGTGAGCTTAGATTCTGAATCAACGTCGCTCCGAAAGCGATGGAATTACCCGTCGGGGTGAATCCCACACCAATTACCTGCACCCGACTGCGCAGTGCAGCAGCCGTCGGGCTTAACGGATTGATCTTCGGGAAGCGGATGACCGTAAAAGGCAGGGTGTTGGTGAAATAGCCCATGTCGTCCGTAATCTTCACGTTGTAAGGTGTGGCACTCACAGGCAGGCTTGCAGGAATATTGAAGGTGATGATCGTGCCTCTGGAAGATGAGGGAATATCAGAAATGGACCCCAGAACTCGGCCATTCGAGTCCAAAAATTCGACGATATTTCCTGCGTCGCTAAAACCAAAACCGGTAGCGGTTACTTGGGTTCCTATGAGTCCTATGTTTGGACTAAGGCTGTCAAGCTGCGCCCGGAGCATGACCGAAAACAACAACGTATTGTCCGTCTCCTCCCCAAGGCCGTTGATGACTTGCAAGGTATAAGGGGAAGCGCGCAAAGGAATCCCGCTGGGGACAGTCAAAGTAAGGCTCGTCCCATCCGCTGAACTTAAGGGGGGTGTCCGATTCCCTTCAAAATCTGCCACGTTTCCATCGGTCGTAAAGCCCGATCCGTCTACCTTCACCACAGTCACTCCTGGCACCCCCTTTGCCGGATTCACGCTGGCAAGCATGGGATCGGTGACTGTGAATAGCCGGCTGTTTGTGCTGACCGCCCCCCGATCATTGGTCACTTTCACCGGGTAAGATCCTCGCGTGAGTTCAGGAACTGCAAAGACAATCTTCGTTCCATCCGGTGAAGCAAGACCAGGGATTCTGAAGATACCGCCGAAGTCTACTGCGTTATTCGTCTGGCTGAAACCAACCCCGATGATGGACACAAACGTCCGAATGGCCCCGCTAGTGGGTTGAAGCTCGGTCAGATCTGGGCCGTCTACCACGGTAAAGGTCTTCGCATTATCACTGAGATACCCGAGTCCGTTGGTTAGGGTAACCCTATAATTACCAGCCACAAGCCCTGTCGGAATCGCAAAGGCAAGGGTCTTTCCATCTGAAGAGCTCAAGGCCGTGATTTGTCTTCCCCCGATATCCACTTCGTTATCGGTGTCAGTAAAGCCGAATCCCGTGAGGGTTACCGATATGTCCGTCAGTCCCGTTGCTGGCTGAATCTTATCCAAGTGTGGATTCTGCACTACCGTAAAGGGCAAGTTATTATCGCTCGCGTCATTCTGTTCATTCGTCACTGTCACCGGATAGGTTCCTGCGGTGAGGTCGGGAACGATAAAGCTCAGTGTCCGGCCGTCTGAGGAATTAAGTCCTAGGATACGCTGGGAACCGACATCCACGACGTTGTTTATCGCTGTAAAGCCCTCGCCAGCGATCTGTACGGTAATTCCTGCCAAGCCAAGGTTAGGATTAAGCGACGACAAATGCGGCGGGCTGACGAAGAAAGTCTTACTGTTGTCAGTCGCCTCTCTCCTGCCGTTGGTAACGGTGACGGGGTAGAAACCGCTTACCCGCTCAGGAACCTGGAAGGTAAGGGTGATGCCATCGATCGAGATGAGATCCTGGATCTTGGTCCCGCCGAAATCGATTTCGTTTCCGGTTGCAGTAAAACCAAGTCCTGTAAGCGTTACTTTGCTTCTGACCGCACCACTGGCCGGTTGCAAAACGCCTATGTGCGGGGACGGAATCAACGTAAAGCTGAGGAAGTTGCCCGTATCACCGAGCACGTTCTGGACGGTGACGTCATAAAGACCTGGCGGATTGTTGGGAACCGTAAAGACCAGAGTCTTTCCATCGGCTGAGTTCAGGCCGTTGATGCGGAACCCTTCAAAATCCACCACGTTTCCTGTCGCTGTGAAATTGTCTCCGTCAATCTGCACACTCGTTTGGGCCAGACCGATATTGGGAGTCAGGCTGTCCAACCGAGGAACAGCTCCTGTGATTGTAAACGTCAGGGCGTTCGGACTCACACGGCCCAAACCATTGGTCACCGAGACATCGTAATAACCCAAAGGAACGCTGGGCACAGCGAAAGAAAGGGTCTTACCATCCGGCGGGGCAGAAAGATCTTTGACGGTCGCGCGCTCGACTCCATTCGGATCGCGCCAATGCGCTGCGTTTCCTGTCGGCGTAAACCCACTGCCGATCACCACCATCGGCGTGCCTACAGGCCCGGAGTCAGGTGACAATCGATTCAACGCAATGTTGAGAAGCACTTGAACATTGACAGAATCTACTGCCCTGCGTGCGCCGGCTGTCACGGTAAGATCGAAAACAAGCGTCTCGTTATTGGCCGCCACAATCGGAGCGGTGAAAGTAGGCTTTACACTCGTGGAATCCGAAAGGCTCACCGGGCTGCCGGAGGCCATATCCTGAACCCATAGAAACCTCATCGGCTCAAGATCCGGATCCCGAGAACCCGATCCATCAAGAACTACAGGATCGCCACTCATCACCACTTGATCCGGCCCCGCGCTAACAACAAGCGGATCCGCGAGGCCCAGCACAGTGACATTAACGGTCCCGGTCGCCGTCGTATTCGGCCCAGGTTTTCCATCAGAAACAACGTAGAGAAAACTGTCCGGCCCAAAGTAGTCTGGGGTTGGTCTATATTCAACCTGTGGCTGACCCGGCTGGCCACCGTTGATGATCTTGACCGTCCCGTGGACGGAGCCTGTAACTTTGACAACCGATAGAGGATCATTATCAAGATCATGCGCCTGGCTCAAAGCCAATAGGTCCCAGCTTGCGCCATCATCCTCATTAACACTCACCGGCAATGGATCCACGGGTAGTTGAGGCGTCGCATCCGGTGGATAGCCTTTCACCACTACCTCCACCTGGTGCGTTAGTTTACTTAAACTCTGATCCGTCACTTTTAGATTGAACACCAAATCTGTACCCCCTGCATCCATACCGGCTGGTACTCCAAACTGAGGCGCTGCCAGAGCTGGATTCGTCAGCCACCTCACCCAGGGAGCACCAGTCGCAGACTGTGTCCATTCATAATCTAATCCATCCCCATCCACATCGTACGAACCAGTCCCATCTAACGTCACCGGCTTGCCTTCCCGTTCCGCTGTGGGCTTCGCTACAGCCACCGCTACCGGCGCATCCGCGACCGGATTGACGGTGACCTTCACCGTCGCAACGTCCGTTACACCAGGACCGGCCTTCGTGACCCCATCCCAGGGATCAGCAGTCGAAAGATCCGGTGTGAATTCCTCGATCGTGTAGCTGAAACTATCCGTGCCATTGAAGTCAGCTACAGGCGTGTACCGTATCTGGCCTAGGCTATAATCAGCATCCCCAACTTGAATCAACTCTACCCGACCATGCGCCGCTCCACCTACCCCCTGGATCCGAATCGAATCCTTGTCTGTTCCAGAATCGTTCGCTAACACATCAATCGGCAGTCCCGTCGTCTTACCTTGAGCATCCGGCTGCTCATCTATACTGCCTGTGTCAGCCACAGCATCCGGCGCTTGGTTCGCAGGATAGATCGTTACAGTCACAACTGCCGTTCCAGAAACGGTACTTGCATCTTTATCGTCTACACTTAAATGAAACGTCAGTACAGTTCCACTTACTGCTATCTTTGGATCGCTTGGAACTACAAAACTGGCTTGCTCACTATTCGCGTTCGTCAACAACACTTTCACAGAATCCGCATCGTCTTGCTCCCACCTAAACGTCGTGCTGTCTAAATCTCCATCTATATCGTAAGAAGCACTACCATCCAAAGTTACCCCATCCCCCACTCGCGCTTGAGCTGGTATTGCAACTGCCACTGCTACAGGCGACTTTTGGGAAACAGTCACTGAAATCTTACCGGACTTGAGACGATTCCCTACCGTGTCTTGTGCCTCGGCTTCAAGAGTATGCAAGCCACCTTTCAATACAGTCGTGTCCCAACTCACGACATAAACATCTACAGTCCCTGCCTTGAGCTGCCTGCTCTTGACACTCGCTACCTCATCCACGTACAACTGCACCGAGCTAATCCCGCTTGCATTATCATGCGCTTTCACCTCGACCGTTACCTTGCCTTCTACCACAGCTCCAGCTAAAGGACTTGCAATC